>JAWXAV010000022.1:0-30297 GCA_034439695.1 Bythopirellula sp. | reverse complement strand
TCATTCGCTTCGGCTACGCCTCAGCGAACGAAGCAGGCTGGCGTTGGAACAGGTCCAACACTAACTTAAGGATTGGTTCCCTACCCGGGGGCAGGTCATTATCTGGAAGTTTCCTATGAGTCGCTCATACATGCGAGCGAGACTCAATGTCGCCGGATCGCTAACCTGCTACGGATTGAGTATCACGACAATATGCATAACTACTATGTCGGTAGGACTCAGACTGACGGGAGTAAGTCCGCGAACGCCGCGTGGTTGCCACCGACGCCGGGCTTCAGAAACTGGCGCACGGATATGAAACCAGAGGATGTCGCTAAATTTGAAGCGGCCGCCGGAAATCTCTTGGACGATTTGGGCTACGAAACCGGTTCCGTAGCGATCAGCGGTTCTGTTCGGCAGCATGTGGCAAAAATTCGTGAACAATTTTTCCATGACGCTGAAGAACGTAAGTGGCGACTGCCAACAATTTGGTAATGGCATAGATTCTTCGAGGGGCTACAGTTGCTTCATTCCGACGACGAACTGATTGTGCAGAGCGAGCAGTCTCTTCCCGAGATGCGTGTGCTACTCGACGATGCCGCCGCCACGTCAACTTTTCAGAAAGCTTTCCCACGCCTCAATCTACAGTCCGCGAAGTGCCAATATCTACGGTATAAGCCTGGCACCAGTTGTATTGCTACGTTTGTCTTGGAAACCAAGACGGAAACGCTCTGGGCCCATGCCGTCGCGCATCGCTTGGATGCCCACGAGAAACTGGCTAAGGCCTTACAGCTAAGCTCACAACATCTCGAGCGAATCGTCGTGCCTAATAATCGGCCCTTGGTAATTTCACTGTTTCCTCACGACGACGAACTGAATTCGCTCAGCCTACTTGCATCGCCGACAGAGCAAGCTTTGTTGCTCAATAAGCTGGCTCCTCGGATGAAGGACTTGCTCCCAGCATCCCTGACCACACTCAGATATAAGCCACGACGACGTTACGTCGGCCGCTTGGACATCGAGGGGGAACCCCAAGCAGTTCTCAAACTCCATTCCCTGGCCGAGTATCGACAAGCACGTCGAGCAGCGAAATCGCTGTACTCACTGGCCAAAATTACTCCGGCGACAGTACTCGGACATTCTGATCGACATCAGGCAATACTGCTCAAGTGGGTTCAAGGAACATCACTGAGTGACCAACTTTATTACTCTGCAATCGATCTGACATCGACGATGCTGGAACTGGCGAAGTTGCTCAGCGAAGTTCATCGTCATCCAAGAATCAAGCTTCCGAGTATTAGTACCCCAGAGATCATTTCATCCCTGCATGATATTCCTCAAGGCTTGGCAGCGCTTTCGACTGGCTTAGCCGAGAACGCTCGCAACTCCGTTAGCCAAGCAGCGCTCTTACTCTCACAACTGCAACGACCCTTAACTTCGCTGCATGGTGATCTAAGTCTCGACCAAATCTTGGTGGGCGAGCAAGTGTCGTTGATTGACTTTGATAATGCTTGTCTAGGCCATGCGGAACAAGATTTGGGCAATCTGCTGGCCCATTTTGAAAGAAGCTCTTTGGCGGGGCGGTTGCCGCCAGATGTCGCCGAAAGACTCTTTGAAATTCTGATCCGCGAATATCTCCTGCAAGGTGGCCAAGCTGATTGGTCCGCCATCAAGCTTTATGCCGCGATCTCGCTTCTACGGATGATTCAAGAACCCTTTCGCTGCCGCTTACCGAATTGGCGCGAGAGCGCAACCGAAATCATGGAACGTGCAGCGTCGTTGTTGGAAGCAGCGGATCAACCGCAAAGTCCTACGCAGGTCGCGCGCCAAACCGATACAAAAGCCGCGCTTACCGATATTTCTCTGCTTGTCAGCGATACTTCGCTCAGCAAAGCTCATCAAGCCATTAATCAGAATCATGTCCAGGCACAACTGGCGCCAATGTTGTCTGAAGTACTTCATGATAATTCTATAGAGCTTTTGGCATTGCGTATCGTGCGTCACAAGTTTGGCAAGCGATGTCTCATCGAGTACACGTTCCGCAGTCGGCAACGAGCCACCCCCTATCGCTTTCTGGGCAAAGCTCATGCGAAACCCAAACATGGACAGAATTATCGTATCCAGAAAAACATGTGGCAAAATGGATTTAATCGCAGTGCGACAGATCAGATTCAAGTACCACGTCCAATTGGGATTGTTGACGATTGGCAAATGTGGTTCCAGGAGGTTGTGGCCGGCGAAGACGGTTGGGCAGCTCTCTTAGGTACTGAGCGCTCTAACGCCACTACGCAACTCTTCGATACCTTAGAAAAACTGCAAGCTTCAAGTGTTGCGATAGATCGTCAACACACAATCACTGATGAAATTCAGCGCTTGCGGCAATGTTTGGACAAAGCAGCTTGGCAACTTCCCAATTTGAGGCAAAGAATCTCGCGAGTATTCGGCCTTTGCCAAGAGTTAGCATTCGCGATACCAAGCGGTAAACTGGTCCCGACACACCGCGATTTCTATCCCGATCAGATCTTAATTTCTGGACGAGAAGTATATTTGCTAGACTTGGATTTGCTCTGCCTAAGCCATCCCAGTCTCGATCTGGGAAACTTTTGTGGACATCTCATCGAGCGCGCGATTCGCGATGCTCCCTTAGCCGATCCCTTGGAGGAATGTCGGGGTGAGTTACAATCTCGATACATTCGGGAAGATCGTGAACGCGAATGGCAAGCCGTCGAAGCGTTCGCCACGCTCACATTGGCACGACATGTGTACCTATCGACTTTGTTTCCCGACCGCGCCGCATTCACAACCGCTATACTTGAAGAGTGCGAACGTCGCTTGGCCAGGCAGTTGGCGGCGACTACTGGGCATGTCCCAAAACGATGCTCTCTTACATGATTCTCTCATAATTCATACTGGCCTCTGACTTGGATCGACACGAGTAGTGACACCCTTCAACAGCATTACCCTTTGAGCAAATCATTCAAGTGGTTTGAGCGAGCGGCTTTTAGAGAGTCGCTCGGCTTCATCTCGAAGTTGGCTGGCTCGCTCGGGGTTACCAAGACGGTACTCATAAAGCTCGGCCAAGGCCAGTCGGGGTGCGGGTGCCTTGGGGAGGAGTTCTGCGGCGGTTTCAAACGCTTGGGCGGCTTCGCGATAGCGACCCCTCATGGCCAGTGCTTGGCCCAGATGGAAGTGGGCTTTGGGATAGTGGTGACGCAGTTCGATTGCGCGGAGGCCATGGTCGATTGCTTCGTCAGCTCGCACGAGGCCCAACATTGCAACACACATGCCGTGCAGAGCCGGCACGCTGTCGCCCTCTTTTTCCAAGGCCCAAGCGAACGCTCGCTCGGCGTCTGCCCAGCGTTGCAATTTCAAATAGCAATAGCCAATCTGGTTGTGGAGCCCAGGCAAACGCTCGTTGAGTCGCTCGGCTTCAAGGTAAAGCACCAAGGCTTCATCAATATTGCCTTCCACCATGGCGAGATTTGCGCGGAGAAGAGTGGCGGCCGGTTTGTCGGTTTCGTGGGTGAGCACTTCCTCGACCAAGGCCCGACAACCGGCCAGATCCCCAGTCACCAAGCGATTTTGCGCTAACCGCAGGGAGACGCCGTAGTCAGCCGGCCTTTCTTCGTGGAGTTGCGTAAGTATCTCGGCAGCTTCATTACTACGTCCTAGCGAGCGATGGGTTTCGGCTAGGTTGCGACGCATTTCAAAGGTCACACGGTCCACGGCTTTCTGCACATCCCCGTCGGGAGATTCGATGTAACCGAGGGCCACTAATTGCTTGATCGCCTCGTGTTCGGCCATCGTGTCCTGTTGAGCGTCCGGCGGATGCTGACCAGAATCTCCCTCAATTTCTTCCCAAGTAAAAATGCGAGTTGGTTCGACCAGATTCTCGAAGGCCGCGGTTAGGACGCGGCCGGGCATGTCCTCGCCGGGCGGGAGACCGAACAGCGACAAGATCGTCGGTGCAATATCTAAGAGGTTAGCTCCATAGACTTCCGCACCCGAGCGCACACCTTGACCGCTGGCGACAAATACTCCAAAAGGTTTGTGCCAAGCCACTGGACCTGCCGTGGGTCCGGGACGTAGATGATCGCTATGGAAGCCATGATCGGAAATAATAAGCACCGTGGCGTCGTCGCCCGCGAGTTGCAGAAGGCGGGTCAGCATCATGTCGTGAAACCGATAGATCCCGCGCATGACGGTCTGATACGCTTGAAAATCGCCGTCAGAAATGTGCGCCAGTTGTGGCGGATGATAGGGCATGAAGACGTGGCCGAAGTGGTCGATGGCGTCGTGGTAGATCGCGCAAAAATCCCAGGGCAGATTTTCCAGCGCCCACGTCGAGGCGGCATGGACCGAAAGACATTGGGCGAACATGCCAATCAACTCTTTGAGCCGTTTGTCCGTACTGGGCGTGAGATGGCTGGTATCGCCCAGAAATGGGAGAATCGCGTCGGGGCCTAGTTCGCCTGGATGGACGCGGAGCTCCGCGAGCATATCGGCGAGTTCTGGGGGATGCACGACCCCATCGCGCAGCGGCCAAGGTTCCTCGGGAAACGCCACGGGATGCTGATAATGGTTGGTGACGCATAAGCCATTGATCGGCTCCGCCGGGAAGCTGGCGAACCAGTTAAACACCAGCGACCGCAGACCATTTTGGTTGAGAATGTTCCACAGCGCTTTCGAGCGTCGGGAAAGGCTGGAAACCGTGCGAATCCCCTGGTCATCAGGTTTGGGCTCCACGAAGCCAAGAATGCCGTGGGCATCGGGAGTCTTGCCCGTGGCAATGGTGTTCCACAGCATGGGGGAGAGCATCGGTTCGAGCGTCGCCAAGTCACCGGTGGCACCACGTTCGATCAGCGCCTGCAGAGTAGGCAGCAGACCCTCGGCCAGCAGCGGCCGAATCATTTTCCAATCGGCGGCATCCCAGCCTAGCAGCAAAACTTTCTTCGCAATTGGCTCACCCATCAAAAGGTTCTCAACAAAAACGACCCCGCCGATTGTTGTTCGGCGGGGTCGCAAAGCAAGTTTAGTGGATCAAAAACTCTATGCCACACGACAGCGACGCATCGCCAACAAGCCGGTCGCACCTAGGGCCAAGAGACCCATTGTCGTGGGCTCGGGAATGTCGCAGTCCACGGTCAAGGCTGGGGCACCGGGCACATCCTCGAAAGCGATGCACTTGAGCACGGCGTTGAACGACTGGGAAACATCCGGCGGTCCCAGCACCACATCGCCAACGTCCATGTGCGCCCAGCCGTAGTGGGTGTTGCCACCGATCTCGATCGTGAGGCCCAAGAAGCCATCGGTGAGATTGAAGAATTCCGAGCTAAAAGTGGTGCCACCATTGTTGACGAAGCCCAGATAGGCAACACCATAAGGGACGGCACTCGTTGGGAGCAAACCATCGCTGCCATCGATTTGGCCATCGTCGTCGGCGCTTTCGCTCACCCAGCCATAGCCCGAGGCACTAAAGAACGCGACTTCGCTACCTGGGGAATTACTGGTGATGTAGAGGGCTTGATTGTCGTAAGGCAAGAAGCCTAATTGCGTGTGAGTGAATGTAAAATCGGTGACGGAATCGCCATCCAGATCGATAGGCACGACGCTGCCATCGACGATGGCAATGTTGAGAGATTGTTCGACGAGTGCCGCGTCGGCCGTCGTCGCCAAGACTGCGGAAGCAGCAGTTGCTCCCGCGGCAGCGAGATATTGCTTGATGCGCTCGCGCTGCTTCGTAGAGATAGAATTTCCCAGTTGATTCACGGTCATTAGTCTCACCTCCGAGGCGGTTGTGTGACGCCTAGATGCATTACCCTAAAGGACTCGGTTTCGCGCTTTTTGCGGCGCACTGGCCTGAGTATGCTGGGGGTTTACGGAGAAGTCAATCAAACTTTCGATTCTTGTTGGTTTTTGGCGAGATACCTGAAGTGATTTCTGCCATGAGCAGTCGCAAATCGCGATAAGCTCCACCCGTTGCGCATGACTTCCCACTGTTTGCGCACAGGTATTATTTTAGACCACCTGGGAAGAATTGCGAGTCGATTCCGCAACCGCGATTGCCGCGCCGAGGACTTCGAGCCCTTCCGCCAGTTGCTCGTCGGTGATGACAATCGGTGGGAGCAAACGAATGCAATTGCTATAAAGTCCCGCGCGAATCAGCAGCACTCCTTGAGCAACGGCACCGCGAATCACCGCGAGCGCTGCGTCGGTGGCGGGGATTTTCGTGGTGCGATCCTCGACCAATTCCAAAAGCTGCATGGCCCCCAGTCCGCGTACATCGCCAATTATCTCGTACTGCTGTGCCCATGTTTCGAGTTGCTCTCGCATGATGCCACCTAAATGATTGACGCGAGCAAGAAATTCCGGCTGACGAATCATCTTGACCGCTGCAATCGCCGCGGCACAGGCCACGGGATTCCCGCCATAGGTGCCACCCACTCCACCAAAATGAGCCGCGTCCATAATCTCGGCTTTGCCAGTGACCGCGGAAATGGGCATCCCCGCGCCAAGCGATTTTGCAGTGACAACTAAGTCGGGGACAACAGCACTGTGCTCGATGGAAAACATTTTTCCCGTGCGCCCCATGCCGGCCTGCACTTCATCAGCAATCATCACGATGCCATGTTGATCGCAAATGGCTCGAATCCGCTGGAGAAACACAGCAGGCATCGGAATAAATCCGGCTTCGCCCTGTACGGGCTCAATGATGATCGCGGCCACGGCCGAGGGATCGACCTGCGCGATTAGGGCATGATCGAGCTGTTGGCAACACCAACTGAGATAAGACTCCTCGCTCATTTCGGCAGGGCGGCGATAAATATTCGGAGCGGGCAGTCGATAGATTTCAGGAGCGAAAGGTCCAAACCCTTTCTTGAACAGCCCGTACTTGCTGGTGAGGCTGAGCGTGAGCAAGGTGCGACCGTGGTAAGCCCCTTCAAAAGTGATGACGGCAGGACGACCGGTAGCCACGCGGGCGATCTTGATGGAGTTCTCGACCGCTTCGGCCCCACTGTTGGAGAGCAGGGTCTTCTTGGCAAACGTACCGGGAGTGATCTCGTTCAGAAGCTCGGCGAGTTCCACATAGGGTTCGTAGGTGGCCACCAGCGCGCAGACGTGAATCAGCTTTTGAGCTTGCGCGTGCATGGCCGTCACGACATCGGGAGGCGTGTGTCCGACGTTGAGCGTGCCGATGCCGCCGGCCATGTCAATTAGGGTGTTGCCGTCCACATCATTGACGAGTGCGCCATGCGCGTCGGCCACGGCAACACTGGTCGAGTGCGCAAGTCCGGCGGGGGTACAGGCGTGGCGACGGTCGAGCATCGCACGGCTGCGTGGGCCGGGGATTTCTGTGGCGAGCTTGATGAATCGACGTGGGGGGCTCATGAGTGTCATGGTTTTCTTAGAACGAGAATGGTTAGGAAAGTTCGCGCAACGTCTCCGAGAAAATCTGTAAGCCATCATCAAGTTGTTGGCGAGTGACGATCAGCGGCGGAACCCAGCGAATCACATTTCCCCAGGTGCCGCAAGTCAGTAGCAACAAACCGCGTTCGGCACAGGCTTTGGAGAGTTTCCCCGCGAGGAGTTTGCTCTCTCCCGTGGGATCAAATTCGCAAGCAACCATGAGCCCCAATCCGCGGACTTCTTGGATGCGCAAGTCGGTTTGCTGAATGGTTTGCAGGCGCGCGAGCAAATAGTCACCTTGTTGGCGAGCATTCTCGATCAGCCCTTCCTCGATGATGACGCGAATCGTCGCCATTGCGGCAACGTGCGACAATGCCGTCCCGCCGCCGTAGGTGCCGCCATGCGTACCGGGCAGCCAGCGCTTCATCAGTTCGCGACTTGCCACGACCGCCGACAGCGGTAGGCCCGAAGCGATCCCCTTGGCCAGCACGAGAATGTCGGGGCGGATGCCGGCATATTCGTGAGCCCACCACTGACCGGTGCGGCCAAAGCCCGTTTGAATTTCGTCGACAATCAGTAGGATGCCGTGCTGATCGCAAACTTTTCGCAGTCCCGCGAGGAAGGCCGGGGGAGCGACCACATAACCACCCTCGCCCAAGACAGGCTCGATAATCATCGCGGCGGTTTCGCTGGGTGCCGTTTGGCTAGCCAACACAAGTTCGAGTTCACGTAAACAGGTAGAAACGGCCAGTTCTTCATCGCCGCCAAAACGGAGTGTATACGGAAATGGCGCGATGAAGATTCCGGCCGGCAACGGCTGGTAACCAGCGCGGTAAACCGTCTTGCTCGTGGTGAGCGCCATCGCCAGCGACGTGCGACCGTGAAATCCCCCCTGAAACGCGATGATGTTCGGCCGACCCATAGCCAAGCGCGCGAGTTTAATCGCGCCTTCAACGGCTTCCGCTCCGCTGTTCGAGAAAAAGAAGCTGTCGAGCCCCGCCGGCATCAGCGGCAGCAGACTTTCCACCAACTGGAGAGCGGCCGCCGGCACCACGCAATTCATTTGACCAAATAGCAAACGCTCGGCCTGCTCGCGAATCGCGGCGACGACCGTCGGATGACAATGGCCCGTGTTCGTCACGCCGATGCCGCTCGTGAAATCGAGGTAGCGCTTCCCCGACGTGGAGTACAAGTAAACGCCCTCGCCGCGGTCAATGGTGTCGTTGACGATTCGCGCCCAAGCGGGCGACAACGCGGCGAAAAGAGAATCGTTACTTGTCACTGATGAACTCATCAATAAATCGGATCGTGGCGGTGATTGTGAATTGAAAAATTATTCCCAAGAAACATCGTGCGTGGCAGGAAGTACGAGCAGCACGGCATAGCCAGCGCAGCGGGGATCGTTGACATAGTTGGTCAAGAGCCGACAAGGCTGAAAGCCAATTTTTCGCTGCGCAGTGACAGTGGGATCAGTCCGCTCGCCGGAAACCAATTGGGCGAAGTATTGTTCGGGGGTGATTTCGTGCTGAATGGTGCCGTAGCCATTGGCTAAACCGGCAATCACTTGGCCGGCAAGACCTAAGCTGCGCACAGTTTCTTGGCGAGCCGCGTAGAGGGCACGCGCAATGCCGCGGCGACGATAGTCGGGATGCGTGCCAATGTCAGCTCCATATAGCCACTGCCCGGTGGGATCGTGCGAAGTCATCCAGCCACCTTGGATAATCTCGGCAAACGTGTGGTCGGTGTGGTCAAAGTCGATATTCATTCGTACTGCCGTGGTCATACCCCACCACGCGATCGCCATCCACAACGACAAACTGCCCTTGAGGAAACAGTTCAATATGCTTCTGGTAGTGCTCGGCACGAAACATTTCGTCGTAGGAGAGCGTGGGAAACACGGTTTTTTGCAGTTCTTCAAGTTGCTCGGCATGTTCCGGGGCCGTCGACAACAGGGTGAGCCCGCTGCTAAGTTTTCGAGAGTAAGCCACGGTCGCAAGCTCCTCTGCCGGATCACATTTTTGGAAACCTAACGAACAATTCATGGTTCGATCAATCGTGCGAGCAAAGGTTCGTAGGTATCGATGCGACGATCTCGCAGAAAGTGCAACAACTCGCGTAATTCACGCACCTTGCCGAAATCCACGTTTGCCAAGAGGATAGCCTCACGGTCGTCGGCTTCCGCAATCACCTCTCCGAACGGATCGCTCACAAAACTCTTACCGTAGAAGGTCATTTCGTCTTCGGTGCCAACGCGGTTGACCGCCGCGACGAAAACGCCATTGGCAATTCCATGGGCACGAATCGCAATTTGCCAGGCGGTCGCGCTGCTAAATTCGGGTCGGTCTGGTTCCGAGCCGATTGCCGTCGGATAGAACAGGATTTGCGCTCCTTGCAGGGCGAGAATTCGCGCGACCTCGGGGAACCATTCGTCCCAGCAGATGGCGACGCCGATCACCCCAAAGCGTGTGCGAAAGACCGGATAGCCAAGATTGCCGGGGGTAAAATAAAACTTCTCATGATATTGCGGCCCATCGGGAATATGTGTTTTGCGATACTTCCCCAGATAGGTGCCATCCGCGTCGAAAACCACGAGACTATTGAAGTATACACCGGGCTGCGCTTCTTCGAAGATTGGCACGATCAGCACGATGCCCAATTCCGCGGCGAGGCGGCCCATGGCCTCGGTCGTCGGTGAGGGAAGCGGTTCGGCCAGGCCGTAGCCTTTGACGTCGACCCGCTGCGGAAAATACTGGGCGTCGAATAATTCCTGCAAGCAGACGATCTGCGCACCTTGCTCGGCGGCTTGGCGAATCTGTTGCGTGGTATGCAGTCGATTATCGGTGCGATCCTTGCCGCAGGCCGATTGAATTAATGCAACGCGTACTTGAGCTGAAGTGGTATTGTTCATAGCTGATATCCTAGCACGAGAAAGCCAATTAAGGCCAAGGCGGCACCCAACAGCGTGTAGGGGAGTTGCGTGATCGCGTGACTAATGTTGTCACAACCACTGCTCACGGAAGAAAGCACCGTGGCGTCGCTGTAAAAACAGGCATGGGAACCGAAAGCTCCCGCCGAGACGACGGCCCCCAGAGCTAACGGAAGATTGGCCCCAAACTCTTGTGCGAGCGGAATCAAAATGGGCAGCGAGATGGCGTATGTCCCCCAGAAGGAACCGGTGGTAAACGTGACAAACGACAATCCCAGGAACGTAATCGCTGCCAACAATTCCTTGGTAATCCAAGGTCGCATCGTTTCGATGATGAAGTTGGTCAGCCCCAAACGGTCGTTCACGTCTTTGAGTACGAACGAAATCACAACAATCGCTAGCGCGGGGAACATATTCTGAAAACCCTGCATGACCCCTTCGCCCAACTTATCGAACTTGACGTAACCTTGGCAGCGAACTTGTAGCACCGCCAAGGGCAGCGTAAATAAGATCCCCTTGAGGATACTTTGGTCAAAAAACCACGTAGAGACAATCAAAGTGACTAACGGCACGATAAAAGTCATGGCGCGGCCCACGACCTCGCCGGGGTAGACTTCCGCTACCACGGCCCCTTCTGGAAGTATCTCTTCTTCATAACGTAGGGTGCCAGCCCGCGCGGCGGCTTCCACCCGCCGCATGGGACCAAGTTCGGGAATCCAACCCATCGCAACCAACGGCACGATCAGCAGCGCGAACCAGGCGTAGAGCATGAAGGGAATCACGGTAATATAAACTTGCAATCCTTCGCCGGGTGCCCCCAACCCATTCTTTTCTAGCAATCCCGCCACGAAGAAGGCCCAAGTGGAAAAAGGAATCAACACGCAGACGGGAGCCGCGGTCGAATCGACCACATAGGCCAGCATTTCCCGAGAGACCCGAAAGCGATCGGCCAAACGACGCATCGTTGTCCCAACAGCCAACGCACTCAAATAATCGTCAAAAAAAATAATGAGCCCCATCACCCAAGTCATCAGCAGCACGCTCCGTCGGCCACGGATTAAATTTCCCAAAAGCTGACCGAAAGCCGTGGCTCCTCCCGAAATGACCAGGACGTTGATCAGCGAACCAAACAGCCCGCAGACGAGGATGAACCAGGCAATGGTTTCGTCCTGCATGACGGCAATAAGCGTCTCGGAAAATGCAGAGAAGAATCCCCAGCCATCGGAGAGCAAATACCCCACCAAACAGCCAGCAATCAGCGGACTGAGCGTGCGTCGAGTGGCCACCGCGAGCACAAGAACGGTCAAGCAGGGAACCAGAGTGAGCCAGTTGGACGCCACGCACAAAACCTTTCAAGAACCTACGCAGTTGATTCGTTACTTGTCGTCGGCAGGCTTGGCTGCGTTCCACCACTCGTCGGCAATGGGTTTGCGCAGGGCATTGGTGGCGCAATGAACATTTCCACTCCAACGGTGATATTGTTGATCGTCGACAAAATGGATTGTGACCGGCAACTTGGCAAGGCGTTGACGCACATCCCGTTGGAAGGCATCCTCGCCGTCGACCAGTGGGCCATTGGGGTCCGCCATCGCGAGATGTCCATTCGCCACCAAGCAGTTGACCATGTTGGGCATCCGCGAGAGTCCGCCCCCGTTGAACAACGCCGGTAAACGGACAATTTGTGACGGGTCGAGCTTCAGCCCCGCGACGAGTGAATCGATCATGGGGTCGATCCGCTCAACTTGCAATTTGCGATTGCTCTCGGCAAAACCAGCCTCGGCCAACAGCGAATCGACCGTGACGTCCTTTTCATAGGTGCCAAACAGGGGGAGATCGCCCTTTCCGGACTTCTGGAGATTGGCAAGCAAATCGAGCGCGAGAGTGGTGTCGGGAACTAACACATAAAACGGAATCTTGGGATCGCTACTGGGCACAAAAGCCAGCATTTCGTCGGCATGTTTAATCACAAGCCAGCCGACATCGAGCGCCAAAGGTTCCTGCAAGCCCTGAGCGGCGAGAGTTGCCACCACTTCGGGATTGAGTTGAGCCTCGTGCTCTCGATCAATTCCATACAGGAGCCGGCCCCAGGGATGATCCTCGACGGGCGGGGTCACTTCAAGATTGCCATACCAGTCGATCCAAGAAACGCCCCCTTCGCCGAGCGCGAATTTTTCACGATAGGTTCCCACTCGCACAAACCCAAACCCTGGGCCAAGCAGACGGTCCGAGGCAAACATATCCACGGCTTGATTGCGATTGGCCGGCAAAGCCACGTCGATGCGGCTGCGGGGTGTTTGAGAGTAAAAAAACTCGACCGCGTCCTGCAACCAGATATGATTGTCAGCGTAAGGCCCACCGCCGGGAATGATGACCAACTCGGAGTTGGATTCTTTTGCAACCGATTTAAGACCTGTCAACAAGGCTTCGTTGCGTCCGGGAAACTCACGGACAAAAATGTGTGTCGCGGGGGCGATGCTGGGGACGGCTACTAATGGTGCCACGCGCAGTCGCACTTCGTCGCCACTTTCCGCGGAGGTGTTGTCCAGCAACTTCGCCGCAACGAGAATTGAGCCATCCCATTCTTTATCGGCAATCGCCGCCGCCTCAACAAAAAACTCGATTCCCTCAGTACCAAGTTCACTCGCCGCAAATTCCCAACTCTCTCCGGCAGGGATGCACCGAAAAGCTTGGTCCTCGGGAACATGCAAAAAAGCTTTCTCAGTGGGAGCTTGCAGAGAAACCGTCACGCGACTATCGGCAGGCAGGTCAGCCAATGATTCAAGCAGGAGTGGGGCCAAATCGAGCCGGTCTTCCGCGCCGTTGATCGCTTCGTCCTCAAAGTCGCGATTGCCATCGCGGTCGTCATCATCGCAATTCACGAGCACGACCGCGCCATGTGAGTTGGTCCATGTCTCCTCGTCCTGGTCATCCTTGGCGGATTCCAATTGGCCATTGCGATCGGTATCGGCCGTGAGTTGCAATACTTGAGCGGCGACGAGAAAATTCGGCTGCAAACAAAGCCAACCACAAAAGAGCAGGGGAGCGATGCGCATGATAAACACTCTTTTGCGCAAGATTTGAGAGATGGCAACAACCTGAGATGCGCGAGACAATCATTTAATAATCAATCGCATTCAGAGCGTCAAGCAGCGAACCAATACGTTAGACTTCAAGAAAGCTCGTGGATGTGATGGTAGTATCTCAAAGCCTCTTTTCTCCAACTAAGTTCCATGTTTGAGACGTTATTTCATCACGGCACGATTTTAACGATGGATTCCGCGCAGCAAAAAGTGGAATCGCTCGCCGTTGCAAAAGGGCGAATCGCGGCGGTGGGGAATTTGAGCGATTTGATGAGCGGCTGTGACTCTCGGACGCTAATCATCGACTTGGCGGGAAGCAC
This sequence comes from Bythopirellula sp., assembly GCA_034439695.1. Lineage (GTDB taxonomy): Bacteria > Planctomycetota > Planctomycetia > Pirellulales > Lacipirellulaceae > Bythopirellula. The sequence goes on along the minus strand of JAWXAV010000022.1, from coordinate 16,585 downwards.
ATTGCTCCCAGGTTTCAACGATGCGCATGTGCATGTGTGGAAGCTGGGGCAACTGGAAATCGGCATGGCCGACCTGCGACTAGTCCGCGATTTGGCGGAAGTTCGCGCGGCGCTTGAATCCCAGCGAAGTCGTTTGGCCAAGGAAAGTTGGCTGCTCGGGCGTGGCTTCAACGAATTGCGTCTGGCGGAGCGTCGACTTCCCACACGCGAAGATTTGGATGCTTGGTTCCCCGGCCAGCCCGTGTTTATTACGCGTACTTGTGGACATATCGCTGTCGCAAATTCTCCAGCCTTGCAAATAGCGGGTATTCACACTTCGACAGCGGCTCCATCTGGCGGAGAAATCCGGCGCGACGACACCGGCCAGCCCAACGGCATTCTCACCGAGACCGCCTTGCAGTTGGTCCAGCGTGTGATCCCAGCACCGTCGACCAACGACTATCGTGCGATGATCCGTGCCGCGACGCGGCATCAACTTGCGCGCGGCATCACCAGCGCAACCGATCCCGGTGTCGAACCAACACTCTTACAGGTTTATCGCGAACTAGCCGCCGAAGGGGAGCTTGTTGGCCGCTACAATGTGATGACGCTGGCCCGCGAGGGAGTCGCGCCGACAGTGGCAGAATTGGGAGTCGAAAAAGTTGCCAACCCGCATTTGCGGATCGATACCGTGAAGTTTTTTATGGATGGCGGGCTCAGTGGTGCCACTGCCGCGCTGAGTGAACCCTATCGCGATTCCACAAGCTCTGGGGTGCTCCGCTGGGAGGAAGAACAGTTTTTCGCGCAAGCGCTCTTATATCAACAAGCAGGTTGGCGAATCGCAGTGCATGTGATTGGTGATCGCGCCATCTCGGCGGCTTTACGCGTATTCGAGCAACTGGCAAAACGCCCCGATGCGCCGCGACATCGCCTGGAACATTTTGGGCTGCCCACGCCACACGACCTTGCCACGACAGCCGCGCTACGAACTTTGGTGGTTACCCAACCAAGTTTTCTCTACAGCCTGGGTGCCAACTTTCGCACCTATCTGCCCGAGTGTTTTCCGATCACTCCTTATCCCTTGCGGGCGATGTGGAAGGCAGGGATCGACGTTGCGCTTTCTTCGGATGCGCCGGTGGTTCCCGATGATCCGCTGTTGGGAATTCAATCTGCCGTTATGCGGCGGGACGAGACAGGCCAAGTGATTGGACCCGACGAAGCGATCACCGTCGCCGAGGCTTTGCGGGCTTATACCCTCGGCGGGGCATTGGCGAGCGGGGATGAACAAAATCGTGGCACGCTCCAACTAGGCAAATTCGCAGACATGATCGTGTTAAGCCAAAATCCGCTGACCACTCCCGCTGAGGAACTGACCCAGATTCGCGTCGACAGGACGTACGTCGGTGGTAAGTTGGTGTTTGAAGCGTAGCCACAGAAAAACAACAAACATGCAAATCCACCTATTCGGGAACCGCTAACATGACTCGCCTCGACAAGCTGTTTATTGATGGTGCATGGGTTCCAGCCCAAACCGGTCGCAAACGAGCGGTAATTAATCCGGGTGATGAGGTTGAAGTTACCGAGGTTGCCTTCGGCGATGGCGGGGATTGCCGCGCGGCAATTGCCGCGGCGGAGCGAGCATTTCCTGGTTGGTCACGCTCGACTCCCTACGAACGCGGGAAGATTCTTGCTGCGGCGGCCAGTGAGTTCAGAATACGACAAGACGAGCTCGCCCAGCTCACCGTATCGGAGTGTAGCAAACCACTGGCAGAGGCTCGTGCGGAATGGGGCGTGGTGGCCGACTTGTTTGAATGGTTTGCCGAAGAAGGCAAACGGGTTTACGGCCGCGTGATCCCCGCGCGAACACCCGGTCGACGGATCAGCGTTTTGAAACAACCGCTCGGGGTGGTGGGGGTGATAACGGCTTGGAATTTTCCCGCCTACAACCCAGCTCGCGCCAGCGCGGCGGCCTTGGCGGCGGGCTGCACGGTCGTTTGTCGCCCGTCGGAGTTGACGCCTCTCTCGGCACTGGCAATGGCCGATGTCTTGGCTAGTTGTGGGTTGCCACGCGGCGTGTTCAACGTCGTTAATGGCGAGCCCGCATCAATCGGCGAGGAAATGCTCAGCAATCCCATCTGCCGCAAGATTAGTTTCACGGGTAGTACGGAAGTGGGTCGAATCCTGATGCGCGGCGCGGCGGCCACGATCACACGACTTTCCTTGGAACTAGGTGGCAATGCCCCCGTGCTGGTCTTTGCTGACGCCGATTGCGAACTCGCCGTGCAGACCGCCGTCGCGGCGCGGTTTCGCAATGCGGGTCAAGTTTGTATTGCACCACAGCGATTCTTAGTGCATGAAAACGTCTTCGAGCATTTTCTCGCTGGCGCGATCAAACAAACAACAGCTTTACGGCTCGGTCCTGGAAGTGACCCTCAATCGAATGTGGGGCCGCTAATCAACCGCTCGCAATTGGATCGCGTGGAAAAGTTGGTTGAGGAGGCTCGGCAAGGAGGGGCGATAATTCATACTGGCGGCAAAAGACCGCCAACTATGCCGCGTGGATTCTTTTATGAGCCTACGGTCGTGAGCCATGTTGATAAGGAATCACCGCTCTGGCGCGAAGAGATTTTTGGGCCGGTACTCACGATCAATTCATTCCGCACTTTCGAGGAAGCGCTCAAACAAGCCAACGCGACTCCGCACGGACTGGCCGCGTATCTTTGGACCCGCGATTTGGCAACAGCAGTGCGTGCTAGTGAGCAATTAGAGTTTGGCATGGTGGCCGTCAATAGCTGCACACCCCACGCCACGGAAGCCCCCTTCCCAGGTTGGAAGCAAAGTGGCTTGGGCAGCGAAAGCGGTCCCGAAGGATTGATGGATTACTTAGAAACCAAAGTGGTCAGTCTATCGGGAATGTAACTTGACTCGATGGCTTCCAAACACCATGAGGAAATTCCGTTGGTTAATGAGCAACGGGTTAGGCTTTGTCCCAAAACCTGAGCCGCAACGCGCTAGCGTCGGGTTCTTGGTGGTGCGTCCTGAAAATTAAGAACCCGCAGCTAGCGCCGTGCGGCTCAGTCAGAGAGACTCGTGCAGTTTTGAGACAAAGCCTAGTGTCGATTCTGCAATGATCTACTTTTTCCACACGAGCGAATCTTCTGCTACTGAATATGCTGCTTTTGGAGCCACCCTTGCTGCACTGCCAATTAGACACCACCCGGACAACTTAAGAATGTCCATGAGTTCGCCAGCTTTTCTGCTTACCATCCGTGGGAAAGCGACTCTATATACCCAGTGCATACTATCTAACGTGAATTCAACTACTCTTCTTCGGGAACAAGACCAGATAGAACGCGCGGCTCACTATCCTTTTGTGTGATGCCATACTTCGCCATCAAATCAGAGGAGATGTGAATACACTCCTCGGCGGATAGCTCCGAGTTGAAAAGCATGATCTCATGGATGTCTCCGACGAAACCATGATTCTGGCCACTCGCTTGGCCTATGAACTTCGTCGAGAAAATGGCGGGACTGACGGGAGCGAGCGATTTGCCGACGAGTTCGCCATTCACGTAAAGGGCGGAGCGATTTGTAGTGCTGCTGTAAGCGTAGGCACAAACGATGGGCCGCTCTTCACTTGGGAGCGACACTTCCAGGCGGCCACTGAGATTTTGAACCGGGTCCAGCCCTACTCCTCCCAGAAACTGATTGTCCCACGACTGTTCAAGAATTAACGAGGGCGGGCCGTTGAAGTTGATCAACTGGCCAGCACGACGGTTAGGAAAGTCTTGCGGCTGGCCATGAAAAACGCACATGACAGTGATATCCTCTCCCGACGCGAGGGGACTTGTCACAAGGCAGCTTGAGCCGTTGAACCGAACTGCCGGTCTACCAGCGATTTCGTTGGGGATCCATTGGGGTCGGCTGTTAACGTCTAGCTGCCAAGCGTTGTCGGCAACGGTATTGTCGCCGTGAGAAATGTCCCCCCAGCAAGTGAGGCGGCCTGCGGAGTCAACTTGAATCCGTTGCGATGCTTCCAGCCAGAGTGTGAGGCCGCGATTGGCGGGGAGACTTACCTCTGGAGAAACATTGTTTTGGGCAACCGCGCTCAGATTTGTAGGATTGCTAAATGCTGCTGGCTGCGCGGCGAATTGCTGGGGATCCAGTTCTTGTTTTGAGATTCGCAGGGCCTGTGTTGCGCCCAGTTGCCACTGCTGGGAGTCGCCGCCTCGACGACTTTGAACGACGACTTTTCCTTCAAAAACATGCGTTTCGCAATCTCCTTGACTGTTGACATAAGCGCCAAAACTTGTGCCAAGATCGATAGCTTCCGCTAGTGGCATCTCAATCGAGAAACCGGTGGCTTGCCGTGGAACATTGGCGGTGAGCTTGCCAGATCTCAAGTAACCACGATTGTTGTCGATGACCTCGAATCGCACGGGGCCTTCCAACACCACCTCCGCACCCTTGCCAAACTCGACTGACATCAGCCCCAATTCAAACTCGATGACGCGACCTTCCTGTAAAACATCTAAGCGAGGCTTGCCCCAGCGCGATTCTCCCCAGCTACAGTCGATTTGATCGGTGATCCGTGCCACAAACTCGGAATCCACTCGGTACGACTGCACGAGCAGTCCACAGGCGATGACGAGGGAAGCCGCGACCGCAACGAACAATGATTTACGATGTCTGGAGGGAAATGAGTTTCGCTGAACGAGCGAGTCGGACCGTGCGCCCATGGAGAGAATCTGTTGAAGTTGGTGCTCCGAGACAACGGAAGTCTGCAAAGGAACCCACATTTTGCGATGCAAATGGAATTCGATGGCCGTGAGATCGACGTATTCTTGAATCGCCTGGGGATCGTGATTCAGGAGTCGGGAGAGTTCCTCGGCTTCAGCTTCGGTAAGTTCGGCATCGCATAGGCGAGCTATGAGGGCATGGATTCGAGATTCATCTGCGCGATTCATGTAATTATAACTCGATTAAGTTTCGAGGCGTCTCCTCACACAACGCATTAGACGTGCTCGAATCTTGGCCAACAAGTCGTGGATACTGCTTTTCGGTCGATTACACTCTTCCGCAATTTCCACGATGGTTTTGTCGTATTGATAACGTAGTGTCAGGACTCGCTTTTCTGTTTGTGCCAGCTCTTGTATGCAATTCTTCAACGCGGCTTCTCCCGCAGCAAAACGGTCGGTCTCAACAGCCTCGGACAGTGCCGCCTCGGCGACTTGGTTCAAAACATCTTCATTAAGGTATTGACCACTCTTCTTGTTTTGACGAAGCATGCGAAACACTTCCAGCCGCGCGATGCCGCAGGCCCATTTGACGAAGTCCTTGTCTCTCTGAAACTCCGGCCACTTTCTCCAAAGAATGGCGCTCGTTTCCTGGAGGACGTCTTCTGCTTCGGAATACTTGGGTACTAGGCATTGAATAAATCGCATGATGCGATGTTGACTTTTCGAATAGACACGTACAAATTCTTCGGTCGAAGAAGTATCCATCAACTTATCCCTCCCCAACGCATCGACTTGCCTTTCTTCTTCCATAACGTCTCGCACGAAAATTGACGGGTTTCCGAGAAATCTTGGCATTCGTCAGAGATTTCTGGCTATTTCAAGGATTAAGCATGGTTAGTGGGAAATTAGGTAAATTGCCGCGGTCGGGGCTTACTCACGAATTAGAGCGGGATGTAGCACACCGTGTTGGAGAGCAAGATTGTTACGAAGATAAGACAAGTGACCATCGGACCTAAGTAAATTTTGCCGGTTAGTCGAAAGAAGTAACGATTGAAGTAGGGAAGCACAAACATGATGGGGGCGACGGCAAAAAGCAGATTGATGTAGAGCCAGCCATCGGTCCAGTAAACCGTGCCAGTCCAGGCAAGCACGGCATATTGGATGACCAATATCAGGAGCAAGCCCAGCGAGTTCGCCAAACCGGCCAGCAACATGCTCTTCCATTCAGGGTCTCCCGCAAATCGCATCGATCCATTCACTCGCAGCGAATTGGCAAGGAAGAAAATAAAAAAGAACGGGAAGTACATGAGCAGCAAGACAAAAATAGGCGGCTGAAAAACGCGCGCCCCAAAAAACACAAAGCGATAGTCAACATGGAAGACGTAGTAGACGGTGAACAGCAACAAGAAAAAGAAGGAGAAAATGGTGAGCGCGAGTAACATCGTCTTGAGTAATTCCCGACCACTTGTTTTTACACCCCACATTTCTGGATTGATTTCGTGATTCTTCCCATAGAGTTGGTAGCTCAGATAAAACAAGAGAAAGCCAACCAGTCCGTTAAGTACCGCCCAGAGCATCACCGCATTGTTCATGCGCTGGGGAAAGAACCAGGTTTGCCCTCGATTGGAAGCAGCCACGAAAAGTTGCTGAGATAACTCAGACATCGGTATGTAGGAAAAACATGCGACAAGTGCCGAAAAAATAAAGAGGCTCCAGAAGACAAGTGCTCCTTTGCCCTGCGGCCGTGGCAAGGCCTGAGGAATCGGATGTACGATTGGCTGAAAGTAAGGAAGACTTAGCAGCAAACTGGCAAGAGGAACTAGGGCAATAAAAGCCGCGATTGACGAGATTAAAGTAAGCAGCTCTTTCCAGTGCCAGATCTGATCTCCGCTGGAAAGACCACTGTCGAGGTCGAAGACTTTGTCAAAGTACTCTAATTGGTTGGCCGTAGCCGCAAAGCTATAGGGCTGGAGTGGATGCAGCAGCTTCTCGTTGTGGACCACTCGCAAAGTTCGATCCGCCTTATCGCCGTAATATTGGCCGATTTCCAACTCGCTGAGTGGCTCTTCCTGCACAAGTGCAGAATTGACCAATCGCAAAGCTTCCGGCGCTTGACGCATATCACCATTTCTCAACTCGTTGCGGAAGGCCCCTTCATCGTAGAGGGCATAGCTCATTCCCACGTTCGAGCGAACATTTTTTAGGACTCTGTCCGTTTGAGTGAGAACATAGCCGGAGATGTAAACGGAATTGAGCTTGCTGGGCTGCCCGGATTTGATGGCCTCTTTGCCAAAATGGTTTGCTCCGCGAATTGCAGCGTTTCCTCCGGCGGAATGTCCCGTCGCACCGATGCGATTCTTGTCGATGTAGTTGAGATTTGGGGTGTTGTAGGCATAGTCGATGACGGCAAACATGCCGTAGCCCTCGGTCGTTGCCGCGCGCTTGCTCATCGAGGAGCTCGAATTCCCTTGGGCATAGGGGTCGATAGCAATCACGACAATGCCTCGGCGCGCCAGTTCGAGAGAGATGTTGGAAAGGCTTTCTTTCGATCGCTGAAAGCCTGGGACGACAACCACCACAGGTGCTGGCTGTTTTTTCGTCGCGCTCTTTGGTTTGAAAAGGTCGGCAGATACCCATTGCCCATTCTGAGTTGGTATTTTGATACCCAACACCTGGACGCGTCCGCCAGACGTCTGGACCAAGGCCGCCAAAAAACTGGCGAGTAAGACCGTGAGCACGCAGAAAAGCAAGGCACGCATGCTGGATATATTCTTGGGTGCATCTTTAGTCATGAGACTGTGACGTTCCTGTTTATTCGCTCGGGGACTTAACTATTTCTGCTTCAAAGTGACTCTTTCAGAAAAGAGAAAGTTCAATCATTCGCCAACAAGGTATTTAACTGCGTGTGATGCCATTTGCGCGTTACTATGGCCAACGCCCGCAACAATTTCGATTTGCCAGTTGAGGGGCAAATCTTGAGCAAAAGATTCGCAAAGGGCAGCCTGGTAGAATCCCAAACTGCGGGCAAAGACATGAGGGCCTTGAATTTGTGCCTGTGGTCCATTGCTAAGGGGGTGCGTCCGCGGATCGCGGTCGCGATCTCCAAGCAAGATCACCAAGCGCTGGCTCAACCATTTTTTCAAGGCAGAGTCAGGGAGGGGAGCGTTCCGCAAGGCGAAGGGGAAATCTTGTTCATAATTTGGCATGGTCAAGAAAGCGGGGTTTGCCGCGACGATTCTCACGGCCTTCGAATCCGGCTTGAATAACGGATACAAATGCGCGAAGCCCCCACCTGCCGAGTGGCCGTAAAGACTGTAGTTCTTGCGCTCGGATCCATATCGCGCTGTGAAGTCATTGAATATGAGGTCAAGGGCGGACAACAACCAAGACTCTTCCGGTTGCAATTTGCCTGCCGCGTTGATGGTCCCGCCTAAGTTGTATTCGTATTCGGAGGGAAATTTTTCCAGGCTGGCTTCGACGACAAGGGATATGAAACCATTCGCCGTGGCCAAATGATCCCACTCATTTCGATATTCCTCAGCGTTGCGTTTTGCCCCCGGCATGATCATTACTATGGCAGAATGCTTGTTGGCCTGCGGGGGAACACTGAAGTAAACATTAAGCTTTGGTCCTGACCAAGCTGAAAACTCGTACTTTCCCAGCGGAGGCCAATCGGCAAGGACATACGTTGGTGTCAGAGACAAGACCCATGGAATGCCTAGCAGCAAACTGACGAGCGTGCGGTGTATTTGTGCCTGGCGAGTGACCACTGAACAAAACCTTCCGCCTGAAATAACTAAAGCTGGCTCAGCCTCGAACTGCCAACTTATGATATCGCAAGAGCGATTGATACGTTTAACCTTCCTTGATATGACAACTTGTGACTCGGTGTGTGTCAATCATTCCGCTGCAAAAAAGTTGCGTTGTTTCCTCAAGCTGACGATGCCCTAGCTCGTTGGCGTTGGGCGCGCTCACGAAAAAGAGAGCTAGGTGAGATCGATATCCAAAAAAGTAGCTCGGGTATGTCTTTTATTCGGAAATCGGTGGAGAACCGCGCGATACCGCGACAGACTGGATTATTCGGTACAAGAATGTTACGATAGCATTACGAGGCGATACTTACGCTCAGTCTGAATGTCGCCGCTACTTATCTGCTTCTCGTCTTCCGTGGGTCTGAAGACCATGTCAACAAGAGCTAAAACAGCTTGTGATGCTCCATATTCACGGCCTCCTCACGCAGGTCGTGGTGAATCGAAAATCACTTTCAGACGTAACCCAGTATCGCCCGCGGCTTCCGCTGGATTTACGCTGATTGAGCTGCTTGTTGTGATCGCAGTGATCGGAATGCTCGTTGCACTTTTACTGCCAGCAACTCAAGCCGCGCGCGATGCGGCTCGGCGTACTCAGTGCGTTAACAACTTGAGGCAAGTTGGAATTGCCTTGTTAAACCACGAGTCGGCCCAAGGCACATTACCTAAAGGCGATTGGCGCCAGCAAACGAGGTCGACGGGGATTGATTCGCTTTCGACTTGGGTTTCTCTGAGTCTGCCTTACCTGGAGGAATCGAATCTCTACAAGCAAATTGACTTCTCTCAGCCATTTTTTGAGCAATTTCCTCTCGCGGAAGGTGTCAAACCCCATCACATTAGCTTTTCCACGCTCTCATGCCCTTCTTCGGGAGATGTTGGGCTGATCTTATGGAATAACGCGCACTACGGTGCGCGCGGCACTTACGCCGCGAATGCGGGTTGGGCAGGCCCCGACAGCGGCCTGTGGATGAACGATATCAAATGGGAACAAACTGGCGCGGAGGATCGAGGACATCCCGAGAATCCCTCGGGCGTTGTTTTTTATAAATCCAATGGAAGACCCATCCGTTCAGCGCTTTCAGGATTTGGACCTTTCATGATCAATCGAGGTATTACTTTAAGAGAAGTGTCGGACGGTGCTAGCCATACGGTAGCAGTGGCTGAGATCATCAATGTCGAAGGGGATGATATTCGAGGTGCCCTCCATTTTGGCGGGGGCGTGCTTTATTTGCACAGTGAAGTCCCCAATACCCCGATTCAAGATTTCATTAGGCTCTGTGTCAACACAGTTGATGCACCCTGCGCCTCGACGGAAGCGACTTGGCGCGGCTATCACAAACTGTCGGCTCGAAGTTCCCATCCCGGGGGGGTCAACGTGCTGTGGCTCGACGGAAGTGTGCGCTTTGCTACCGATCAGGTCGATCGCGAGACTTGGAAAGCGGTCTCCACCTTCGCTGACGAAGAGCTACCGGGCAGCACATTCTAAAGGCGATCTGCCATTGAGCTTTAGGCCCCTTAGCAGCCTCATCGCTGTTCTCTGGAAACAGTTACGCGGCTGAAATGGCTGAAACGCGACTTGATCGCGTCTTTTCCTGTAAAAATCTCAATTAAAATTGGAACGAGAGGGAAAATTGCGCGATACCGTCTGAGGGGACGGTTCTCGGCTAAACCAGCCAGGAACCCGAGCTTTGACTTTTCTTAGTTGCAACTACGTTGATGTTTTATCTTTTCAGTTGGTTTAGGCGGTTCATGAGCCGCCGAAGGGAGGGTTCTAATGAGATTGACTTCGTGTCGTATTTTGACTGGCCTATTAGGCGTCACAGGAATATGTTTGGTTGCATTTCATGCACAGGCAAACTCCATTCCACTCAGTTCCACTTGGTCAGTGAATGCTTACAACAACCCGGCGCCTAATGGAGTTCACGTAACTCTCTCGGGACAATCAGCCACGGGCTACACTTATTCTGGTACGGGAACTGGCGGGCTTCCAGGAACGGTTGCACCTGACTCACGGCGGCGTCCCAAGGTCTATCAAGACTTTGCCGCTTTCAACGCTGGCGGAGTGGGAAGCACGCTTTCGATGAGCTATGACATTTTGTGGGGTGGGACCACGAATCCCTCCAACTCCAGTCAGAATTGGCGATTTGGTTTTGTTGGTTCGACCGCAAATAGCGGTAAGGGTGTCACGCTGGGTGCCAACTTTGATCTCGGTGATTTGGCTGGAACAGTCGCTTACGAATTCTTCACGGACACTTCCGTGACCTCGGGATTAGGGACACCAGCCAGCGGCACGATGGATACCGCGTTCACTGAGACATTGAATGCGGTCGGTGACGGTATCGCCCGCTTTGGCCAAAGCAACGCGGACCCCTTCGCTGATAATGTCGCCTTCAATGACCGCACCGACACGCATCGCGTCACGCTCACACTGGAAAGAATTGTCGGCGGCTACGATTTAAGTTTTGCTTGGCAGAACCTCGTGAGCACAAACACGATTACTCATTCCACGTCGATTACCACGGGCGATGCTGACCCCAGTGTCGCGTTGGCAGCCGGTGTTACCAGTTGGGATCGATTGGGATTTTTCATCAATGCGGATGTGATCTCGGGCAGCATACCTTGGAACTATACGCTCTCGAATGTCGGCGTCGATGGCATGGCGATCCCAGAACCGAGTAGCGTGTGCCTAGCCCTATTTTGCTTGGCCAGCGTGATCGGAACGGGACGCCAGCGAAGCAGATAACTAACGTTTACGAAAAGCAGCGAGCAATCCATCGCGCGGCTCCTTGCCGCGCGATGGAATTGCAGCGACGTTGTTCGAAATCTGAGTGATGACTTCGAGCGTAGAAGGAAGCTTGTTGATGCCAGCAATCCGCTCTTTGGTTAGCTCGTTGATTTATGCGGGATTGTTGCTTGGTGTTGTATTTTGTCATGCCACGGTCATTCATGCCGCACACTTCAAGATACTCATGATTGGCAATAGTTACACCCAAGGTAACGAAACAGCGCGAGCCACGGGGCTCGACTTGCAAGGACTCTTTGATGGCGATCCCGAGCATAGCGGGAGTGTGACCATGCGTGCCGAGGGGAGTGCTTCGTTACAGAACCATGCGGGAAACTCAGATACGACCAGCCTGATTACGAATCCCGCGAATATATGGGACGTGATCATCCTGCAGGAGCGTAGCGCGCGGCCTGGATTGGCGATGAAATACGGCGGCAGTGAGTTAAGTGGACTGAATAACGGTGGACCCGTGCTAATCAACAACTTTATCAAGCCCTATCAACCGCAAGCCTCGGTGGTGCTGTTCAATACTTGGGCCCGTGAACTGGATAACGAAGATTTGATCGATGATTTCAATAACAATCCCACGGAAATGCTGACATATACGAACCAAGGGTACGATCGCATTCGCAAGAATCTTCCAGCATGGAACCATTCCGATGTGACAACAATCGCTCGGGTTGGTGATGCCTGGGAAGATTGGTATCAGACCTACGGCTACGCCGGCTCGAATGGGTTGCATAGCGCGGACGGCACGCACCAAAACGATCGTGGTGCCTATTTGGCGGCGGCGGTTCTGTTTGAAACCATCACTAACAAGAAGTCGATCGGGAATTCCTACCTTGGGGCTGTAACTGGATCGATTTCCGGCATCAGCACCGTGCAACTTCTCCAAGAGCAAGCGTCAGCAATCACGGGGGTCGTGCCTGATTCGGCGGATTTCGACGGAGATGGAGACGTCGATGGCCGAGACTTTCAGGCCTGGCAAAGGGGTTTTGGCATAACCGGGACGGCTCAACCCAGCGATGGGGACGCCAACAATAATGGTTCGGTCGATGCCGAAGACCTCGCTATATGGCAAGCCCAATACGGCAGCCCACTTTCACTATCAACGCTTACTGCCAGTGAGGTTCCCGAACCGTCCCTGTTGGCTTACTTAATCTTGGCGATACTTTTGAACGTTTATCGGCCAACGGTACGCCCAATGCAAAGATATTTTTGTGTTCAGATTCACTGATTCGTCTTTTCAAATTAATTTTTCAACAAGAAGTCAGGAACGATTCGATGTCCAAGCGAGTTTTCCAACAAATAACTTTAGCGCTCGTTCTAATCGGTACACTGAGCGCGATACCGTTATCTCAAGCTGTCTATTCGGCTCAACAACCCTTAGCAATCGCCGTGGACGCCGACACGATGCTTGCTTTCGATGCGAATAGCAATGCTTTGCCCGCTCCCGTCGGAACGGGTAACCCAATCAACGGCGCGTTCGGCAACGGAGTGGAACAAGCCACTGCTCATGGTGCCTTGATCGACATGACAATGCGGGGCGGCGACCCGCTCAATCCCGCCAGCCTCAAAGCAAAACCGTTGATTCGGTTCAATCTCGGGCCGACCGCGGGAGTCGCCATTGATTCTGGGCTCCCGTATTTCTTGGAACTAGAAACCGCAGTCAACGCCAATTCCAATGACACCTTTCGGATTTACTCGATTAGCGACGCGACGACGCGATCCTTCAACGAAGGAACATTCAAATGGGATAATGCCCCCGCAGTCGCCACCGCCAGCCCTCTTGACTATGAAGCGGCCGGCCCGGAAGTGGGACTCTTTTTTCGTCCTGACAGCATTGATACCGTGGGCACGCGCATCCGCCATCCTTTGATGGGATCTCAGATTAGTACCTTTACAAGCGGCCTGAATACGTTTGCTACCTTTGGCCTGACAAGCACGGAAGGCAATCGCTGGAGAATCAAAAGTAAAGAAGCTGGTGCTGGCGATGAAGCGAAACTATTCACCTACAATGTGATCGAGGCCGCAGCCAATGGGGCGTTGAATTCCGCGGCCACATGGGGAGGCAGCGCACCAACCGCTGCGAATCTCTATCGCGTCAACGGTGGCCGGACTGTCACCGTCGATGGAGTCGGCGCGTTTAGTGGCGAAGGCGTCGTGGTCAACAACGGAACCTTAAACTTCACTGCCAACAACGTCAATGTGCCTTTAATTGTGATCAACTCGGGAGGGAGCTTGACGAACTCCACTGGAACGAGCCTGTCTATCGGCGACCCCAGTGTTACCGAGGAAGGGGTTGAAATCTTAGGCGGTGGTTTGATTGTTAATCGAGACCTCACCTATTCAGCGGCAGCCGGGCGGGAAGACCTCAACATCAACGTGCCTTTTGTAAGCTACCACAACTTCACATTCAATGGCGTGGCGGGTTCCGACCTGACCATGCGATTTCCCGCGACCCATCGAGGGACAATCAATTTCAATGGCTTGGGCGACAAGGTGGTGCTTACGAACGATTGGGGAATCGGCGGCTCTCTGGTGATGAATTCCACGGGAGCCAATACCTTGACGCTCAACGGTGATGACTCCGAGCAGGAATTCGATAAGGGCTCCGTCATCTTCAATCAACCGGGCAAGATCGATCACAGCGCGGACGACGATGGCCTCGGCTCTGCGCTCCAAGGTGAAGCCAACTTGCAGGTCAATGCCGCGTTAACGATCGATTTGAGTCGAGAGTTCCCCATCGCAGGCCCTCAAGCAAGCTCACGACGCTTCCAGGTCACTCGGAATCTTACTGGTTCGGCACCCATCACCGTTCTCGGTACAGCCTTGGATCCCGCGGGGCAAAACAACGCCTTTGAAATCGGCGTCGCCACGGCGCGCTTCACCGATGTGCGGGAGGTGGATTATTCAGGCACAATTACCACTCAGAATTTCGCCATCGTGGAAGCTCATGCCGGCATGCCCAAGGCCAAAGTCGTTGTGAATCCCGATGGACTCTTGACCACGGGCTTCGAGCCCCACGAACATACTCCTCATCATGAGGAATCGACCGTGATGTTGGGCGAAATCGTCCTCGCCGCGGAATCGACGCCGGGTGCCGGCGACGGTGGCGGGTTGGATGTTGGTTTCCGTGCAGGCAACGGCGCGCGGGCTCCACAGAATCTGCGCCTCACCAAGAGTGGTGGTCGGAACGGCAATCTCACGATGGCTCAGGGAAGCTCACTCACGATGCAGATTAACGGTGAGCCGGATCATGTGGCTCCTCAAATTGGCGATGCGGGAAATTGCTCCGTGGCTTACGACACCACGACGCCGTGTGCGTATGATGGCCCCGTGTTTGATACCATCGAGGTCGAAGGGACGGCCATCTTGGATGGAGAGCTCGTGATTCAGCTCAACGTTGACGTTCCCTTTAACGAGTTCACGGTCGGCACCGCCCCCGCCGACCCCGATTATTTTCCCATCAGTGTGGGAGATACCTGGGACATCATTAAGGCCGTCGGCTCGCCTTTGCCTGCCGACTTCGACGGGATGAACGGCGTCAATTCCGCGGACCTGGCGATTTGGCAAGGAGCCTACGGAGTGAATGACGCCGGAGATGCCGACGGTGACGGAGATTCGGACGGCAAGGACTTCTTGATCTGGCAACGGCAATTTGGCATGGCTTCCACGTCGGGCACAATCACTGGCACGTTCGACACCGTCACAGTGGTTGATACGCTCTTCGACTTGTCGCCTACTCAAACTTTTCAGGTGCTTTACACGAGTCCAACCCTTGTGCAACTCAGGTTGATTGACACCGCCGTGCTAACTGCGATCCCCGAACCAAGTTCGCTAGCACTTATGGGGACGGCCTTCTTCGGGATTTTTCTCGGAAAAAGGACCAGGAGAGTACGATTTATTATGTGCGGCTGAATCGAAACTCATCGACGCCATAAACAAGGAATTTTCTTCTGTCCAACTCTTCGGATCAGTTGAAACATTAGGACTTCATTCATGCGGAACATCAAAACCAAACCACGCTTTAGCGCCTTTACGCTTGTTGAACTCTTGGTGGTCATCGCGATCATAGGAGTTCTGGTAGCGCTTTTGCTCCCGGCCATTCAAGCGGCGCGAGAGGCGGCTCGCCGTGCTCAATGCACGAACAATCTCAAGCAGTTGGGACTCTCGGTGTTGAATTACGAATCAAGCCGAAAGGAACTGCCCGCGGGACACCGCATGACGAAGATTGGCAACAATATAGATTCCTTGGGGAGCTGGGTGACTCAGGTGCTCCCCTTTTTGGAGGAGTCAGCACTCTTCAGCCGTATCGACCAAGACCAGTTATTTTTCGACCAGACGATTGATCTTGGCAAGGGCGAGTTTGAGAAAACGCATCATATCTTCCTGCCTTCCATGGCGTGCCCCTCGGATCCGGCGGGATCGGGTGCGACCCTTGGTCTCGTCAACGACCATTACGGAGCCCGCGGCAACTACGTGGCAAACGCTGGCTGGTCGGACCCGGGACCAGGCTTTGAGAATTGTGGAATTTGGATGAACGATCCCAATTGGGAACAGACCGGCCCCAACGGCGCGGGGCACCCCTCGTGTCGCAATGGAGTTCAGTATCCTGGGACTGGTCGCCCCATTAAGTCCGCACTGGCTGGTTATGGACCTTTCAGAGTGAATCGAGGCTTGGATTTGAAAGAAGTCGTGGACGGAACAAGCAACACCGTCGGCTTTAGCGAAGTGCTCAAAATTGCAGGCGAAGACATGCGGGGTTGTCTCCACTGGGGCGGTGGTTCCATGTATCAGCACTCGGAGGCCCCCAATAGTAGCTACCAGGACCTCTCTCGTTTTTGTGCTGTCGATGCGACGGACCCGTTTGCGCCTTGTGACGACTCGGCTGAAGGTTGGACAGGCGCGCATAAGTTGGCTGCGCGAAGCGCGCACTCAGGTGGCGTGAATGTTGTCATGCTCGATGGGAGTACGCACTTCGTTTCAGATGATGTTGATTCTCTCGCACATGGCCAGGACAAGCCCCTTGTTTGGCAGGCACTTTCAACGTACAGCGGGGGAGAATTAGTCAGCTCCGTCGACGCCCTCTAAGTTCGACTTTACTTTTCCGCCCTGATGTGGGAGCGAGGGGAAGCTGAATGATGATGAACCCCTGTCGGTTGACATGCGACGAGAGAATGTCCCCCGTGTAGTTGAAAAGCATGGCGGTTCCTCCGCCCAGAAGATACCTTCTGGGAAGAACCATTTTCCCTTTATTGGAGGAACCAACC
>JAWXAV010000021.1:0-21265 GCA_034439695.1 Bythopirellula sp. | reverse complement strand
CGCTAAGCCGCCAGCGGCCGCTGGCGGCTTAGCGAACCAGTTTTTAGTTCCGCGCATACGACGAACTAATCGACTTCCTAGGCACGTACACCGGCTCGGGAATGATGTCGAACGGCAAGCCCACGAACCGCTTGGGGTGCAAACCCGCGAAGGCCTCGCCACGACCTTGCGAGAACAGATTGCTAAACCGCTCCTTCTGCAATTCTTCGAGCTGTTTATCCTCGACGGCGGGCCGCTCGAAAACATTGTTCGGGGTTGCCGCGCCAAAGGTATTCACAATCGTTTGCGCATCGCGGCCGGTAAGAGCCACTCGGCCATCTTCAAATTGCTGGCCTTCGTCGAACGAGCCGACCGTGACGTAGCTTTCATGGCGGTCGTGAAACTCATAGGCTTCCCAGCCTTTTTCGCGTAAAGCTGCAGCCAGTAAGTGAGCGTTCTTCGCGGCTTCGACCAGCGGGTCTCTTTCCTTCGCTTTGCGTGTTTGCGTGGAGAGTTTTTCTTCTCCCGTCTGGAACATCACCCGACCGCGAAAAGTGGCCACGCGAATCGAATACTTGCCGGGGCACTTCATGAGCGAATACTCCAGCCCCTCGTTCCACTTGGCGATCTCTGCCTCGACCCCTTGTGGGACAAAATACTCCTTGGGCAGAATCGGATTCCGCGTCAGGAAGGCGTGACCCATCGGCCCACGCTTTTTGTTGGGGTTGATCTTTTCGCGCACCAGGTTTTGAAACTCACGTATCCCCGCCAAGCTTTGCGTGTTTTCTTCGCCCTGTTCAATCTTCAATGTTTCGGGCGTGATTGTCTTGATCTCTTTGAGAAGTCTCTGTGCTTCAGAATCGTCGATCGCAGGAAACTCACCGACCAGCACGGCATGTTCCACGACGCTGTCGCCTCGATTGTACTTTCGCTTGACCGGGGCTCCATAGTCGTTAATGCCACGCCCGGGATTCGTATTTTCCATTTCAAACGTCATGCCGTAGTAATACGCGGGGAGATGGAACTTGCTGCGGAGTTCCAGCACCAACTCGCGCGCTTGCGCTTCGCCTTCCTCGCCACTGAACGAAGTGGCCATCACCAGCCAGGGACCATTGGTTTCGCTGAGGTCATAATGCTGACTCGGGTCCGCCGCCACGCTTTTACGCGGCACCAACTGTTCCCATAACGGGGGCGCGGCCCAAGTTTCTGGTGCAGACGATGTCAATCCAACGAGCAAGCCCAAGATTATGATATTTCGTGTTGCGTGCCACATGAATCGGAATACTCCTGGGGAACGAGCTCGCTCGTATGTACTGTCTGCTCGTGCAGTCGCTAAATCGGGGGACGAGGAAAATAGCAAACCCGGCCACCGTGTTCCAGGCCGATCCCGAGGCAAGTTCCTGTCGTAGAACCCGTGAAATCCGACGATTTTTTCGCCACCAAACGATTTTCCCCGCAAGATGTGCTAGCCCCCGGCGAACTACACTCGATTCCGCCGTATAATCAAAATGATGCCTGTATAATCAAGTAGGCAACCCATTGACTGTGATCCTGTGCAACATACTTTGCGGCACTTATGACCGCGTTCGTTACTAGAGAGGGATTCCCATGCGTCAGCATTGTTTTTCATTGGCTTTTCTGGCCGCCTTGCTAGCACTCTGCGTGAGTGTTTCAACACTTTCCGCCGCCGAGGCGACCGCGGAGAAGCCTA
Organism: Bythopirellula sp.; assembly: GCA_034439695.1. Lineage (GTDB taxonomy): Bacteria > Planctomycetota > Planctomycetia > Pirellulales > Lacipirellulaceae > Bythopirellula. The sequence goes on along the minus strand of JAWXAV010000021.1, from coordinate 19,575 downwards.
AAACCGAATCTGTCGAAAAGGATGCCAAGGCCGACAACAAGGTTGCTGAAGAGAAGGCCGACGCCAAAAAGGAGGAAAAGAAGCCTACTAAGGTGCGGCTCGCGCACATCAAGCTCGAAGGGGAACTTCCCGAGTCAGCGGGGCAAGTTTCGTTCTTCGGAGATTTAGGAATCGATCTCCGCAAGACGATCGCGCGACTGGACAAAGCCGCCGACGACAAAACGATTGCCGCGATCTTGCTCGAAATCGGCGATGCTTCGCTCTCCCGCGGCAAGGTGAATGAGCTACGCGACAGCATCTTGCGGATTCGCAAGGGTGGTAAAAAAATCTATGCCCAAATGGAATCGGCCGAGGGTTCGCAACTCATGCTGGCCAGTGCATGCGATGAAATCGTGATCCCCGAAGCGGGCGTGGTGCTTATCCCCGGCGTACAACTCGAAATTGCCTATTACAAAGATTTGCTCGAAAAGGTCGGCATCGAAGCCGACATGCTCCACGTCGGCGATTCGAAGGGTGCCGCCGAGCCGCTGATGCGTCGCAACATGAGTGAGCCGGTTCGCAAGAATCTCACCGCACTCGTCGACGATATCTACGACCAGATGCTCACCACGCTCGCCTCGGATCGCGATCTGCAAATTGAAGAAGTTCGCAAGGTGGTCAATCAAGGGTTGCTCACCGCCACGCAAGCCAAGGAGGCGGGCCTCGTGGATCGCGTGGAATATTATGACGAGTTCCGCACGCACCTCGCCAAGGAATACAAGGCCGACAAGCTGGTCTATGTCGTCAACTATGGCAAGCAAGAAATCGACACCGATTTTTCCGGCCCGATGGGCATGATGAAGTTGTTTCAATCAATCCTCGGCGCGAGCACCAGCGGCGACGGCGTGACGGGCCCCAAGATCGCGCTCGTTTACGCGGTCGGTCCGATCATGTCGGGTGAAAGTCAAAGTGGTTTGAGTGGCGAAGCGATGGGTTCGGAAACCATCGTCGAAGCCCTGCACAAAGCGAACGACGACAAAGACGTCAAAGCCATCGTGCTGCGCATCGACAGCCCCGGCGGGTCGGCCTTGGCCAGCGACATGATTTGGCGGGCCACCCAATCCATCGAGAAACCAATCATCGCCAGCATGGGTGACGTGGCCGCCAGCGGCGGTTATTACATCGCCATGGGAGCCGACAAGATTTTTGCCGAGCCAGGCACGATCACCGGTTCCATCGGTGTCGTCGGCGGCAAGCTCGCTATGAACGGCCTGTACAAGAAAGTCGGCATCTCGACCGACGCGATTCGCCGCGGCGACAACAGCAATATGTTTTCATTGACCGAAAAGTTCAGTGAAGGTGAGCGCAAGGTCGTCGAGAACATGATGCAGGATATCTATCGCCTGTTCACCACCAAAGCCGCCGCGGGGCGGAAGATGGACCTCGCCAAACTCGAAGCCCTCGCCAGCGGACAGGTTTATACGGGCCGCATCGCCAAGCGCCAGGGACTCATCGACGAAGTCGGCACTCTTAAGGACGCCTTCCAAGCCGCGAAAGTCGCGGCTGGGCTTGATCCTGAGAAGAAGTACCAACTCCTCGTGCTGCCTGAACCGGTGAACCCACTCGAAGAACTCTTCGGCACCGACCTAGACAAGGAACGCGAGACGCAAATGTTAAGCGGCCTCAACAGCCTCGTTCCTGAACTTGCTGGACCGCTCACCCACGCCGTGCAACTCCGCAAACTGATGCGTGAACCGGCGATGTTGTTGATGCCCTTCTGGATAGATGTGAAGTAGCGGGGGAGATAAAGGAAGAATTTGGAACCGCTGATAGACGCTGATGAACGCTAGGTATCATTAGCGAAGATCAGCGTTTATCAGCGTTCTTCAATCCTCCTCCCTCTCTCGGCTCGTATCGAGCCGCTGTCTATTTCGTGAAAATTTAACAATTTATTCACAATCGAGCACGCTTCCTCATTAACCGAATAATCACCTGATTACTTTCAAGAGCAAGACGAAAAGAATCTACACCGCTTGTGAAGACCCCTGGTTTTCGCTAGCGTCATAGAGATTCGTTTTCGACCGTTTGTTCTCGGGAGTCATCGCGATGGATATCAAGATATGTTTCTGGGGAATGTTGCTTTCCGGGGGAATAGGGGCATTCTGCGTCGCCGCTACGCCTGCCCCTGAGGAGTCGAAAGTCGATCCCCAAGTACGCGCTTATCTTGCGGATCGTGCCGCCGAGTTCGACCAGATCACTCAGGAACGAAAAACGCAACTCGAGGAACTTGCGATGTTCGTGAAGAGCCGGGTCGAAGTGGGTGAGCCGGCGCGGTTGACGTTTATTTGCACCCACAATTCTCGGCGTAGCCAAATGGCACAAGTCTGGGCTGCGGCTGCCGCCAAGTATTACGGTGTCAACGGAGTGGAAACGTTTTCTGGCGGGACCGAGGCGACCGCTTTCAATCCGCGAACCGTCGCCGCGCTCAAACGCGCGGAATTAAAAATCGAGAAAGTCGAACGCTCGCAGAATCCCCACTTCGCAGTGAGCTATCAAGAAACCGGCGACCCGCTCAACTGCTTCTCCAAGGTGTATAACGAATCACCTAACCCAGAAACCGATTTCTGTGCCGTCATGACCTGCTCGCAAGCGGATAAGAGCTGTCCCTTGGTGAAGGGCAGCGCACTGCGGCTGGCCATTCCCTACGAAGACCCCAAGGTCGCCGACGACACGCCGCAAGAAGCGGAAGCCTACGACACCCGTTGTCAGCAGATTTGCCGAGAGATGCTGTATGTGATGTCGAAGGTCGCGGGTTGATAAGTCGTTGGAAGGCTTTCGCTACCTGCACTGATCTGCTGACGGCGGCGTTTCAACCGAGGATTATTAACGAAATATGAAGAATTAGCGAACTGGGCGTTTTATAGCCTCTTACGCTTGTTTGTCGATCAGTTCTCAGTATCCTCCGAGTGCTCAAGCTTTTCCCTGCACTCACGAGGAACTCATGAATTTCATTTGTAGGCGGCCAAACACAGTGGATGGTTACCCTTCTCATAGGTGGGTGACAGTAGCAGTCGCCGCCTTGTTTTGCTCACCACCAGGGGCATTCGCCGCGAACATTGGTCTGCCCGTCCCCATTGGCACGATCAGCGCCGCAGCTCTCTCCGAGGTTTCGGGGATTGTCGATAGCCGCGCGAACTCAAATGTGTTTTGGGTTCATAATGATAGTGGCGACTCGGCACGGTTCTATGCCATCGATTACCAGGGTGCCCTCCAAGGCACATTTCCGCTGGCTGCTGCCACGGCAGTCGATTGGGAAGATATCGCCATCGGAGCCAAGCCCGGTGGCGGGAACTATCTCTATCTGGGCGACATTGGCGACAACAATGCCGCGCGTCCGTTCGTAACCGTTTACCGGACGGCTGAACCGCTCTCGACCGCCTCCGCCACAATCCCCACGACCGACTATACGGCGGCGAAACTCCTCTACCCGAGCGGCGCCCGCAACGCCGAGTCGCTGTTCGTCGATCCGCTCACCAATGATCTCTTCATTATCACGAAAACATCGACTCCCCAAATCTACAGCGCCCCCGCGAGTGCCTTCGACCAACCTCAAACAACCCTCACATCTCACGGAGTGCTGGGTGCCCCGCTCAGTACCGCCACGGCAGCCGATATTTCGCCCGATGGTCGCCATATCCTGGTCCGCAGCAAGACGGCCGCGCGACTGTTCGAAAGAGGCATCGGCCAAAGCGTCGCCGACGCTCTACACGGAGTCGGCGTCCCCTTTACGCTCGGAGTCGAGTCACAGGGCGAGGCGATCGGCTGGGCCGCCGACGGCACCGGCTTCTACACCTGCAGCGAGTTTGATGACAACCCCACGGCACCGATTCACTACTATTCGTTCGAATCATTCGAGCCGGGTGATTTTGACGAAGATGGCGACGTCGATGGCGCGGACTTACTCAAGTGGCAACGGGGTGAGTCACCCACTCCCATGAGTGCCACGGACCTCGCCGCTTGGCAGAACAGTTATGGGACGCCGTCGCTCGTCGCGGCAACTGTTGTGGTGCCTGAACCTGCGACCTGGATAGGGTTATCGCTGGCGATGTTCGCCACGATTTGCCGCCATGATACCCTAAAAGCTACGCGAGCCGGTGATGCCACTGGGAATAGAAGTGTAATAGGACAATACTACGGCGGTAGGCAGAAAAGCTGAAGTTCTTTTATCTTTCATGCCGTTCCACCGAGTCGCTCTCTGAATTTCTGATATCGCTGTTGAAGGGCTTCATGAGACGGTTTCGCATCGCTAGTGCACATGAGCATAGCACCGGAAAGATGTGAGTATTCGCATTGGATATTCGGATGAACTTCGACTCGCAAGCTGTCAGGATTGATTCCCAATAAATCCAAATCAAATAGTGTATGTATGTCGGATCGCAAGAGCAGACCATTTTGTACGTGATTGTCGTTTTCGCCGCGGTACGGACTAATATGGGCCGCTTCGACTACATCCAAAACCTCGCACTTTGTTACCAAACATAAATCTCCGTAGCGTTTGCGCAATGCGTCGCGAAATGCGCGCTGCCCTCGCCGTTTACAAATTTGCTTATATACTAGCGACCGTCGATCAATTCCATCGGGACTATAATTTTCAGTATCAGTAGTATCAAAAGTTTCGGCTTCGTCGTTGGCCAGCCAGACTTGCGGTGTGCGAATGTTCTTTAATTCGTTGCTCTCGAAAGCTATGTAGTTCTGAGGGGGACTTAGATACTGCATTCGTGTGAATCCCTTGAAGTTAGGCCAATGCCTTTTGACTGCTTCTTTGTTCACTGGATCGAACACCATGATGGTGCTGCGATCAAACACCATTTCGCCTGCGTACTCGCCTACGATCCCATTGAATTCCTCACCGTGAAGCGAATCATACCGTTTGGCTTTGACAAGTAACACTGCCCTAGCAACAACCTGTGCTTTCCATTGAAATAGTACAAGTGTGTCCTTTTCCGCAGCCGGTGCCCTCTTTGGGAAAAGGAAACGGCCATGCGAGGCAAGGCTTTTGAGAAAGTATTTTTGCTGCAAATCCTCAACTGTATAGCCTCGAAATTCAGGGTCATCATCGGTCATCGGCAAGATACACACGGCAGTGGGATGATCGATCACAACAGAACCCTATAAGCGTGAAAGTTTGGTTGTTCGGTAAGTGAAGGAGCTACCACCTAAAGAAATCTGCCGCCTTCACTCCTCCGCGCTGCCAATCCGCTCTTTTCCCACCCACTTGCGCAACACCTCCGGAATGACAATCGACCCATCCGCTTGTTGGTAGTTTTCGAGAATCGCAATCAGCGCGCGGCTCACCGCGATGGCCGTGCCGTTGAGGGTGTGGACGAGGTTGGTTCCCTTTTCCCCCTTCACTTTGCTGCGGATATTGAGGCGGCGGGCTTGGTAGTCGGTGCAGTTGCTGGTGCTAGTGACTTCGCCGTATTCACCGGCGTTGCCGCGGCCTGGCATCCAGGCTTCGAGGTCGAACTTGCGATAGGCGGGGCCACCCAGATCGCCGGTAGCCGTGTCTATCACGCGGTAGGGAATGCCCAGGCCGTCGAAGATTTTGCATTCCAGATCACAAAAGTATTTGTGCATCGCTTCACTTTGCTCGGGCAACGTGAACGCGAACATTTCGATCTTGGTGAATTGATGCACGCGGTACAGGCCCCGCGAGGCCCTACCGGCGGCACCCGCCTCGGTGCGGAAGCAGTGGCTCACACCGCACATCTTGAGCGGGAGTTTTTCTGCTTCCAAGACTTCGCCCGAATACAACCCGCCGAGCGTAATCTCCGCGGTGGCGACGAGATTCAAATCGAAATTCTCGATGGAGTAAATCTGCGTCTCAGGGCCACGGGGAATGAACCCGATCCCTTGCAGGATTTCCCCACGGGCGACGTCGGGCGTAATCGTGGGGACAAAACCTTCGCCCACCAGAAACTGCACCGCGTATTGTTGGAGCGCGAGTTCCAAAAGCGCTCCTTCGTTCTTCAAAAAGTAAAAACCATTGCCCGCGATCCGCGCGCCACCCTCGAAATCAATGAGGTCGTGCTGCTCGGCAAGTTCGACGTGATCGAGCACCGGGAAGCTAAACTTGCGAACCTCGGGACCACCCCGGCGGATTTCACGAGCGTGATCTTCGCCACCGATGGGTGCCTCGGGGTGCGTGAGGTTCGGCATGCTGCGATAGATCGCTCCCGCCTCGGCAGTGAGTCGGTCGATTTCCTCCTGCTTCTGCTCCTTTTGCTCGCGCAGCGCCCGGCCTTCTTCCTTGCGCTGGTCGCGTTCGGCATCGTCCTTGGCCGCGCCAATCGACTTACTCACTACGTTGGCCTGCCGCGAGAGTTCTTCAATCTCTTGCTGCAACTGGCGACATTCGGTCTCCAGGCGCGCAAAGCGATGAACGTCGGCTTTCACTCCCCGCACGTCACAGTTTTTTTGAACGACGTCGGGGTTTTCAAGAATGAATCGTTTGTCGAGCATGTCGCTACACTTCCTGATTGACTTTGGCCAGACAGTCCCACAGCGCCGCACTCGTGCGAATGCCGCGATGGTAGTCGGCCAGCGTAAATTTTTCGTTCGGGGAATGTAGGTTATCGTCGTTCTGGCCCCAGCCCAACAGCAACACGTCGGCACCCAGTCGGTCGGCGAATTTGTTGACGATGGGAATCGAGCCCCCCTCACGCATCATGACCGGTCGTTTGCCGAAGCCGATCTCGATGGCGTCTGCTGCTGCTTCCAGGTAGGGACTCTCCAAGGGCATCACGATGCCAGGGGCACCGTGGAAATCGATTGGCTCCATCGTAACCCCCGGTGGCACGAGTGGCTCTAGCAACTGCTGGAGGCCCGCGAGAATCTTTTGGGGGTCTTGATGGGGAACCAAGCGAAAGCTGAATTTGGCCGACGCCCGGCTGGGGAGAACCGTCTTGGCCCCCTCGCCCTGATAACCGGAAGTCAAACCGCAAATGTCAAAAGTGGGCCGCGCCCAACGGCGTTCGAGTGTGCTGTAACCAACTTCGCCCGTAAGGCCGGTGACGCCGATGTCTTTCTTGAACGCCACTTCGTCGAAGGGCAGCGAGCGGAACTCTTCGCGCTCGCGGTCCGTGAGCGGCACAACGTCGTCATAAAAGCCGGGAAGTTGAATTCGCCCGTCTGCGTCGATGATCGCGCTCAGCATTTTGCTGAGCGCGATGGCCGGATTAGTTACGCCGCCACCGAACACGCCGGAGTGCAGGTCGTGATCGGGACCGGTGAGAAAAATTTCGCAGTAGGCGATGCCGCGCAGGCCATAAGTAATCGCGGGCACGCCGGGGGCGAATTGGCTCGTGTCGCTGATCACCACGCAATCGCAGGCCAGCTTTTTCGTGTTCTCGGCCAAAAATGTATCCAGGTTCTCACTGCCGACTTCTTCTTCCCCCTCGATGAGAAACTTCACTTGCAGCGGCAAATGCTTGTGAGTTTTAAGCCAGGCTGCGACGCTGTGAACGTGCGTGAGCATCTGACCTTTGTCGTCGGTCGCTCCCCGGGCGAAGACCGCACCATTACGCACGGTAGGTTCAAAGGGCGGTGTGGTCCATTTGTCGAGGGGGTCGGGGGGCTGCACGTCATAGTGGCCATAAACAAGTGCAACCGGCGCTCCCGGCACGGCGGGGGTTTCGGCGTAGACAAGCGGATGGCCGGGGGTGTCGATCAACTCGGGCTTCAAGCCCAGGCCCGCCAAATGCTTGACCAACCACTCGGCAGCGCGGCGCACATCGAGGGCAAACTTGGAATCAGCGCTGACGCTCGGAATCCGCAATAGGTCGGCCAAATCGGCATCGTGCTGCTGGCTCTGCTTGTCGACGAAGTCGAGCACCTGATTGACGGCGGATGATGTCACGGCACGCACATATTCTGGAGGAAGCCACCATCGCAATGGCAGCGGGTTTTCCCGTTATTGCCTCACTCCACGAACATGCCGCCCTGGCCGTCGCGTGTCGGGGAGTTCCCCCAACAGGAGGGAATCTAATATAATGCGGCACCTGCCCCTGTGCTACAAGGGGCTGGGGCCACAAGGGTCTGATGCCACGATGCCGTGGGCGAGCGATTTGCAGCCACACAGATGGGCTTGCCGCAATCAACAAGGAACAAGTGTCATGGATTGGGAGCCTGAAGAAGACGACGAGGGGGCAGTCACCGTGGCTCCCATCAAACAGGAAACTCCCCAAAAAGAGCGCCGGAGACAACCTCGCTACAACGTGCTGCTATGGGACAGCGACGACCATACTTTCGAGTATGTCGAGAAGATGCTCCGGGAACTCTTCGGCCATGAAAAAGAACAGTGCCAGAAAATTGCCAAGGCTGTTGACAAAGACGGCAAGGCGGTGGTGTTGACCACTACCCGTGAACACGCCGAGCTCAAGCGCGACCAAATCCACGCCTACGGCAAGGCCCATCTCGAAGCCAGCAAAGGTTCGATGTGGAGCACGATCGAACCGGTGGAATGAAAAAATTGAAATTAAAGACTGTCACCCTTGGCTGTAAAGTCAATCAATACGAGACTGAGTTTCTGCGCGAAGGGCTCTTGGGTATTGGCTACCAAGATGCGGCCGAAGACGATCCGGCCGATTTGTGCGTCGTCAACACTTGCACGGTCACTGCGGAAGGCGATAGCAAGAGTCGGCAGATCATTCGCCGACTCGCGCGGGAAAATCCAGCAAGCAAGATTGTGGTCATGGGTTGTTATGCGACCCGGGCTCCCGAGGAAGTCGCGGCGCTGCCTAATGTGACAGAGGTGCTTACTGATAAACGTGAACTCGGCGATCTCTTAGGCCGCTTTGGTGTGACGGACGTGCCGACTGGAATTTCGGGGTTTGGCCGTCGGCACCGAGCGTATGTGAAGGTGCAAGACGGCTGCTTGTTGCGTTGTAGTTTCTGCATTATTCCCATGGTAAGGCCTGAGCTTTCGAGTCGGCCGATGACGCACATTCTCGACGAAGTCCGCCGGCTTGTGGACAACGGTTACCGGGAAGTCGTGCTCACGGGAATTCATTTGGGGCATTACGGCGTGAATTGGAATCGCCATGAACCCAAGGAAAATTGGACGCGGCTTTCGCATTTGGTGCGTTCCATTGCTGCGTTGCCAGGTGATTTCCGCGTGCGACTGTCCAGCATCGAAGCCACGGAAGTCACCCGTGAACTGATCGCGGTGATGGCCGACCAACCAGAAAAAATCTGCCCGCACCTCCACATTTCAATGCAAAGCGGCAGCGACAGCGTATTACGACGAATGCGGCGGCGGTGGGGGAGTCGGCGGTTTATCGACCGCTGCCAATTGCTCAAAGAACAACTCGACCGCCCCGCGATCACAACCGACATCATCGTCGGCTTTCCCGGCGAGACCGATGCCGAATTTGCCGAGACGTGTGACACCTCGCGGCAAGTGGGTTTCTCGAAAATTCATATCTTCCCGTTCAGCGCGCGACGGGGCACTCCCGCAGCCGACATGCCGGGCCAGCTTTCCAAGCAAGTGAAGCACGAACGTAGCCAGGAACTTGCGCGGGTCGAAACAGAATTGAAGTCCGAGTATTTTGCGATTCTTGCAGGAAAACGACTGCGCGTACTCGTGGAATCGCCTCTCGAAGGCCAACCGCACCGCGTTGTCGGAACTTCGTGCCGCTATGCGTCAGTGGAATTGCCGAGCGAGTTGGCAAACTGCGGAGAATTTATCGACGTGATTGCTGGAGCTGCACACGATGGACGCATTTTAGCAATGGTGTAGACTGTTTGGGTCAGCCTGCTAATCACTCCCCTCTCTTCCCACCTCTTTTACATAGGGTCTCACTATGGCCACCTGCCGATGCTTACTCTTGCTTGCTTTTTGTTCGTTGTTCTCCGCTTCCTCGTCTTTGGCTGAAAACTGGCCGCGCTTTCGTGGGCCGACAGGGCAGGGGATTTCTTCCGAGAAAGGTCTGCCGACTCAGTGGAGCGCGGACGAAAACATCGCTTGGAAAACGGAAATTCCTGGCGAGGGTTGGTCATCGCCCGTCGTGTTCGACGACCGGGTGTTTGTAACTTCCACGACCGATGAGGGAAAATCGTGCCAAGTTATTTGCGTGGATCGCCGCTCGGGCGAGATTCTGTGGAATACCAAAGTTTTCGAGCAGGTTCCCAAGCACAAACGAGAAGACAATTCTCATGCGACCCCCACTGCCGTAACAGATGGTGAGCATGTCTACGCCGTGTTCAGTTCGGGCGGCATTGCGGCGCTCGATATGGAGGGAAAGCTCGCGTGGACGAATCACGATGTTGATTTCTTTAGCCAACATGGCCTGGGGGCCTCGCCGATTTTGCATGAAAACCTTCTCATCATGCCGTTCGATGGGAGCAGCACCGGCGAAGATTCGCTCGTTGGTTTTAAGAAACCCTGGGAGGGAGCGGTGCTACTGGCACTCGATAAGGCAACTGGCAAAGAAGTTTGGCGAGGCAGTCGTGGTCTCTCCCGACTCGCCCATGTGACACCCAATGTTCTGTCGAAAGATGGAAAGCAGCAATTGGTGAGTGCCGCCGGCGACGTGATCCAAGGACACGATCCCACGAACGGTCAACTGGTTTGGACCGTTCACAGCCAGGGCGAAGGAGTCACTCCATCCATCGTGCTCGCGGAGGGGTTGATTTACAGTTGCTCGGGTTTTGAGGAACCAACGATTCGTGTGGTTAAGTCCGGGGGCGAGGGAGACATCACCGACTCGCACATTGCGTGGGAACAAAAGCAGGGAGTGCCCTCGCTCTCGTCGCTGCTCTATGTTGAACCGCACATCTATGCCGTTACTGATACCGGGATTTTGAACTGCTTCGACGCCAAGACGGGTGAAGAGGTTTGGCAAAAGCGCATCGGCGGCAAACATGCGGCCTCGCCGATTTATGCCGAGGGGAACATTTATTTCCTCACGGACCTTGACGGCGAAACGGTCGTGATCAAAGCGGGTGACAAATACGAAGAAGTCGCTCGCAACCTTTTGGGAGAAGCTTGCAAGGCTTCAATCGCCGCTTCGCAGGGCAATTTGTTTATCCGCTCGGATAAGCATCTGTTTTGTGTTGGTGAGCGACCGAAGTGATGTTTGTCAAAGTGATCGAATATCTCGAACACCTGGCACGATCCTGAGGATCAAAACTTCTTTAGGCGTTGAGGAATGGTAGATCACATATTTCCCGACCGAAACAGAGCGAACACCGGGACCGTATTCAGGCCGAAGCTCACCCATTTCCGGGTTGCTCGCGATTAAATCACAACGTGCTTCAATGCGTTCGACGAACTTAAGAGCAGCGCCAAGTTTGTCCTCGGAAATGTAGAGCAGAATCTCTTTAACGTCAGTGTGGGCCTTCGACGTATATCGCAGCGACTTCATCAAGACCTACCTGATTTTTCATCCAACTGCTTAGCATAAGCTTTCAAATCGGTGAAAAAATCGTCATGACTCATGACGCGTCCTGTCTTGACATCGTCAAACGCCTCTTGAATGTCTTGCTTCATCCGATTACGGGCCATCAGCAGTTTGACGCCGTCGTCGACAGCCTGATCCACAGACGGATATTGTCCAGTCGCCACTAGGCCCTCGACAAACTGAGAAGCATCAGGAGTCAATTGGATATTCATGGCAAATCTCCTTGCAAGCCATCATAAGCAGCTACGATCAAAAAATCAAACTCATTGGAAGACCTTTTCCGCTTCATCACACAATCGCTTGGCCTCGTCCGCAGTAGGTGCCTCGGCGAAGATCCGCACGATAGGCTCGGTGTTGCTTCCGCGGATAAGGAGCCACTTATGAGGCCAATCGAGCCGCAAACCATCGAGATAATCACTCTTGGCATCGGCAAAATGCTTTTCCAGTGCCGTGAATGACGCAGCGATTTTTTCTGGAGGCAAAGAGACCTTCGCTTTGTGAATCGCGTACCGCGGCAGTTCCGCGACCAGTTCGCTGACGGACATTTCTCGCGCGGCCATGGCATCCAGCACCAATGCCATCCCCACGAAGCTATCCCGCACCAAGCCAACCCGGGGATCAATCACGCCACCATTGCCTTCGCCGCCTAGCACCGCCTTCTCGGCGAGCATCAGATCGACAACGTTGGCCTCGCCAACCTTTGAGCGGAAAAATGGCACGCCATATTTCTCGGCGATATCTTGCGTCATGCGGCTGGTAGAGCAGTTGGTGACCACTGGCCCCGGCGTCTTGCGCAACACATGATCCGCCACCAGCGCGAGCGTGAGCTCCTCGCCGATGTATTGGCCGGTTTCGTCAATAATCGCCAGCCGGTCGGCATCGGGGTCTTGGCAGAATCCGATGTCGGCTTTTGTTTCTGTAACTTTAGCGAGAACCGATTGCAGGTTCTCGCTCGTCGGCTCCGGAGGATGTGAAAAGAGTCCGTCGGGTTTGTCACCGAGGACGATTACTTCGCAACCTAGCGTTTCGAGAAGCGGCACGGCCAGGACACTTCCGGAGCCGTGGTTAGCGTCAACAAGCACGCGGTATTTTCGCCGCTTGATACGCTCGACGTTGCTGGTGGCCAGAACCAAGCCGAGATGCGCGGAAATGGTATCGTCGACAACTTCGCATTGACTAAGTTCGTCGAACAGTTTCCAACGCGGCTCTCCGGCGTGAAATCGGTCGATGACTTTCTGGCCCGCTGCAGCGGGAATCACACGGCCAGCGGAGTCGAAGAGTTTGATGCCGTTGTACTCGGGCGGGTTGTGGCTCGCGGAGATTTGAATTCCCCCCGCAGCTTTGAGCTGACGCACCAACACTCCCGTCGTTGGCGTGGCAGCGATGCCTGCGTCGTAGCAGACGCGTCCCATCGCCATGAGCGCCGACTGCACGGCGGCTTCCAGCAGTGGCCCCGTGTGGCGTCCGTCGCGCGTGACGACGACCGGCCCCGGCGGCAGTTCCTCGGCAAACGCGGCAATATAGCGGATGGCAATCTCGGGCGTGAGCGATTCTCCCACGACGCCCCGCAAACCGGACACACTGATAATCAATTGGCTCATGCGATGTAACATACTGAAAGTGGAATCTCGGGTGAACAGCCAAAATAGTATCAGGAACCCACCCCAGACAATATGGCTATAATTGGACCATGGCTGCCGACAAACACCACTCGCGACGTGACTTTCTCCAAGGCAAGGCGGCGGCGCGCACCCTGGCCGACCGCGTCTACGATTGGGCACAAGAATGGGTCGAATCGACCACGGAGCTGATCGCGGATCGCTTTCCGACCACACCCACGATTCATCTCGAGGCCACGCGCAGGGCGATGGCCTGTGATTTTGCGATTCGCTATCACGATGCGGATCGGCAGATTGCCAGCGACGTGCTCGAGGCCTTTGACGAAATTGAGGCGATTGAGGACCAACTCACCATTTATCGCGCTGCGAGCGATGTTATACGCATCAACCAACTTGCGGCTGATGGTCCCGTGATGACGAGCAGCGAACTCTTCGCGCTGTTGGAGCTGGCAGTGAAACTCAACGCCGAAACCGAGGGGGCCTTCGACATCACAGGAACGCCGCTTTCACGAGTCTGGGGATTCTTCAAACGCGAAGGCCGCCTGCCAAGCGAAGCGGAAATCGCTGACGCTCTTGATTTGGTCGGCATGGCGCATGTGGCGCTCAATCCCGCTACTCAGTCTATTGAACTTTTGAAACCGGGGGTCGAAATCAACTTCAACGCCATGGGCAAAGGCTATGCGCTCGACAGGGCGGCCAGGCTGCTCGACGAGCGCGGAGCGTGCGATTACTTGTGGCACGGCGGGCGGAGCAGTGTGCTCGCGCGTGGCGCGAATCGGGGCGATGATGCCGACTGCTGGAGCATCGGCTTGCGGCATCCGCTCGAACCGAATTACCGCCTCGCGGAGTTTCATTTGCGAAATCGGGCCTTGGGTACTTCCGGTGGAGCCACGCAATTTTTTGAACACGAGGGCCGACGCTACAGTCACATTCTCGATCCTCGCACCGGCTGGCCGGCGGCAGGCGTATTCACTGCAACAGTTTTGGCACCCACGGCTGCCGAGGCAGATGCACTCTCGACGGCGGCGTTTGTGCTCGGTCCCGAGGGAATCGGCTTCTTATGCCGTCGTCGCCCCGATATCGCGGTTGTATTGGTGTGTCCCGCCGCTGCGGATTTCGGTATCAATGTGGTTGTCGCCAACATGGCACCTGAGGACTGGACGCCACTGTGCGACCCAAAAATGCTGACCCTCTTGTAGGCGGAGGGTCAGTCGCGAAAACCCGACGGCGGGACCAAGGTTAACAGGATCATAACTGGGCAAGTATTTCGCCCCCGACCTACAGACCACGAGAGACGATTGACGTGGATTGGCTGATTCAACACGGCGGTTATTTGGGGATCGTGCTGTTTCTGGTGCTCACCGGTTGCGGGCTGCCGATCCCCGAAGAAATCCCGATTATGCTGGCTGGAGTTCTCAGTTCGCAGGGGCACTTTGATCCGTGGCTTGCATTTCTCGCCTGTCTCGTTGGCGCGTTGCTGGGCGACAGTGTGATGTACGCCATCGGCTATCATTTTGGCCATGGTTTGGTGCAGCGGCGTCCCAAGTTAAGCCGCTGGCTCGGGGCCACGCGTCATGAAACTTTCGACGGGGCCATTAAAAAGCACATGTTCAAAGTGATGGCATTGGCACGCTTCATGGTGGGTGTTCGCGGGCCCGTGTATCTTTCCGCAGGGATCATGCGGGTGCAGTTTCGCGAGTTCATTTTTTACGATTTATTTTGCGCGACGCTGGTCGTGGCGACCTTCTTTTGGACGGCCCATTTTTTTGGCGATCACATTACCGAGCTACTCCGCGATGCGGAATGGGTTCTCACGCTCGTCGTGATCTTGGTGCTTTTGAGCGGTACGTTGTGGTGGTTGCGCAAGAAAAAGCAGCACGCGATCGACGAAACCGTCGTTCGCGTGGCGGAGGATGAACCGGGCACGATTTAGTCACTCCGCGCGAAACCGCAAGCGATGGGGTTAGTCCCACCACCAGCGCTGACCCGTTGGGGGGGTGGATGATTTTGCAGCGTTCAGTTCGGAGCCGTCCGCTTTTTCAATCTTGAGCGATCTCGGCGCGTCGATCCACACGCCGCCGCTGATCCCAGCGATGATTTGTCGTTTATTGATTACGCGGTGGTTGATGACCGTCTCGACTTCGCGGGGTACGGCCAGTTGCGGCAACCGCAAAGAGTCGGCTGTTTCAAACAATGTTGGTTGCCAACCACTCCTCGCCAACAAATCTTCGCGATCAATGAGCGCCAATACAAGCGACAGGCCAAACACGTTTTGCAATTCGCCATAGAGCGGATACTTTTCGGCAAGGCTGGTAAACTCAGCGGTAAATGTCTCGGCAAAGCGCCGATTGAGAGCGTCCGATTGGTTGGTGTGGATGCGCTGTCCCCGGGCCGCGAGCAGCTCATTCTCGCTCAGCACCCGCACCCCACCAGCGGGTATTTGATACACATCCCGCTCAGCGTTGGTTTTCACGGGTCGGTCAG
Source organism: Bythopirellula sp. (assembly GCA_034439695.1). Taxonomy (GTDB): domain Bacteria; phylum Planctomycetota; class Planctomycetia; order Pirellulales; family Lacipirellulaceae; genus Bythopirellula. Next base: position 4,031 of record JAWXAV010000021.1, on the reverse strand, counting down.
CCATCGCGAACCACCAGCGCAGCACGCTCATCGGCGGCGCGGAACCATCGGCGAGCAGTTCCACCGTTTCGAGGTAGTTGGTCACGCCGCCAACGCTCTCGGCGAGGCCCATGCCGATGAGTTTCATGTGATAGTCGGCCACTAACAGCACCATCGCCATGTGGCTCTCGGGAACAACGCCGAAGAACTCGACGTCTTGCTTGCCAAGCGTATCGCGGAGCTTGTCGAGCCAATCTTGTCGCTTGCTCGGTTCCAGCGGCTTGGCGGCGGAAAGGGTCAGGAATTCTTGCGTGTCAGCGAGGGCCTGTTGCCGAGGAGTGATCGAGCAACCGAAAGCCGCGGCACCTTGCCGACGCCACAAAGCGAGCAAATCATCGAGCCGCACGACGGGGCGACCCGTTGCAACACTCACCAGGATTCCAGCTTCACCGACACGCCAATCGCCCGCTGGTCCCGCGAGAATCAGATCGTGAGTTTCAGGATTGAGAATCACATACTCAATCCGCTCGAGACCAGCAAGCGTGAGCATCTCGGCGGGCAACGGTTTATGCGCGACTTGATGCGCGGCAATCGCGTTTTCCAAACGCGGCAGCGAAACATAGCGAAGAGGCGAACTTTGCCGGGCGTTGGCAGGCTGCTTGTCTGAAGTCGCGGTTGGCTCACGCCGCAAAGACGTCGAGGCGAGTAAGGCACGATCAAAGCGCAATGTTCCTTGCGGATCGGCATAGACGCCGTTGATGGCAAAGGGTTGAATCTCCCCCTCACCGCTGCCGTTCTCCATCCAACTGTCGTAGGCGACGGTGGATTGGATGAGGTCGATGAGCGAATCGAAATCCGCGTTGGCCGCACCCCCTGGGGCACCGGGAAAAAGGCCAGCCGGATCGGGCCCTCCAAAGAAACCGACATTGCCCAAGCCTTGGTTGCCCGGTGCTTGGTTGCCCTGCGGTGGAGCAGGTTGCTGAGCGGGAAGATTCGTTGCTAGGCAAAGCCAACCAACAAACGCCAGTTTGATGCACCTTGCGAAAGTCTTATCGAGATACATTTTGCACCTCACTCTGTTCCAGGGAGAGAAGATGCTCAGATTATCTCCCGGGACGAAGGTAATGTCTACTACTTGGAGACTTGGGGCAGGTACGGCGTTCCCGACAATCAAAGTGGCCCAAAAAATCATTCCCGATTTTTGATGTTGGGCAAGGTGGTTTTTTATGGCAAAGCTGTCATCTTGAAATTTTCGCTAATTTTCGCTGCGGGGGGATCCACAAGAAGTTGGTAGTCTGTAATTAAGTGTTGCTAAATCCCCGGTTGGCCGGGATGGTGAGGGGCGGTGGGGGCCGGGGAAATCGTGAATATGTGAATCTTTTCACAATCCCCCTAGACAGCGGAACTTTTTCGGGGATATTCCTCTCTTCAGGATAGTTGGCGCGTTGTAAACTATATTGTTAATTAGAGTTGTGTGAATCGTCGCAACTCCTGAGATAACATGTACTTAAAGCTTGCAAAGGCCGATAATTGAACTATAGTGTAATTGAACAATTGATTAAGCTAGTCGTATCAAACTTGATTTGATCGGCTGAATCAAACATAGCCGGCAAGGATGTCGCGAGCATGATGATCATGCTTGGAATTGATGGGAGCATAGCCGCATCTTGCTAGGGATTGCGGCTACATTTTTGCGCCATGGCTAAAAAAGCATCACCAACGAAAAAATTACCGCTAGTTCTCAAGGCTATTTTGGCTTGTGAAGGGGTTAGTCGAAGTCACGATAACAAGACAACGCTTTACGGCATTTTTGACAAACTTTTCATCAGCGATTTATCGGAAACATTTTCATTCCATCTGTTCATTAAACTAGGTGGCGAGGGCGTTCAAAAGATTTCAGTGGATTTGCTGGACGGTGGTGGGAAGTCCGCTCTAGGTAAGGAAAAAATCAACTTTCAGCCTGAATTACAGGGCGGGGGGCTAGAAGCGAATATCAATCTGATTCTGGCATTCAAAAAAGAAGGTGTTTTCAAGGCTGTTGTCAGTACAGGAACGAAGGTTCTCGGTGAATATCCAATTACCGTTCGCAAAGCTGTGAAGGTAAAACAATCATGAGCACTGGCTATATCGAGCTAAATCAATCGCAAGAAAGTCATGCACGGTTTGAAAGAACCTATCGTGCAACTTCGCGCGTGCGAATGCTGTCGCGAACTCATGGTCAGGAAAAGCCCCTTACTCCAGTAATATATGGGTATTGCCCAGCAAACGCGGCGAATCCTGGAGAGTCTCCGGTCTTCTACATTTCGCAGCTTTACAGTGTCCCTCGTTCGGATTTGGCTATTCTCGTGCCTTTTACCGTGGTAACCGAACATCTTGCGGATGATAACTACGTTGCTAGTATCCAATCAGCGCGGGTATACGCGAGCGCCGACACCTACACTGAGGTAATTGAGAATCTTCGCAACACTCTTTGCCATCTGTATTGGCGGCTAACCACGATCAAAAATGAGAACTTGGGCGACAAAGCAAAGGAGCAAAAGGCAGTGCTAAATCGGCATATTGCGAGGATCCCGAATGCCGCGTCCTTCTAACACTCAAATAACCGCCCAACTTGCCAAGAAAATCGTCGATAAACTCAAGGGCCAAGTAAGCGGACAATGTAAGGCCCACGTCTATTACGATGTCTTCAGTTTAGACGGTGAAACTTATCTAACTCAGCTCAGCTTACGACACGGATCGAGACTCAATTTAGGTCACGATCACATGATCAAGCAGCTCGATATGAACGCTTACAAAGCCAAGCGATTAGGCCAATGCACCATAAGCCGTGAACAGTGGCTAAAAGAATTTCAGGACGAATAAAAAGCTGAGTGAACCACATGGTCAGAGCAGTGTCATTTGGTCCATGTTCCCAATAGCTTCTTTTCGTATTCCGTTCTCCTAACTGGAGAGCGGCCCGCGTCTTGGCGGCGCAGCAGTTTTATATTCTGCCGTAGGGGTCCGTGCAACCACGGATGGGATCGTAACCCCCTCTCTCCGCTTAGGTACGCTTGCGCGCCACGTAGGCTCTGATAGCCTCCGTAACGGCCCTGGAGCGGTTCCACCCCTTTGACTCTGCAATAGTGTCCAGGTCGTTCACAAGCGGCTCGGGGACGCTTGCCGACACGGGGACGGCCCGCCCTTCATCGCCTACTTTGCGCCCTGCGCCCTCTCGCACACCACCACGGGTAGGAGCTTTTTTCTTGCCCATTAGTAAATCCATTGATTATTTATAAAGAATCTATTGCAAGCGCTGATTGATTCTTTATAATAAATCTTGTCGTGGCAAGCAAGCCACAAAAAACCCCGGAAGGACGGCAATCCAACCGGGGAACTAAAACCAGCCGAAGCCGATTCCAGCCTTGTAACTGAATCATAGCTTCGGCCAAACCTGAAAGCCAGAGCTATGATCGTCGCCATTTGCAACCACGAGAATCGTAAGAAATTCGGCAAGACTAAGGCTGGCACCCCGCGCTTTCGCTGCTGCGATTGCGGGAAATGCTTCACCGAATCAACTGGCATGTTTGCCGGGATGCGGATCGGGCTGGACAAGGCCGCCCGGATCATCGAAATGCTCACCGAAGGGCTGTCGATTTCGACCACTTCCCGGCTGACCGATACCGACTTGCATACGATCATCGACCTACTCGTTTTGGTAGGCGAGCGTTGTGAGAAGTTCCTTGCTGACCGGCTTCGCAATCTCCCCGTGGGTGAAATCCAAGCTGACGAAATCTGGGGTTACGTGGGCATGAAGCAAAAGACAGCCCTACGCTTGGGCCGTCCGACTGACCGGCTTGGCGATGCCTACACTTGGACCGCGATGGACAAGACCAGCAAGCTGCTTGTGTGCTGGCACTTCGGCAATCGGGACCGGGACAATGCTTTCCTGTTCTGCCGCAAGCTCTACAACGCCACTAATGCGTGCTTCTTTTACCTCTAGCGCCCTCTGCGCAAGTGGGGTAAATTAGGTTCACCCTAAAAGGAGGTGGGCTGAATGGAAGCGTATTCGAAGG
>JAWXAV010000020.1:0-8236 GCA_034439695.1 Bythopirellula sp. | reverse complement strand
GGTTGGTTCCTCCAATAAAGGGAAAATGGTTCTTCCCAGAAGGTATCTTCTGGGCGGAGGAACCGCCATGCTTTTCAACTACACGGGGGACATTCTCTTTACTGATCCAGGGGCGGACGCCAACTGGACCGTGAATGTCGACTGGAATGGTGACGGCGACTTCCTCGACTCGGGTGAAGGTGCCTTCGGCGTGGCCACCCACAGCTTCAACATTAACCACACTTACGGGCTGGCCGACATTGGCTTCACCTACAACGTGGTGGTCCAAGTCGACGACAATGATGGTGGAATTGATACCGACATCTTCCAAGTCACCGTACTGGAAGACACCCTGCGAGTTATCGATTTCGAGACCTTTGCCAGTGGTTTTGATGTGACCTTTAATCGCGCACTCGATCTGACGGACCTCAATCTCTACGATGGCAATGACCTGTCGATTGATTTGGCCGATCTGACGGTTGTGGGTGATACTTTGGGTACGATCAATGGCTCGATCGCCTGGAACTCCACCACCAATACACTCACCTGGGTCAAGAGCGGTGGCGTGTTGGGGGCTGACGACTACACCGTGACGCTTATCAGTGATAGCGTCGCTTTCAAGGATACCATGGGCAACTTGCTAGATGGAGACGGCGATTTCAACGATAGCGAAGTGAACGACGACTACATCGACACGTTCAGCGTGGCGGTTTCTTCGGATCGGATCGTGTCGCTGCCAGATTTCGCGCGTGGTGCCGGGCAAGATGTGAACGTCCCGACGGTCGAAATGGGCGGGTTGCATTTGCCGATTTCGATCAACCAGGCGGCCGGCGTCACCTCGGTAGATGTTGATATTGTCTACGATCCCGCCTTGCTCAATATCACGGGAGCCACCCTGGGCAGTGGCCCCTTGGGAGCTGGCGGGTGGTCACTCACTCAGAATCCTGTCTCACCGGGGCTCTTGAAACTTACGATTTCCGGCACGACGGCACTGAGCGGCTCGAATATTCAACTGATCCGCCTCAATGCGGATATTCCCAACTTGGCACCGTACGCCGACAGCCAGATCATCCGCCTGCTGAATCTGGAGGTCAACGAAAGTGTGATCCCGGCCAAGGCCGACTATGCAGTTCACAAAGCAGCCTACGTCGGTGATACCGATGGCAACGGTGTGTACTTGGGGAGCGATGCCGCGTTGATTTCCCGAGTCGTCGTCAATCTGGATAGTGGCTTTGATGCTCACGACTGGACGGACCCCGTGATCGTCGGGGATACCACGGGCAACGGCGCGCTGTCGGGGCAGGATGCTTCGCTGGTGGCTCAAGAAGCGGCACTCATCGATACACCCGAGATTCCACCGCTGCCGATGATCGGGCCGCTCGTGGCCGGTACGCCGGGCATCGATCCTGAACTGAGCGTGCCTAATGTTTTCGCCGCCCCTGGCGACGAAGTGACGGTTCCCGTCACGATCACAGTGTTGCCGGGCGAGGCGGCCTACCCGACCGTACTCTCCGCAACGTTTGACGTGTTCTTTAACAACGGCTCGCTCGCGCTAACGACAGGAGATATCGCGCAGGGTACCTTCTGGGATGCTGGTGATAACTGGTCGCTGACCAAGAACGTGATTGGGGGGCAAGCCCGTCTCGTGTTCTTCAATAGCACGCCGAGTGATATTGGCACGGGCGATATCGCCTACTTGACCTTCACGCTCGATAGCGGTTTGACACCCGGCGACGTGGTGAATCTCAACATTCAACCCGTCGATCCCAATGAAGGCAATCTCACCTGGACGGACGTTGATGGCAGCATCGCGGTGACCTACACGGCCGACTTCGAGCCTGATGGCGATGTTGACGGGGATGACCTCGTGACTTGGCAAACCGGATATGGCATCGTCAATACTGCCGCGATCCAAGACGGCGACGCCGACCGGGATGGCGATGTTGACGGCCGGGACTTCCTCGCCTGGCAACAGCAGGCGGGAAGTACACTGTTCCCGCTCGTGGCCACGTCGATCTCAACAGATGAGGCTAGCGTGGAAATACCCTCCGCACTCCTCATGGCGGATGAAATCGCACCAGCTCTAGTGGCAAACGAACCAGCTTCCGCGACCTTGGGTCAGGGAATGTGGATTAGCTCCCTGAGTTTGGGAGATGGTTCACAACTCAAGGCTGCCAAGACCGAGATGGTCGATTCCGCCTTTGCCGAACTCGCTTCCATCGCAAGCGCTGCTGTTTCCCCAAGTGCCGTGACGCAGGTTGTGAGTGATGAGTTGGAAGACACCGTCCTCGATTGCGGCGAGGATGAGACCGATCTCGAGATAGATTACATTCAAGACCTGGATGAAGTTTTCGAGATGTGGTCGTAACATTTCTAACGGACTCGGGGTCGCGGCTAGAAATAGCCGCGACCCGTTCCGTTATAAATTCCGCGCAGGCGCGCTTTCTAACTGATCTGTGTGGGCAAACTTCGAGCAATGCTTTTGGGCATTAAATGTTGCCGTGCAGATTCCTGGTAAGTTAGCAAATAATTGCAAGAGCCAACGGAGCCAGAAATCCGTCATCAACAATCAGGGAGACTTCCTGTATAAATTTTCATGCGCCGCTTCTTGCAGCGGATTGGTACCGTTTGGTAATCGGTCGGCATCGATCTGCCAAAAGAAAACTCCGCGTAGACCTTGTTCTTCAGCCCACTGGGTCTTGATAGCAATCGACTCGCTATCGTCGTATCCGATAATTTCGTTATGGTCAGGCGAGATGAGCCAGGGATTCTTGGTTTCGTCATCCCATTTACGAACCCACTTTCCGCCTCGGTGCATCTGTTCGATTTCTTGGTAATTCGCCGATTCTCGCCGTGGCTTGGGAGCAGTCGTTGTGTTGGCATAGGGTTCAGGGACGGCGAACGCGCGTCCGTAGAGTGGCAGGCCGAGCGCGAGCCGATTCGCGGGGAGCCCTCGCTTGGTGAGATAGTTGATCGTCATTTCCGTGGAGAGGACTTCGTCGGCTGGCATTTTTGACGAAGCGAAGAGCGGAGAATGATGCCCCGCGAATTTCGCCCAGGAGCCGCAGTAGTCATAGGTCATGACGTTGATCCAATCCATCGTTTCCAACAAAAAATCATTGTTGAGCCATTCAAGCGTCGTGGGGTGAGCGGCCGCAGCCATCGTCAGCAGCATTTGGCGATTCTTTTTTTGCCCAATTCATCCAGCGCTTGGCGGAATCGGCGCGCCAGCCGTTCGAAGCCGACAATTTCGATATTCGTGTCGGGATACTCCCAATCCAAGTCGATGCCGTCGTAGTCGAATTTGTCCACCAGATTCATAACGGCCGATACGTAGCGATCTTCTGCCAAAGGATCGAGCGACATCGCGGCAAATTTTTCGTCCCAACCCCAGCCCCCCAGAGAAACCAACACTTCGACACCAGCTTGATGTGCTTCGCGGGCAAGCTCGTGATTGGGAACGTTTTCCTGGGGAATGAGCGTGCCGTCTTTCTCCGCCACGACAAATGCGTGGCAGAGATGGGTATAGAGCTTGTAATGAATCTCCTTGGGCATGCCTGAGACATACCCAACGAAGACCTTATTCTCAGCATTTTCAACAGTGGCCGCGAAAGCGGGTTGGCACAATGCAATAAAGAAGCCCAACAAAGCGATGGCTTTAGCTCGTGGTCGCATGCAGAAAAATCCTTGCTATGGTGTGCTTTAGTCCGCACTGATTCGCCCAAAGAACTTGAATAAGAATGCGCCACTCACAATTGCAAACACACCAAGAATTACCGCTTGGATATAGTTGCCGTAGACGAGACCCCCGATACTGAACAGCGAGCAATAAATTGCCACGCAGCCAAGAAAAACACACAGCACTTGGAGGGGCATTTCCCAAGCTCGACCATGAATTTTTTCGTCGATCATATCGCCTTCACTGCGCGCTTGGGCAACGAGCTTTGCCCACCCTGGGCCGCCGGGATGGCATTTGCGATAGAACTTACGCAGAGTCGCTTGATTTTCCGCTGGCGTGATAAATGTGCCGACCACCCACGCCAGCGTGGTGAAGGCTACGCAGATCAACAGTTTCATGGTGAAACCATCGATGGGATCTCGGGCCACGGCTTCGTCGCTCACGAACAGTACAAGCACGAATGCCAACAGCGATGACACCACCATGGCAAAGATTTCCGACCATGCATTAATTCGCCACCAAAACCAACGCAGCAGATATATCGCGCCTGAGCCAGCTCCAGAAAGTAAAAGAATGTTGAATGCCTGAGTGGCGCTGGTCAAGTACAGCGAAAGCACACCGGCCAAGACCATGAGCAATATGGTGCAGATACGCCCTAACTTGACCAATTCCTTTTCCGCAGCATCAGGTTTGACGAAGCGTTTGTAGAAATCGTTGACGATGTAGGAAGAACCCCAATTCAGGTGCGTTCCAATCGTCGACATGTAGGCGGCTAAGATTGACGCGATTAGCATGCCGAGAAAACCGGGGCCCAATTTGGAGACCATCGCTGGATAGGCGAGGTCATGAGCAAGCACGGAATCGTCCACGTGTGGGAAAGCGGCTTTCATATCCGCAATTTCGGGAAAGCAAACCATGGATGCCAGGGCCACGATAATCCATGGCCAAGGGCGCAAAGCATAGTGGGCAAAGTTGAAGAATAACGTGGCCCCGATGGCATTTTTCTCATCTTTCGCGGCCAGCATGCGCTGGGCGATATAACCGCCGCCGCCAGGTTCCGCGCCGGGATACCAGACCGACCACCACTGCACGGCGATGGGGATGAGCAGCAAGGGAATGTATTGGCTGGGATCGGAAAAGTCGGGAAAGATGCTGATCTTGGCAGTGACGTCGGCTTCTTGGAGAAGATTAGTCATCGAATAAGAACGAGCAAACTCGGCGGTCTGATCGGTAGCGATCGTGCCCGCTTCAACGGCTTTCGCGGCTGCGGATTTTCCGGCGTCTCCGATGGCATAGATGGCGGCAATCACCGCCCCCACCATGGCGAACGTGTACTGAAAAAAGTCCGCCCAAATACAGCCTTTCAAACCACCTAAAGTGGCGTAGATGACCACACCGAGGGAACCATAAAGGACGCACTCCCACTTTTCGGCACCAAACATCAACGAACCGTACTTGATGATCGCGAGCGTCACCGAGGCCATGATCAGCACATTAAAGAAAACACCGAGATAAATCGAGCGAAAGCCACGCAGAAACGAGGCGGGTTTGCCTCCGTAACGCAGCTCGTAAAACTCGAGGTCGGTCATTACCTCGCTGCGACGCCAAAGCTTGGCGTAGATGAAGACCGTCACCATGCCGGTGATGAGGAAGGCCCACCAAGCCCAGTTCTTCGACACACCTCCCTCGCGGACCAAGCCCGCCACGAGGTTAGGAGTATCCGCGCTAAAGGTGGTCGCCACCATGGAAGTTCCCAACAACCACCAAGGCATACTACGGCCACCGAGAAAAAATTCGGAGGAGCTTTCACTCGCAGACTTTGAGGCCGACACACCAATGCCGATCACGATGACGAAAAACGCCGCAATGATGGCCCAATCGATTCCATGGAGTTCCACGGCAAACAAAAGAGGCGGCAATGTGGAACTTGAAATCAGCAAGTGGCCGCCCCTTCTGAATAAGAATTGATTTCACATCGCGCAATGTACAGCTTGCGAGGTCGAGTCGTCAAAGCAAGCCAAGAGCAGGTGCAAAAAATGAGGAGTGCGGAAGCAGGTTCAGGGACCGAAACACCCGCAGTGGCGACGAGGCCCCCGGCAGGGCTAACATTCTGTTGCCAAATGAGAAAGTCTCGACCGTCGGAATCGCCGTCTCCATCGGCATCGCTTTCGCCGTTGAGACCGTAGTCGCCTTGCCATTGCGCCAAATCGGTTCCATCAACAAAGGTGTCACCGTTAAAATCTCCCGGCACGAGCGTCAAGCTTGCCAATTTATCCGCGGCAATCCTCAACATGGAATTCGGATCAGTGGACAGAAGGTCTTGCCCCAACTCCCAAATGAAAACATTTTGCAATCCCTCATCATGGGCTAACTGGACGCGATCCTCGATATCCGTTTGATCGGGAATCCATACTGTCTGACCTGCATAGGAATAGTAGCCGTTGCCCGTCGGCGTGCCGCTGTTGACCAACTCCGCATAGGTGTAGGCGGCATTCGTAAAAATGTTTTTCCCGTAAAAGGGTAAACCAACGCCCAGCTTGTCCGCGGGCACGTTATTACCCCACGAGGCGTTGGTCCAGACATACTGCCGCTGTGAGTTGGCACTCACGGGATCGGTCCAAGCATCAACCGCATCTTCGACATACTCATGCAGCGAATGCTCGCCATTATAAGGATTGCCGGCATCGTTGCCCCACCAACCCAGGTCGTAGGTCATCAGTGAGATGCCATCGATGGCGTTGGTTCCCGTCAGGACGTTGTTGTTAATCATGACCGAGGGATCAACCGTGGCGTAAACGCGCTTATTAGCTCCCACTTCTTGTTTAATTCGCTTGAGCAGCGCGGGGTAAGTCGTCGTTCGTTCAACGCCGGCATCAGGATGCTCCCAGTCGATGTCCACGGAGGTCGCCCCTGTTTCATTAAGCAGGGCGGCAATGTTTTGAGCCAGGGTTGTTTGCAACGATGCGTTCGCTGCGATAGTGCTGAAAACAGAATCCACGCCTGCGCCACCCAAGGTAATATTCAGTCGGGGACGCTCATTAATTGGAAAGCCATCGATAATACTTTTGATCGAGGCGATATTATTTTTTTGAGTGCTGACACTTCCCTCGAGTGAAGTAATCGCGCCAGAGCCATTCACGCTGAGGCCGAAGTAGCGCACCTCATCCAAAAGTGAAAGCTGGCCGGGAAGCACATTGTTCAAATAATTACTGTTCAATCTGTAATACGGCACGTAGCCAACCAGATCGACGGCAGATAACGGACGATTGCTCATTAAAGCCGCCAACAGTACGAAACTAACAAGGAGTCTGGTCGTATTCATAGGTAACATCGTAGCTTTCACTCGTTTTGAGGGCATTCTCTGTTCCAAACAATTTTCAATAGACAATAAGTTGGGCAAATCCGACAGGAATTGGATACCGCAGCAGCATTAATTAACCCGGAAGACCTGCTCATGAATGGTGCAAGAACGACCGCCGCGTCCCTTCGAGTTAAACACTTTCACACAAGCCGTGGTCCCGACGCTGATAGGTGCCGCGTACAACGGTGAGCTCACGTCGGGTTCACTGCCGTCCGTGGTGTAACGAATCGCCAATCCGGGGAAGGCGACGTTGGCTTTCAAGACACCATCCTCAATCACGGCCCCGGCTTCGGGTATGCGATACTGGAACCCGCCTTGCAAGTAGTCGAGTCGTGGTAACTCTTTGCCGCCTGTTTGCGCGGCGAAGTCGCTCCAAGCTTGGCGGAATTTTGGGGGCCATGTTTCAGGATTTTCATCGCTGATCCACTCAGGCTCGGCCGCCCAAGCCCGCTCGGCCAGTGCGATCAATCTCGGTAAAGCCATGTATTCCAGCCGCTCGGGGCCTTTTAGGTTTTCACCCCAGAGCTGTCCTTGAATGCCGAGGATATGCTGCTTACCTTCCTCGGTTAAGCGCACGCGACGGTTAATGTTTTCCGAAGCGATGGGATGCCCATAAATATCGTGGCTGGTCTTGGCCAAGTAGTTCATGGGTGCAAAAGAAAAGGCCGTCTTGGTTTCCACAAACCCAGCCCAATAATATCCTGGTTCCTGAGGATCTTTGTTGTAGGCCAAGTCGAAGTAGAGGTGAGTTGCATTGCACAAGACGACATTCACCCCCGCATTCGCCAGTCGATAAGCCACGTCTTCTTGGCCCCAACCCCAGACGTTGTTCCAGACATAGCATTGATAATCAGGCCCTAAAAATCGATTCCGCGACGAATCGTTCACGACTTGGGATTTGCGCATATCGTTGAGAAAGACTTCTTCCCAGGCTGCGGTCACGATGTCGTTCTCGGCACAAAACGACCCAGAAATCCTTTTGAAGAAGTCTGCCATGGCTTCTTTGCCGAAAGAAATGTTGTCTTCATCTGTCAATTGATATTTGGCGCGGCACACCGGCGAATCATCCCACACACCCTCGGGCACTTCATCACCACCCAGGTGGATCGTCTTGAGCTTGTGACCTGCCCCCGGGTAGGGAACCAATCCTTAAGTTAGTGTTGGACCTGTTCCAACGCCAGCCTGCTTCGTTCGCTGAGGCGTAGCCGAAGCGAATG
>JAWXAV010000019.1:0-5671 GCA_034439695.1 Bythopirellula sp. | reverse complement strand
TCGCGCGACTGAAGCCGCTATTGGCTTTTTGGTTGGGCGAACTCAGGGAGGTATTCCTCAAGAGATGTCAGAGCCGATCACCCAATTGGAGCATGCCCGTTGACAACCCCATCCCCCACCCGCTAAGCTACCTTCTGAATTGATCGTGCGTTGGTGGTCGGCTAGTAGGAACGTGTCTTACTCCGACAAACAGGGAATCCGGTGCCAGATTCTTCGGGAATCTTAGTCCGGGACGGCCCCGCCGCTGTGACCGAGCTGATCAAGCGAACAACTCTTACTGCCATTGCCGTGGAGTCACATCCCGGCGAGAAGGCTTGGTTCGCTTGAGCTTGGGAGTCAGAAGACCTACCAGCGCGTTGTATGTGGCATGGGCGCGAGGGACGTCAGCCGCGTAACTAAAAAAACTCTGCGAGTTCGCATTCCGCCGTCGGCTTGATTTTCAGTGCTAGGCTCATGCCTGCGCTGAACGTTCCGACAGCGTGCGAACACCAGAAAGACGCTGATGTTCCGCGCCAAAGTGCACCACCCTTTTCCCCGTCACAAGCGCGGCTTCACGCTCGTGGAACTGTTGATGGTGATCGCCATCATCGGCGTGCTGGTGACCCTACTGCTGCCCGCGATACAAGCGGCGCGCGAGGCGTCCCGCCGCACGCACTGCCAGAACAACTTGCGACAACTCGGCACCGCGTTGTTGAACTACGAACAGCAGCACCAAGAACTGCCGGTCGGTTGTCTCGGTTACACCTTACCAGTGGCAGAGTGGAGCGCGATTCCGCAACGGCTCATTTCTTGGAACGTACAGCTCTTGCCGTTTTTGGAGCAAAATTCTCTCTGGAGCGCGTATCAACTCGATCTCCCCTCCAACGACGCGCGCAATCAGACCATGGGAGCAACAGTACTAGCGATATTTCTCTGCCCCAGCACACCCAGTGAACTTCTTATCAATCCCACGGGCTCCTGGCGCGGACAAGCTTTCACCGACTATGGTGGCCTCTATGGCGTGGAAGGTGTGGGGCGCGATCACCCCGATTTTGGTAACCCCGACGCGGTTGATCCACCCACGCAAACCGTCAACGACGAGTCCTTGGGCGTGATGCTTTACAACGAACCGGTGCCGCTGACACAAATCACCGACGGCACGTCCCACACGGCCGTTGTCGCCGAGGCGTTGACGCGCCGAATATCCACCATGGAGTGGGCCAACGGACACAACATTTTTGCCCAGGAACAATCCATCCCCATCAACGCAGATCAGGGGATCGACGAAATTGGCAGTCCCCATCCCGGCGGAGCGCTCGTCACATTCTGCGATGGTCATGTCGCTTTCCTTGGCGAGGAGCTCGATCAAGCCGCGCTCAATGCCCTGCTGACTCGCTGTGGAGGCGAAGCACTATGAACGGCAATTCGTTCTCGGCAGCGGGACGCTGCCGGCTAATTACGCTGCTTATGACAACACTCTGGTATATTGCTACTAATATCGCCATGGCAGGGATCGTGGTTGACTTTGACGACATTGACTTCTGGACCGGCACGGGGTCGAACCGTTCGGCTTTGGTGATTGACTGGCAGGGTGCGTCGACGATCGACAATTCACTCGCCTGGGGTTACCGCTGGGACGGTATCGCCAAAGGGGCTGATATGCTCACCACGGTCGTTACCGCCGATGATCGCTTGTACGCCAAAATGGGCACGATCAGCGGCTTTGGCTTCGCGGTGATTGGCTTGGGCTACGACGCCAACAACGATGGACAATTCGCTCTCGATGATGAAACTTCATTCGACGCCAGCGGCATCGCCAACACCGGCCCCTCCGATGGCGCGACATCCGTCGACCCGGGCGATTGGTACGCCGAAGGTTGGTTCTCCGCCGATTTTTGGCACTATGGCCTATCACCAACCAGCCCCTTCGCTGGTGGAACCTGGGCACGGTCGGGCAGTGGTGTTTCCAGTCGCAATCTTACCGACGGCAGTTGGGATAGCTTGGCGTTCACTCCCATAGGTCAGCAATTCTTCGCCCAGAACCCTCTCGCCGCGGAAGTCCCCGGCAATGCCGATTTCAACGGCGATGGCGACATCGATGGCCGCGACTTTCTCGCCTGGCAACGTGGTGAATCACCCGATCCGCTTAGCCCCGGCGACCTCGGCTTCTGGTCGGAGCAATACGGCACCGATCCGAACGATCTTTCAGCATTCACGGGCGGCGCACTGCAGAGCGCGAGCCTTGTTGTTCCCGAACCAACGTCACTTGACTGTCTTTGTCTCGCAGCAGGTGCGTGGTCGGTGTTTTTCTTTTGCTTTAGACAAAACAACAAAAAACTTAGCCAACCAGGAGATTGAACTCATGAATCAGAAAAAACTCAAATTGAACATTGCTCTGCTGAGCAGCTTGGCAATGGCTTCCTTGGCTCAAGCCGACCCTTGGGCCGATAGCGTCGTCTCTTACAATTCTGGTGTCGGCCCCGCGTTGGGATACACCGATCCGGCTGTGGCATTGGGTGAGCCGACGCATCAAAGCATTGCCTTTGGCGGCTACCCTGTCACGCCATTTAGTGCTGCGGGAGGGGTGACCGAAGTTGTTTCATTGGGCGAAGGGGGGGAACTAACAATCCGCTTCAATGAGCCCGTGACCGATGATCAAAACAATCCGTTTGGCGTCGACCTCTTGATCTTCGGCAACTCATTTTTCAATCTCGGCAGTTTCAACAACGATCATACCGACTTGGCAACCGGTTCCACGGCCTCGGAAGGGGGTGTTGTTTCGCTGAGCGCCGACGGCATTAACTTTTTTGTTGTGTCAGGGGTTGATGCCGATGGTCGCTTTCCGACGCTTGGTTTCAGTGACATCGCGATCCCTTTTCCCGCGACGGCCAGCATTCCCACCGATTTTACCCAGCCCGTCGATCCAAGCTTCGACGTGACCGGTCTCAACACAGCCGCTATCGTCGCTGGTTACAACGGATCCGGAGGTGGCGTCGGGATCGACCTGGCGACAGTCGGATTGACGCAGATCACGCATGTGAAAATCACCAACCCTGTAGGATCGGGGCTAACTCCCGAGATCGATGGCTTTGCCGACGTGCGCGCAATCCCCGAGCCGGCGACGTTTGCGCTAGTGGGGCTGGCCCTCGTTGGCGGGGGACTCTGGCGACGTAAATAGCCTGCTGACATGCGGCTTGCGGGATGGTTCAATGAACTGCTTCCTGGATTCGAGGATTGCCGAACCATTCCGCAGGCCCGCTGTGATGTCCCACGACAGAGAGAAAGAACATAATGCCCGTGCGTGGGACCAACTCGCGCGGCGACAAGTGCCGCTCGCCCAGGCCGCGAGTGATGGTGATCTTGCCGATCCGCTCGCGACTGTGGACCCGCTTGGTTGGCTCGGCGGCAACATTCGCGGCTTGCGAGTATTGTGCCTCGCCGCGGGGGGTGGTCGGCACAGCGCGATTTATGCGGCCGCTGGTGCCAAGGTGACGGTCGTCGACATCAGCGGCGAAATGCTCGCGCTCGACCGCGCCGTGGCTGCCGAACGCAAGCTCGACATCCGTGCCGTGCAAACCTCGATGGATGAGCTGGCGATGTTGAGTGCGGGCGCGTTCGACATCGTGATTCAACCGGTGAGTACCTGCTATGTTGCCAACGTGTCGCGGACCTTTGCCGAAGTGGCACGGGTAACGAGGCCGGGTGGACTCTACATCAGTCAGCACAAATCACCGACGAGTTTACAAGCCGAGATTCGCCCGACAGGCGTGGGTTATCGACTCGCGGAGCCGTACTATCGCAGTGACCCGCTGCCTCCCGCAGAACCCTGCCGCGTGCGCGAACCAGGGACACTTGAATTTCTACACCGCTGGGAACAACTCGTCGGCGGCATGTGCCGCGCGGGGTTTGTGATCGAAGACTTGGTCGAACCCATGCACGCCGAGGCCAATGCCGAGGTCGGCACATTCGGGCATCGTTCGCAGTTTGTCGCGCCGTATGTGCGAATCAAAGCGCGACGGGTCGATTCCGTTAGCCGGCAACGTCCCGTTGCCGTGGAATGGTGAGAAGGCAACACTTCTTAAACTCGGCAGCGGGACGCTGCCGGCTAACTTTCCTGCGGGTCATACAGCGCCAACTTTTGCTCGCTCGAGGCAATCACAGCGCGGCGTTCTTGCATCACTTCATCCATCCGCACCACGGCCCACCACGCCGAGATGTACGTGATCTGCGTGATCGCCATTGAGAAAGCCCAAAGCGGTAAAGGGCCATCCATCCACTTGGCGCTCACACCATAGGCAGCGAACGTAACGATATAGACGCCCAAAAATCCCAGGAGTCGCCAACCCGTGGAAACTCTGCCAAACAAAACGGGAACGAGTAAAAGGGGAGCTAACGATGCCGCAACAATCCAAACAATCAGGTATTTGTCGATGAGAAAATCGACGCCTGCAAAACGCATGGCAAAGGCCCACAGTGCGACAATCATGGTCCAGCCGAAGATTTCCACCAATGAAAACTGAAACAACTCGCTCGGAGCGTCTCTGTCTTGTTTGCCAATACCGCAGAGCCTGAATAACGCGCTCCCCAGCGAGACCGTGAAAAGCTGAATCAAATTGAAGGAAATTGATTCGCCACGAAAAGCTGGTTCCACCGTGTGCCAAGTCAACATCAATAACATCCCACTGGCGAGCGTCACCCAAGCGGCCTTCGTGAGTCGGTGCGTTTTGCCAAACACGGCCCACAAGGCCAGCGTGCTGAACTGCGCTGGGATCGCATAATTCCAGACGTAAAATCTCAGGCCGGTTTCCGCAGCCAGCACGGAACCCGCGTCAACGGTGAGAATGATCGCCAAATCCACGCAGATCGTGGCGACAATAAACAGCGTCGTGAGCGGGTAGTTGCGGAACATCCCTTCACGATACCATGATCGCTGCCATTGCCGTATCTCACCGAATTGGCGTGGCGTTGAAAATCAGCCCCTCGCAGGTCAGAATGGAGGATTCCTAGCAATTCCGCCGGCTGCCGCCTGCGGCTAGCAGACCGCGAAATTCCTTTCGAGACTTCCTTGAGCCACCCCCAGCAAGATGTTTGTTGTTTGATGGGCGAGCCGATTGCCGGCAATCCCACGCAATACATGCTGGAAAAAGCGTTCGAGGCCGCGCGGCTTGATTGGCGGTTTCTCACGTTTGAAGTCCCCGCGCTCGATCTCGAAGGGGCCTTGCGCGGCGCGCGCATCTTTGGCTTCCATGGGATCATGCTCGCCCCACCCCACCGCAACAGCGTGATTCCGTACCTGCAAGAAATCGGCGAGGCGGCCCGCATCAGTGGCCAAGTGAATTGCATCAAGCAAACCGACGGTCGGTTCTTTGGCTACAACACCGAAGGCCGGGCACTGCGGCAACTGTTGGAGCAAACCGGCGCGGTGAAAGGTTTGCGCGTGACTATCGTCGGCGCGGGCCGCATCGCGCGCGCCATCGCTGCGGAACTCGCGCTGGTGGGCGCGGGTGAAATTCGCTTCCTCTGTCGGCATCCCGAAAAGGTGGAAGAGCTGACCAAAACTCTCGTGAGCGAAACACCGCTGGGAAGTTGCCACGCCGACGAGTTGGCGGGGGACAGTCTGTTTGCCATCGACGATTCGTTCCAGGTGTTAATCAACGCGACCCCCGTCGGCCCCAACCAACCGAACGAGCGC
>JAWXAV010000018.1:0-58822 GCA_034439695.1 Bythopirellula sp. | reverse complement strand
GCTGAGGGCGATTTTTTGTCCGCGGCTGCGCAGCCGCGGACAAAAACTTTTCTTGAGCGTGTTCTATGATAGCCGCTTCTGACAACATACAAGGGCAAGGTCACGCGAGCTCTGCGAGCAAGACCGCCGCCCTGGGAATCCAATCCCACATAATTGCTAGCCCTGAAAGGGCGCGCTTAAAGTTGCTCACATGGGAAGCGCGTTGAATTAGCGCGCCCTTTCAGGGCGTCCATTTTTTGCCATATCCTTTACCAGGACTCCGTCCTGGGCTATCACAGGGCGGCCGTACCGGCTTACAATCTCTTAATTATCCGTGTTTAATCCGTGAAATTCGGTGGCTATTTCTTATCTTCTATAATCGACCTAGCCCAGTTGGATTAACCGACCGTGTGCTCTTTTTAGCTTGCGGTATTGTAGAGCAAATACCCCATCAGAAGCGCAATCACAATCCCGACCGCGTCGGCGATCAAACACGCCGGCAACGTGTGCCGCACTTTCTTCACCTGAATCGCGCCGTAGTAAACGGTCAAAACATAAAACGTGGTTTCCGAACTTCCCATGAGCAAGGTCGCCACATTGCCGATGAATGTGTCGGTGCCGTGGACATCGTAGATTTCCAGCAAGACCCCGCGGGCACCACTTCCCGACAACGGCCGGATAAGTGCCAAGGGAATCAATTCCAACGATTCTCCGTATTCTCCAAGTCCCATTTGATTGAGACACCACATGCCAGCGACTTTGATATCGTCAAACGCCCCGCTGACGGTGAAAACCTTGATGATGAACAGGATCGCGACAAGGTAAGGAATGATCATCACCGCGATGCCGAAACCTTCTTTCGCACCCGTGACGAATGACTCATACATCGGCACCTTTTTGTACCACCCCCACATCAGGATCGTCAGGATCACGAAGGGGATCGCCCACTGACCGCAAACTTCCATGATGGCAAAGAAGCCGCTCATGCCGACACCTCGCTTTCCGTGTCGGGCGACTCGCTGCTGGAATCCTTGACGGCAAATCGCGGCGATTTGCTAAGTGTCCTGGTAATAAAGATGGCTACGAGCGTGCTCAGCAGTGTCGACAAAATAATCGGCATCAACGGCCCCACGGGATCTTCGCTCCCCTTGATCGCCCGGTAACCGATCAGCGTAAAAGGTATCAACACGATGCTACTGGTATTAATGGCCAAGAACATCGCCATCGAATTCGTCGCGGTATCTTTATGGGGGTTGAGCGTCTGCAGTTCTTCCATCGCTTTGAGGCCAAACGGGGTCGCGGCATTGTCGAGCCCCAGGATATTGGCAGACAAGTTCATGAGGATCGCCCCTTGGGCGGGATGGCCGTCGGGCACTTCCGGGAATAGCCACCGCATCAAGGGGCGCATCAGCCGCGCCAGCGCCGCGACCATTCCCGAGTCTTGCGCGATCCGCAAAATTCCTAGCCACAAAGCCATGAAGCCGATCAGCTTGATGCAGATGTCCACGGCCGTCGTGGCGGAATCCATGATGGACTTATTCATATCCTTGCCCATCTCAAGCAGATTGCGGTGATCTCTCTGCTCGGCAGTGCGAGGCACGGGGCCATCTTGAGTGGCAACCCCTTCCGCGGCTACGGCAGCAGGAACTTGGGCAGCCGAGTCGCCGTTCCAGCTATTCCAGGCCGCCTTACCAAATCCATAGACGATGCCGATCACCAGCATCCCAAACCAAATCTTGTTGAGCATAAGTTTGTTTCCTCGCTGGGTCCAAATCAGCCGATGGGCGCTAGCCCACGGTTCCTGTCGCTCCAACCGTGGGCTAGCGCCCAACGGCTTATCTTACCAAGACCCATACAAAAAACACTACTTTGCCTCTCGAAAATGCGCAAGCCACAAACTAGAATTGAGCAAGGGCCTCAGAATGTAGGCCGGAACGAGTTCCGCGAGCTCCGGCATGACCATCTGCTGCCATGCCCCGTTTGCCTAAAGAAATAATAGCCACGGATCAAACACGGATTTAACACGGATGAAATGATTGTGAATTCCAACTTCAGTAGTTCCAAATTCGACATGAGCCGCAAGGCGCTAGCGTCGGGTTCTTTGAGGTACGTCCTGAGTTGAAGAACCCGCGGCTAGCGCCGTGCGGCTCAGTTTCAGGCCGATGTGTTTTGACCAGAACTTGGAACTACTGAACTTATGGTTATAGCGACCGGATTCTCCCAGACTCTCCCCCAATCCGTGTTTCATCCGTGTTCAATCCGTGGCTAAGTTTAATCCGTGGCTAAAATACTCCGCTAATTTCATCGCCGGTTAGATATCTATGGAAAACAATCGAGTTCGCCAAGTCGCCGTGCTCGTCGAAACCGAGGATAGCTGGGGATGCAATGTCATTCACGGCATCGCCGACTATTCGCAGGACCACGGCCATTGGAATCTGCTCATCGATCCCCGCGATCACGAGCAGCGCTCGCTCCTTCCCGATCTTTGGTCAGGCGACGGCATCATCGCGCGCATCGGCAATCGCACGCAACTCGATCAAATTAGCAGTCGTCCCGAGCCGAAGATCAATGTCGATACCGTCTTCGAAGGACTCGACGGCATTTACGACGTGATCACCGACGACGAGCAACGCGCGGACTTGGCCCTCGCCCATTTGCGTGATCGTGGCTTCGAAGAGTTCGCCTACTTTGCCCCACCGAGCCTCAAGTATTCAAGCCGTCGCGGGGAAGCCTTCATCGCAGCCGTCACCAAGGCCGGCTATCGCTGCCGCGAATACAAGCCCGGCTATCGCGTTGGTCGCAAGATCGGTTGGGAAGAACAACAACGCCGCGTGAGCCGTTGGCTCAAGTCGCTCCCCAGGCCGGTCGCCATCTTCACGGTCGACGCCAATCGTGGTCGGCAGTTGACCGAGATTTGCTATTTGAGCGGCATTCGCGTCCCCGACCATGTCGCGATCCTCGCGGGCGACACCGACGAGCTCATGTGTAGTGTTTCCACACCACCACTCTCCAGCATTGCCCTGGCGGGCCGACGCATCGGCTACGAAGCGGCGTCGCTACTCGACCGCCTAATGGAAGGCGAAAAACCCACGCGCAAGACGTACAAAATTCCGCCCCAAGGCGTGATGAGCCGCCAATCGACCGACATCCTCGCCATCGACGACGAGTCGATGGTCCGCGCCCTGCGTTTCATCCAAACGCACGCCTTCCAGGATATCGTCGTGAAAGACATTCTCAACGAAGTTCCCATCTCACGGCGGAGTCTCGAAATTCAATTCCAACACTACCTGGGCCGTTCCCCCGCCGAAGAAATCCGCCGCGTACGGCTAGAAAAAGGTAAGGAACTCTTGGCCCGCTCCGATTTCTCGATCGGCGAAATCGCGGTCGCCTGCGGCTTCGCCAACACCACCCGCTTCGGCGTCGCCTTCCGCAAACGCTACGGCCAAACCCCGCTGGCCTACCGCAAGCAACTTTTGCGCTCCACGTAACCTCACAGGCGAGCGGGGGACGTAAGTCCCCTGCATATCCCTGCACGATTCTACTTCAAAACCTGCCCTCCCCCGCCATCACCTGTCATTCCCGCGCATGCGGGAATCCAGTCCCCCACTCCCTCCATCGCTTGCGGTTTCGCGAGCCGCCATTCGTAGGGTGAGTAAGACAGAGCCAACGTCGACCAATCTTGAGTGTGAAAACCGCGAGACATTGTCGCATTGTCGGAGTCTTACCCACCGTCCTCAAAACGAGTCGAGAAGGTGGATGAGGCACTAACAAGAGGCTGCCTTCGCCGCAGGGCGAGTTTCTCGCAGCAGCCAAGAAGGCTTAGACTCACCCACTCTACAGGCTTTTTATTTCAAAGTTATTTGAGCTTTTTATACAGATTGCGTACTTAGTCTTTGGTGTATCCCTGTTGAACAAGGGAGTCCACCGTCATTTTCGCAAACTCTTCTCCGTGGACAATTTTATATCCACTTGCCGCGTGGTCTAGTATGGGATTTTTCGACCCATGAATATAGTACGAACCATTCATCAATTGTCCGTTTTTAACTATCAGCACAATGCTCATCACTCGTTGAAAATCAGGGACGATTTGAGCAGGCCTTTCCTCAGCATCCGTTATTGATCGATATATCGGCGGGATTGGAAATAGCTCATCAAATACTGATTGTTCGTTGTGGTTAAAATAGATCGTTTTCAAATACAGTACATCTTCTTTGTATGAATAATTAAAGGCTTGTATAGGTGCTATTGCTATGTGTCTGTGGGTGTTGTTGGCTCCTAGTTCAGCGAGCCAATAAAGATAGGTAATGGGTTGTTTGGCAAATCGGATTCCGTTGTGCCAACTAACTTCAAAGCCACCACCAAAGTAAGACTTGAGCGTGTTTAGTGTACTCATTTCAACAGTTAGCATAAGACCTGCGAGCATCTGTATCTTATACTCAGATTTTAATATAACACTGCTTGGCGGCTGATCCGGTTTTGCTGGGTAATTGAGATCAACGTCTGCAAAGTCGCCGAAAACCTCATCGATGTCTTTACTAACCATCGTTTTTTGATGCTTGAGAAACATATCCGATCCTGAGCCACCTAGCCAAAGTGTGCCATAATCAGCGTGTTCAACTTCATGTTTAAGTTTCGCATAAGAAAATGGGACAATTTGGCCGTCACCAGCTATTAGTCCAATCAGGGTTATTTCATCCACTACAGACTCTGGAAGCTCTGAAAAATATTCCCCCATCGAAAGAATGTCGAATCTTTTCTCGTGATGTTTTGCCTTTATTTCGCAGATGATTTCTTGTGCGGTCTTTGCTTTCCCGGCCCAAGCAATTACTAAGTCATCGCTGCAAATATTGATTTTTTGAACCAAGCCAGCAGGTCCTAGGTTATCGACGATTATTTCTTTGTTCCTAGCATCACCCCATGGTATTGTAGGTACTCGAATATCAAGGCCGGGAGCGGCCTTGCGAGTTAACAATAAGTCGCCAAGCAGATATGGCATTCCCGAAATGCTACAATAGGCAATAAGTGTCATCATTATGCTCCGCAAATGGGAAAGGCAAAAAAGGAAAAGAGCTCGAAAGATAATCGCTCGCCGTTTGTCGCGCGGTTGAGCACATGATAAACGATTCCACCGGAAGCATCTCGCCAGCGCCGGGGCATGTGGTAAGGGTCAATTCAATGTGTCGGGAGCCTTTGATTGACAAGATCGTGAAAAAGCGAAAGCACGATTCATTCTATCAACGCTCCCACCCATTAATACCTTCTTATCAGCGGCCATCAGCGTGAATCAGCGGTCACTCTTCTTTGTGACTTCTCGTGCTTTTCGTGGCCATCCTCCCCTCCAAGAATTTCGCGCCTCGGTTTGGCAACAAAATCATGAACCGCGCGGCCAAAACTTACCGCTAAAATCGGCCACCCGATTGTGATACAATCAGCGACGCGCTAAATCTTGTTTAGGCGGCGGTTCTTTGAAAATTTGGGGTAGTGGCGAAACGAGCCAGAGGAGCTCTGCTAGGGATTAGCTCCAACTACGTTAAAAAACGCTGTTTTTTTCAGGCAAACCACAATACCTGGGGGGTCCGACCAAACCAACCACTACCTATAGACATTTTCACCTCCCGCCAGGCACACCTAAGTCTAATGCTGAAACAGTATCTTGTGTTTCCCGCCGTCCCTAACGCGGGATGACCTCTCCCGAAATGAGATCCTCAAACGATTGCCGTTTCCGCACCAAATGCGCCTGGCCGCCATCGAGCAGCACTTCCGCCGCGAGCGGCTTGGAATTGTAGTTGCTCCCCATCACCGCGCCATACGCCCCCGCACAGCCAATCACGAGATAATCACCAACTTCCGCGGCAGGCAGTTCCCGCGTGCTGACGAATCCGCCCGCTTCTTGAGTGAAGATGTCGCCCGATTCACACAAGGGGCCACCCACCACCACGGGCTGAAACGCGCTGGAAGTTGTTGTGCCGTCTTTGCGGCCAATGGCAATCGGATGATAGGCACCATACAAAATCGGCCGGGCCAGATTATTGAATCCCGCGTCGACCAAATAATAACACTTGCTTCCCATCTGTTTGATCGCACGAATCTCGGCAATCAGGCTGCCACTTTCGGCCACCAGATATCGCCCCGGTTCGAGTTCCAGAGTCAGCGGATGGCCCAGTTCGTGGGCGAGCCGCTTGCGGGTGGCATCCCACAACGCGAAGTACGCCGCGAGATCAACACGCTCGTCTCCTTCGCGATAGGGTGTCGGCAAGCCACCACCGGCACTGATGGCCTGCAACGAATCGCCAACTTCGCGAGCTGCTTGTTCCATGGCTTGGCAGACGTTGCCGAGGTGCTCCATGTCGGTTCCCGAGCCAATGTGCATGTGCAGGCCGGTGATCTTAATCTCGTACTTGGCGGCGCGCTTGGCGCAATCGGCGATTTGAGTCAGCCAAATGCCATGTTTCGATCCTTCTCCGCCGGTATTCGTTTTCTGGCTATGCCCGTGGCCGAAACCAGGATTAATCCGCAGCGTGATGCCCCGTCCCGGCGCGCGTTCACCAAGTTGGTCAATCATGTCCGGCGAACCGCAGTTCACGGGAATGTTGTGCTCGACAACCAGATCAAGCGTTTCGGCATCAAACAAATCGGCCGTGAACATGATTTCCGGATGTTCGCCGCGATCGGGTCGATAGCCGGCAACAAGCGCCCGGCGGATTTCCCCGGCACTCACCGCATCAACCAGCACCCTATGTCGTCGCACGAGATCAAGAATCGCCAAATTCGAGCAAGCCTTCTGCGCGTAACGCACAACGTCGAACGCCGCGAGCTCGCGGATCCTTTCGACAATCACCGCCGCATCGTACACGTACAGGGGCGTGCCAAATTGCTGGGCCAAGTCGGGGATTGCATGACCGGCGATCTGGTTGACGAGAACGGGAAATTGGGGAGCGGATGTCATGCGGAATTCCTGAGTTCGTAGATTACGCGAGCAAATCTTTTCTCGCAAACAAGCCAAACGCACCACCGGTGTGGACGAACACCGGCACCCGATCCGGACCACGCGTCGCCATATCGGCGAACATCCCGGTCATCGCTTTGGAAGTGTAACTCGGATCGAGCACCAATCCTTCATAGCGTCCAGCTAGGCGAATCGTTTCAATCGCCGTGGGATAGGGGATCGCATACCCTTCGCCAATATAGCCTTCAACCAACTCAATCGGCGTATGCTCGGGCAACAAATTCAAGGAATAGAGACCGATGGTCTCGCGCACAAGTTCACTCAGCTTTTGGCGAAAATAGTCGGAGCTATCGCTCACCGGCACGCCCCGCACCGACCATTTTTCGCATTGAAACAAGGCCCGCCCCAGGATCAAACCTGCCTGCGTGCCGCCCGACGAAGTCGCACAGTAAAGATCGATCGGTGCTTCGCAGCCGAGTTGTTCCACCAATTCCGCCACGCAGCGGATGTAACCCCAGCAGCCCAGCGGCACGCTCGCACCCACGGGGAAAAAATAAGGTTTACGCCCCGACATGGCTTCTTGTGCCAGAGATTCGGCAACCAATTCGTCAAGTTTACTGGTGTACTCATCGGGAGAATGATAACTACATTCCGCGCCAAACAACGAATCGAGAAAAAGATTCCCGTCCATTTCGGGAACCACGCCCGCCGAACGCAGAATCAACCGCACGTGCAATCCCAGCCGCGCACACAGCGCCGCGGTTGCCCGGCAATGATTCGACTGCACTCCACCGTGCGTTACCAAAGTGTCCGAACCTTGTGCCAATGCTTCGGCCACCATGTATTCGAGTTTGCGAATCTTATTGCCGCTGAGTTCCAAACCGGTCAGATCATCTCGCTTCATCAACAGCCGGTGTACGCCTTGTCTTTTGGCAAGCTGCTTCAACTCGACGACCGGCGTTGGTAGTTGAGCAAGTTCCACGCGCGGCGGCTCGTGAGGGTGCAGCTTCATGCGACTACCTTTTTGGTGAGCCGCACCGGATTCTCCAGAATCGTCAGGCGATTGGTCTCGGCGTCGAGTTCCACTTGCACCCCCAGCGGTAGCGTAGCGTTATCAGGCGTGTGCCCCGTGGGAAAATTTTCCAAGACAGGAATGCCGAGTCCGCCAAAATAGCCGTCGAAGATTTCCGCGAGGCTCAAAGTCGGCTTTCCTTCGGGAGCATCGCAGTCGGTAAATTGTCCCAACACCACCCCCGCCAACACATCAAGTTTTCCTGCCAGTCGCAACTGCGACAAAAAGCGATCAATGCGGTAGGGCAACTCGCCAACGTCTTCCAACAACAAGATGCTGCCGGTCATGTCGAATTCATACGGCGTGCCCAGCACCGCACAAACGAGGGCCAAGTTCCCCCCCACCAGTTTTCCCTGGACTTTGCCCGGAGCCAAGGTCACAATTTTCTCGCGTTCAGTATCGGTGAGCGGCACTTCGTAACCCGACTGTTTGCGATCAGCATAACTCTCCGCCAGCACGGCCCGCCAAAAAGTTCTTGCAGACAGTTCGCTGAGACCTTCTGGCATGCCGAGGCCGTCCATCGGATGCGGACTATGAAAAGTGACCCAACCGGCTTGTTGCTGGAGTGCGGCATGGAGAGCCGTGATGTCGCTAAAACCGACCAAGATTTTGGGATGCTTGCGGAACAAGCTGTAATCCAACACGTCCAACAACCGCGTGACCCCCGTGCCGCCACGCGCGGGGAAAATGGCCGCCACCTCCGGATCGGCCACGGCCTGCATCAATTCCTCGGCGCGGGTTTCATCATCTCCGGCCAAATAACCCCACCGGCGGTACAGATCGCCATAAACCTTCACGCGAAAGCCCATTTCCTCAAGCCGCGAGATCGCTCGCTCAATTTTTTCTTGATCCGGCACGCTTGCGGGAGCAATGATGGCGATGGTGTCGCCTCGATAAAGCGCGGCGGGAATGAGAGTCTTCATCGGCTGGTGGTTCCATTCGTTCGCAACAGCAATTCTCCGCTTGCACTAGCGAAGTACTTACCATGATCCAGCACAACCCTACCGCCGAGCATCACACGTCGCAAGTTATCCCCGTTGGCGGCTTGTCCACTGTAAAAAAGCAAGTCGGCAGCAGCGCCAAGCTTGATCGTGCCACGATCGCTCAGTCCGAGTTGCTCTGCCACGTCGTGAGTTTGTTGAGAAAGTTCGCTGACTGTCGCAGGCTGATTTTCAAGAAGCGGTAGTGGCCCGACCGGCAGTAGTGGCAATTGAAACCAAGCGAGTACCGACTGAAATTCCGTCGTTTCCTCAGCAACGAGCCCCCGCACACCCAGGGCAATAGCGCGCACCAGATGCTCTCGTATTGCTGTACCTTGTTTGTTTGAGTCCGAGAGTGAAGCCACGAAACCCAGATTTATGGGCCAATCAGCCACTTCTCGCAACTGTTCCAAGGCATCTATTTCCGCGGGTTGAGAAAGATCGACGCTGCCAATCAGAGTTGTCACTCCTTGACACAAAAGTTGCTCAGCTTGCGCGCCTGTTGGCAACTGACTCGGAGTGATTGCTGGTACGTAAACAATTCTTCCTGGCACGCACAACAAGTTATCCTCAGCAAAGACTTGCTTGCCACTCGTAACGCAGAGATCGCCGAAGTCATTGATCTGTCCACCGCGTTCAATGGGCACACGGTCATTATGATGCGTAAAGTTAATGCTGAGGTCAGCTTTGAAATCAGCTTGGTTTCCACTTCTTACGATATTTGCTTTGTGGACGATAACATCAAACAGATAATGCTCGCTGGAACGCGGCAAAGAGTCATATTCCGTCGGAGTAAAATCGGCATAAGCGCCCGTGGCGATTCCCAGCAAGGCATTCGCCATCCCCACGAAGTGAAGTTGCACGAGCGGACCGGTATCAACAGTCGACCACCCACCTGCTTCGACCGTGAGCGTGGCGATTTTCTGTTGCTGAATCCACTCGCCGAAGCATCGCGGCATATAGTCGGCATCATAGCGCGAGATCATTCCCTGACAGTGCGACCGCACGGATGCAACGAACACGCTAGCGACTTGCTTCGCTTTTTGGGTCCACTCGGTCTGGGTGTCGGGTTCGTCGATGGGTGGGACCAACAATGATAGCGCCGCCACCTTACAACCATCCACCGAAGTACGAGCCTGCTGGTTATGGAGATTGAAAGCGAAGTGGGGTTTGACCTGCTCAACCATCTGTCGCAGCAGCCGTCCCTCGGGCGTCGCCAAATGCAGTGCATCGCGATTGATGTCGATATCCTGGGCATTACGCCGAGTATAACGCTCGGCACCATCGGGATTGAGCATCGGCACGAATGTTAAGGAACAGCCTGACACAATCGTCTGGCAAATTGCCGATTCAGGCCGA
Source organism: Bythopirellula sp. (assembly GCA_034439695.1). Taxonomy (GTDB): domain Bacteria; phylum Planctomycetota; class Planctomycetia; order Pirellulales; family Lacipirellulaceae; genus Bythopirellula. Next base: position 48,486 of record JAWXAV010000018.1, on the reverse strand, counting down.
CGTTGCAAAAGGTCAATCACGTCCAACAGCATGGCCGTGTGGGTCGGTTCGTTGCCGTGCATCTGCGACCAAGCCAACACCCGCACGGGGCCAGTTCCGAGCGTTGCCGAAAAGATGGGAAGGCCCTCATACGACTTTCCGATCTCCCGCAATTTCATGCCTTCAGGGTGGAGCGCCTGCAGCTCTTGGAGAATTCGAGTGACATCCGCCTCGCGCAGTTGCGCGGGGGCGACAGTCATCAGAGGACTAGCGGAGTATTCTTCCCAGGCAAACATGGCAACCATTCTGATCGACAGCCTTATTGTAAAATAGCCTCTAAGGAGCATTGATTATAACGTGCTGGTAGGCTGGGCTGCACTCCCCTCCGACATGAAGCAATCGCTCTCAGTTCGTGATAGCGAGAATCGTCTGCGCAAACATTTGTCGCCGAGAGGGCCGCGTTTGATAGAATAGTAGTTCAGCTTCTCAGCCTTAGACTTGATAGCGAGGTCGATCATATGTCGGCGATTACATTACTTGCGTCCCTTGTTGCAACTTGGGCGGCGTCTCTAGCATTTTTCTCTGTATCTTCCGCTGGTGCCGAAATCGGCGAGAGATTGGAGCGCAAGGGCGACGAAATCGTCGTTTGTGGCCAGTTGTTCCATACGACTGCTCCCGTGGTGCTGTGGATGGACGAGGCAGGTTACGACGCTTACCGTGTCGAGCGACGATTTGCCCCCATTGAAAAGGCTGATTGGGACGTCAGTAAAGAGGAGGTGGAATATCTCGAATCTCCCAACCGCTATGGGATTCGTAAAGACACCCTGACTACCGAACAACTCGAAAAAGTGCGCGGTGGCGGCTGGGATTTGCCTTTGTTGCAAGACGTGGTCGACCAATTCGTAATGCATTACGACGTTTGCGGCACGAGCGCCACCTGCTTCAAGGTCTTGCACGATGGTCGGGGGTTGAGCGTTCACTTCATGTTGGATATCGATGGCACGATCTACCAGACTCTCGATCTCAAGGAACGTGCCTGGCATGCGACAGTTTCCAATTCGCGCTCCATTGGCGTGGAGATCGCCAGCATCGGTGCCTACCCAGCCGATCAAAAAGATGCCGTCTTCAAGAAGTGGTATTACACCGATGAAAATGGCGTCGTGGAGTTGGCACCACAACGCAACGTGGGGCATCTAGGGTTGCGGGATAAACCATTCATCGGCCGCCCGGCACGTAATGAATTGATTGAGGGGACCATTCAAGGCACGAAGCTTTATCAATACGATTTTACGCCGCAACAATACGACTCACTCATCAAGCTCACCGCGACGCTTTGCAAAATCTTCCCAAAGATCAAATGCGATTATCCGAAGGATGCCGAGGGGAATCTAATTCCTAAGGTGCTCTCTGAAACAGAATGGCAAGATTTCCACGGCGTGCTGGGGCACTACCATGTGCAACTCAACAAAACCGATCCCGGCCCAGCCTTTGACTGGGAAAAAGTGATCGGCGGTGCACAAGCACTCATTAAATAGCTAGAAAAATCAGCCGCAGTGGTTCATGGGGCGGAGTCGTCCCCATCAGGCTGTACTTCGCGCTTCTCGTGGAAGAAGAGTGCGAATACCACCAGAATGACTGCTGCCATCAGCGCCGGCAGCAGCCAGAACTGTTTCCATTCGAGCATCGTATCCGCAACCAGTTTCGGATTGAGGCCCTCGGGCAATTGAACCGAGAACATTCGTTTCAGTGATTCACCAAAACTCAGCGTCTCGACTGTTCTTGAGGCTTGCAACGCCGCGTTGAGTTTTTCATAGCTTGGCACGGTTTTCGTAAATAATGAACCTGCGATCCAGTAGCCAAAAAACATGCCGATGCCTTGAGTGAAGAACACGAGCATGCACTGAGCCTGTCCTTTGACGTCAGCAGGTGCCTTGGCATCGGTGTACATGAAGCCGGTGACGAAGAAGAAATCGTAGCAAACGCCGTGCAGCAACACCGCCAAGAGGATCATCGACACCACTTGCTGTGGCGCTCCAAAGGCAAACAAAAGATATCTTGCGACCCAGGCTCCCATGCCGATGAGAATCATCCACTTCACACCAAGGCGGCGAAAGAAAAAGGGAATCAGGATCATAAAGAAGATTTCGCTCATCTGTCCCAAAGTCATCGTGGAAGCTGGCTGTTCAAAACCAACTTGTCCCAACAAATTGGAGGTAAAGCCGTAGTAGTAGGCGAGCGGAATACAAATCAGCGTGGAGCAGATGATGAATACCAAGAAGGGTGTGTGCGACATTAATTTGAAGGCGTCCATCATCAACAGGGTCCGCAGATTCGCTGGTTTGCCCTTAGCCGGAGGTGGCGTGTGAGGCAACGTGAAAGAGTAGAAACCCAGCAGGAGCGAGCAAATAGCGCCCATGCGAAAGATATTGAAACTGCCCGACCAACCTTGGAATCCCACGACGAGCCCCGCCACAATCCAGCCAATGGTCCCCCAGACCCGAATTCGTGGGAACTTATTGGGATCGTCGATGTTTGAGAAGACAATCGAGTTGCCGAGTCCCAGCGTAGGCATATAGCATAACAGATGCGCGAGAATGACCCACACAAGTCCTGCTCCATTACCAGCCTCTGCGAAGCCGGGTGCCATCCACAGAAAGATGCCGCCCAGCAACATTAAAAGTCCCATCACGACTTGGGAAGGGAAAAAACGGTCGGCGATCAGACCCAGAAACAGCGGCGAGATGATCGCCGCGATCGGGGCTTTGCCATACGCTGCTCCGATGTAAACTCCTAGCTCGTTCTCGCCCAGACACTGACCAAGGGTTGCAAACCAAGCACCCCAGGTGAAGAACTGAAGAAACATCATCACCGCGAGTCGGGTTTGCACACTCATATAAAACCTCTGAAAAGTTAAGCTTGCATGAGGCGGTTCAACAGGTTGACCGCGTGACGAATTTCTTGTTCTTGCCGCTCTGGTTCTTGGGGGATTTCTCGTTCAATGGTCAACGGTCCCGCATAGCGAATCTCGGCAAGCGTCGCCAAGAATTCCGCGAAGTTTACGTCCCCCGCGCCCAGCGGCATTTCGGTCCCCCAGGTTTTGCCGGGCTTCTTGGACCACTTGGCATCCTTGCAGTGGACGCTCCGCACAAACCGGCCCAAACGCTTCAAGGCCGGGATCGGCTCGCCGCATCCGTAAAGAATCATGTTCGCAGGATCAAAGTTGACATACAAGTTAGGGCGCTCGACATCCGTGAGGAATTCTTCCAGCAACTCCGCCGGCTCTTGGCCGGTCTCCAAATGAACAGCCAATTCCTTCACGCCACAGTAATCGCAGACGTCGCGAGTCACATCCAATAACTCTTGGTATTCCCCGGATTGGGTGTCGTGAGAGACGAATCCCAAGTGCAGCCCTACAGCGTGGACTCCAATCTGGGCGGTATAATTGGCGATTTCCTTCAACTCGCTCACCCGCTCTCGACGTGTCTCCATCGGAACCAGTCCCACGGTTCGCTCCACGGTGGGGATGTCGGTATAGCTTTCCCCAACAAAACCCGCGAAAACGCAGGTGACTTCGACGTTGAGTCGCCGGAGCTCATCAGCCGCCCGAGCAGCTTCGGCTGCCGAGCGATGAGCGGCACTGGGTGCGTGCAGATGGATCGTTGGAATCGCGAGCTTCGCCAGCACGTCAAAATGGATTCCCAGTCCCTCGTCGAGACTGGTAAAGACACCCAAAGGCCACCCGAACATGCTTAACTCCAAAGAAGCTGAAGAGAATCACAGAATTGAGCAGCATTCTAGGTGAAGTAGCGCTGCGGTTCCATGGATGACTTTTCACATAATATGCCATTTTATTGCGCAATCGCAAGTGGTTGGTGCGCCAATTGTAGAGCCTTGAAATTTCGCAGCCATACCTGGTTTGGCTGGCCATATCTGATTGTGTCATTCAAACAGCTTCCACTAGCTTTTGTGATCGTTTCAAGGGATAGTAAAGGTTGCTCACTATTCACTTCTGAAACGCAGGATTTCCTCTTGCCATGAAGACTCAAGAAGCCATGCACGCTGTTCCCCCTTTCCCCAGCGAATCCCGTCCCGAAAAGATTTCTTGCAACGTATTTCGCAATGCGAAGGATGCGAGCGTCTACGTGGCTCACCAAATCGCGGACTTAATCCGCCAGCGGACCGCTGCCGACAAAATGTGCGTTCTCGGCCTCGCCACGGGTAGTACCCCCACGTCGGTCTACGAGGAGCTTGTCCGTTTGCATCGCGAGGAAGGCTTGAGCTTCCGCAACGTGGTGACGTTTAATCTCGACGAATACTTCCCAATGCAGCCCGAGGCGCTGCAAAGCTATGTGCGCTTCATGCGCGAGCATCTTTTCGATCATGTCGGCATCCTGCCCGAAAACGTCCACGTCCCCGACGGCACCCTGTCGGACGAAATCGTCGGCGAGTATTGTCGTAGCTATGAACAAGCCATCGCCGACGCCGGCGGGATTGATATCCAACTCCTCGGCGTGGGTCGTACGGGGCACATCGGCTTCAATGAACCGGGTTCCGGTCGCGAAAGCCGCACCCGCCTCATCACTCTCGACAAAGTGACGCGCCGCGATGCGGCCAGCGACTTCTTTGGCGAAGAGCACGTTCCCCGGCGGGCCATCACCATGGGTGTCGGCACGATTCTCGAAGCTCGCCAAATTTATTTGCTCGCCTTCGGCGAAGGCAAGTCCTCGGTCATTGCACAAGCCATCGAAGGCGAAGTTTCCAAGTCGATTGCCGCGAGCTTCTTGCAAGAGCACGAAAACGCGAAGATCGTGATGGACGAGGCGGCTGCTGAAAAGCTCACGCGCTACCAATCTCCGTGGGTGCTTGGTGATTTCGAGTGGAATGAAGCGGTCACGCGCAAAGCGGTGATCTGGCTCGCGCAACGGCTAAAAAAACCGATCCTCAAACTTACTGCGGAAGACTACAACGAAGAGGGCATGCAAGATTTACTCGCCCGACATGGCTCGGCTTACGATATCAATCTCAATGTGTTTCGCTATCTGCAAGGAACGATCACGGGTTGGCCAGGCGGTAAGCCGGCACACGCCCGACTCCCCGGAGATCGGCCGCAACGCCATGACGACATCTTCCCCAAGCGTATTTTGATTTTCTCGCCCCATCCCGATGACGACGTGATTTCGATGGGGGGAACCTTCAACCGCTTGGTCGATCAAGGCCACGAGGTCCACGTGGCCTACCAAACCTCCGGCAATATCGCCGTGTTTGACGACGATGTGATTTGCTTTGCCGACTTTGTTGAAGAGTTTGCCAAAGCTTTTGGTCTACCCTGCGATCAAACCGAGAAAATCATTGGCGAGATTATGCAGTCGCTCAAGCACAAGCAGCCTGGCCAAGTCGACAGTGCTCCCGTGCAGGCGATCAAGTCGATGATCCGCCGCGGCGAGGCGAAAGCCGGGGCACGTGTCTTTGGCGTGCCCAGCGAGCAACTTCACTTCCTCGATATGCCTTTCTATGAAACGGGCCGTGTGCGTAAAAAGCCGCTCGGTGAGCAGGACATCGCGATCACGGTCGATCTGTTGCAAAAACTGCAGCCGCACCAAATTTACGCGGCCGGTGATCTCTCCGATCCTCACGGCACGCACCGCACCTGCTTGAGCGCGGTCTTGCAGGCCTGCAAACGTGTTGAAACCGATCCCTGGTACGCGGTCAGCGAAGTTTGGCTCTATCGCGGTGCTTGGCAGGAGTGGAACCCGCACCAAATCGAAATGGCAGTCCCCTTGAGCCCGCAAGAATTGTTGCGCAAACGGAACGCGATCTTCAAACACGAATCGCAAAAAGACCGTGCGTTGTTTCCCGGTCCGGACCCACGCGAATTCTGGCAACGTGCCGAGGATCGCAATCGTGCGACCGCGCGCGTTTACGACGAATTGGGCCTCGCCGAGTACGAAGCCATCGAAGGCTTTGTCCGCTGGAACGAAGAAACCTTCGGCATGTTGTAAAGCACTATTTACAAGTCCTCATAGCCGGGTCGCAACGCGAGCCGGGAAAACGGTGCTTAACGACAGCATTCCAGATACCGCTCCAACTGCGCCATCTTTTCACCATCACTCCACTTAAGCTCAACCGCCATCCAATCGGCAACCTGCTCGGCAATGGCTAAGTGATTGCGATGATAATACCGCCAACTCGTCCGGCGGATCATCACATCGTCGAGATTCAGCGCCCATTCTTCGTGGCAAGCCGTTGCGACGGACTCTTGGCTTACGGGCGGCGGCAATATTCCGCTCATGAAGGTAGCCTCACGTTGTTCGACAAGTGGTAGTATCGCGGTCTGGCAAGGAGCCGCTTGGCAACGAAGAAAGCCGACAACCTGGTCCATGGTTTCCTCGGCCATTAGGCGATACGTGGTAAGCTTGCCGCCCGTCACATCCCACCAACCCGGATGGCTCATGGTGATATTGTGGCGTCGTGAAATATCGGAAGGGTTGCCGTGTGGATCGGCCACCAACGGACGCAAACCCGACCAAGTGCTGATCACGTCAGAGGCAGTTAGCTGCGCGTTGGGGAAAGTTCCGTTCACAACATTCAGGATTTCGGCAATGTCGACCGCATCACATGGGGGATTTGACAGATCGCCAGCGTAGTCGGTGTCGGTCGTGCCGAGAATCACGCGCTCGCCCCAGGGAATGGCAAACAGCACACGATTGCCTTGAGTCATCACCACCGCCTCGGGCACGGGTAGTCGGTCGCGATCAATAACCAGATGCACGCCCTTGGTGAGTCGCAGATGCGTCTTGGCATGAGGAATCCGATCCGACCACGGCCCCGCCGCATTCACCAATGTTTTTGCGCAAACCTGGAATTGTTTTCCCGTGACTTGATCGTGAAGCTGGCAGAGCCAGCCGTCATTTGTGCGCGAGGCGTCGACAAAGCGGATGTGATTGGCAAGCAACGCACCAGAAGCCGCCGCAGAACGAAAGGTGTCGATCACCAGCCGGGCGTCGTTGGTGAGAGCGTCAAAATAGCGGACAGAACCGGTAAGCTGCTTCGTCGAAAGTCCGGGTAAAAGCGCGGTTGTCGCGGCAACGCTCAAGGAACTTGAACGACCGAAATTTTTGAGACCACACAGTAGATCGTAAAGCTTCACGCCAGCGGAGAGTTTCCAAAATGACCAGGGCGTTCCTCTCCTCGTGGGAAACACGAACGGCAAGGGTTGGGCCAAGTGTGGTGCTATTCGGCCCAGAACCGTTTTCTCTTTGCTCGCCTCGCGTACGAGTGCTACCCGCCCCTGCGCCAGATAGCGAATCCCGCCATGCAGCAACCGGCTAGAGCGGCTACTTGTTCCCGAAGCGAAATCAGCTTGCTCCACCAGCCCAATGCGTAAACCGCGCAGGGCAGCATCGCGCGCCACACCAGCGCCCACGATCCCGCCACCAACCACAAGCACATCCAATTCCCGAACTTGGAACTCGGCAATCGTTTCATAGCGAGTCATTGTTAGCTGGGTGTCATTCGTAGACATAAACTTATTAGAGCCGATTGCCGAGTAGCCTTACTAGCATGATTGTAACCGATGGATTACGTTAGAGGTGCGGCAACCCTCTCTTCTCGCAACCAACTAATCTGCTGAGTTTTACGCATGACTTATTTGCTTGCTCTCGATCAAGGCACGACTTCTTCACGAGCCATCGTTTTCGACGAACAGGGCACCGTCCTGGCGATTCGGCAACGTGAATTTAAGCAGAATTACCCCCAACCCGGCTGGGTTGAGCATGACCCCGAGGAAATTTGGTCGACTCAACTTGGCGTGGCCATTGAAGCCTTAGCCGAACTGAGACTCAAGCCCGCTGACGTGGCGGCGATCGGTATCACGAATCAACGCGAAACGATTGTCTTATGGGATCGCTCGACCGGTGCTCCCCTGCAGCGGGCGATCGTTTGGCAAGACCGCCGCACTTCTGACGTTTGCGCTGAACTCCGGGCGGCCGGTCATGAACAGATGATTCGGGCGAAGACGGGACTGCTGCTCGATCCCTATTTTTCCGGTACCAAGATTTCCTGGCTGTTGGATCATGTTCCCGGTGCCCGCGCAGCGGCCGAGGCCGGCAAGCTCGTTTGCGGCACGATTGACTCGTGGCTGGCGTGGAACTTGCTCGGTGGTGAGCGGCACGTGACCGACGCGTCGAATGCTTCGCGCACCTTACTCATGAACATTCACAAGGGGAATTGGGATGATGAACTGCTCGACTTGTTTCGCGTGCCACGCGCGATTTTGCCAGAGATTTGTTCGAGCAGCGAGGTTTACGGTGAGGTCGCCTCCAACTTGCCACTCGCTGGCATCAAACTGGCCGGCATGGCCGGCGATCAGCAGTCGGCCCTCTTTGGCCAGACCTGCTTCGAGCGCGGCTGGGCCAAGAACACTTACGGCACGGGCTGCTTCATGTTGATGAACACGGGCAGCGAGGCTGTGAATTCGCGGCATAAACTGCTCACGACCGTGGCTTGGCGACTGGGCGATGTGACTGAATACGCTTTGGAGGGTTCAGTCTTCATCGGGGGGGCCATCGTGGGTTGGCTCCGCGATGGGCTCGGCATCATTAAATCCTCCAGCGATGTCGAATCGCTTGCTAACTCAGTCTCCGATAACGGCGGCGTTTCCTTTGTGCCCGCCTTTGCGGGATTGGGAGCTCCCGACTGGGATCCCTACGCGCGTGGCACGATTATCGGGATTACTGGGGGCACGACAGCCGGTCACATTGCGCGTGCGGCCCTCGAAGGAATCGCTTTGCAAGTGGCCGATCTCATTGCTGGCATGCAAGACGATGTGGGCCACGAAATCGCTGAACTGCGTGTCGATGGCGGCGCAAGTGTGAACGACACACTCTTGCAGATTCAAGCCGACTTGGCGCAGCTTCCCGTCGTCAGGCCCAAAGTTACCGAAACCACAGCGCTCGGCGCGGCTTATCTGGCGGGAATTGCCGTGGGAGTATGGCCGTCGCGCGAAGCCATCGCCCCGCACTGGGCCGTAGATCGGCGTTTCGAGCCACGGATCAGCGCTGACGAAGCCGCCACGCGCCGCGCCACTTGGCGTCGAGCGGTCGATCGCGCCAAGGGTTGGGCACAACCATAACCTCATATCTTCTCATATTCTTGGAGCCACTCTATGTCGCCGCTTGTCGGAGAATTTATCGGGACCATGCTGCTCATTTTGTTAGGCAACGGAGTCGTCGCGAATGTTGTGCTCAGCAAAACGAAGGGCCACGCGAGCGGCTGGATCGTCATCACCTTCGGTTGGGGTATGGCCGTGTTCGTTGCGGTGTCATGCGTGGCTGTCGCGAGTGGTGGTCACCTCAATCCCGCCGTGACACTGGGTTTGACGGCAGCAGGTAAGTTCGATGGCTCGATAGGAGGTTACATTTTCGCACAGATGACGGGCGCAATGGCTGGGGCAACGCTGGTTTACTTGACCTACATAGCGCATTACACAGCCAGCGACGATCCCGACGCCAAACTCGCCACCTTCTGCACCGGTCCAGCGATTCGCAGTGTCGTGCCCAATCTGTTCAGCGAAATCATTGGCACGTTCGTGTTGGTGTTCGCCGTGCTCATGGCCGAGGCACCCTCGGTTGGCCCGGAGAAAGCAATCCTCGGCCTGGGCTCGCTCGGTGCGCTCCCCGTGGGGATGCTGGTGCTCGCCATCGGCCTTTCACTCGGTGGCACGACGGGCTATGCCATCAACCCGGCCCGCGATCTCGGCCCACGCATCATGCACGCGGTCTTACCAATTCCCGGCAAGCGCGATTGCGATTGGTCTTATGCTTGGATTCCCGTGATCGGCCCCATCCTCGGCGGGCTGATTGCTGCAGGCGTGTTTATGGCGATGAGTTGGGAGACAGTTGTATAGGCAGACCGCTTCTGTTCGCTGCGGGAGCTTGTCAATTTCTCGACAATTCGTGCCTTCGGTAACTACGCAGGCCAATAAAAGGTCTGGCTTAGAATTATCTGCGAAACTAAGTTAAAGAGTGTTCTGACGCCCACAGACGTAGTCGTTCCGCCACTTTTGCCAACGGCGTTTGGGTCGTTCAGCGGTTTTGCGAAACATGATGGCCCATGCGCGATTATGCCCTAATCTACATCAACGGTATCCGGCAGGAAATTCGCGGCGAGCAGGCGAGATTGTCGCTCTCAGACTTTCTCCGCCGCCGAATGGGGCTCATCGGCACGAAAATCGTTTGCAGCGAAGGGGATTGCGGAGCTTGCTCCGTGCTCGTCGGTCGGTCTACCGACCAGGGATTGCGCTATCTGGCGGTCGATTCCTGCATCCAGTTTCTCTTCCAGCTTGATTGTACGCACGTTGTCACCATTGAGGGCTTGGCCCAGGCGGGTGAGTTGAGTGCCATCCAGCAGGCGATGATTGACTGCCACGGTTCGCAATGTGGCTTCTGCACTCCCGGCTTTGTGATGACGATGACCGGCATGAGTGAGAACGGCTGTGTCGCACAGGCGGAGGGTTTGAAATACGGTCTGACGGGCAATTTGTGCCGCTGCACCGGCTACACGGCAATCATTGAAGCCGGCTTGGCCGCTGGGGGGAAAGAGCAGCAGCAGCGGCTCTCGGAGTCCTTCCCCCCTGCTCCGCTCTTGGCCGACTTTGCAGCTCACGAGAACGACGATATTCTGTCGACTGATAGCGCAGGCAAATCAGTGGCTTGCCCCCATAGCTTGCCTGCTGCGCTGAGCTATCTTAAGGAACATCCCCAGGCGATGATTGTCTCCGGTGCGACGGATATTGGCGTACGTGTGAACAAAGGCTTGCAACTTCCCGAGACGCTGCTCGATTTGAATCGCCTCACCGAACTCACGAACATCGAGCTCATTGACGAGCAATTGGTCATCGGTGCCCGCGCATCGTGGACCGCTGTCGAAGCAGCCTATCAAGACCTAGCTCCCGCGTTTCACCGGGTGCTCAATTTGTTTGGTTCACCGCAGATTCGCAATGTCGGCACCATCGGCGGCAATCTCATCAACGCCTCGCCGATTGCCGATTCCTTACCGTTTTTGCATGTGATGGACGCCGGGCTCGAACTGTCTTCAGAAGCCGGCCAGCGGACCGTGAATATCAATAGTTTTTACCAAGGCTACAAGAAGTTTGATTTGCGACCCGGAGAACTGCTCACCAAGATTTCCGTCCCGCTTCCCGAAGAGAGCGATTTACTCGGACTTTACAAGGTCTCGCGGCGGCGGGATTTGGATATTTCCTCGTTCACCGCTGCGGTCAAGCTACGCCTCGACGGTAACACAATTGCGCAAGCTGCCATCGCCCTTGGTGCCGTCGGTCCCATTGTCTTGCGAGCCCGTCAAACCGAATCATTCTTGATAGGCCGAGAGTTTAGCGAAGCTACCGTGCGCGAAGCTGGGGATCGAGCCGTGGCCGAAGTCACCCCGATCAGCGATGTCCGTGGCTCCGCCGATTATCGGTGGCAGCTTACCCGCAACGTGTTGGTGAAGTTTTTCTTGGAAAACCAACCCGACGCTGTGTTGGTTTAGAGGGCCGAACTATGACCAATTCCGTTGGAAAATCACTGCCTCACGACGCAGCCCCCGGCCATGTCACGGGGCAGGCCTTGTTCATCGACGATTTCCCCGCCATGGCTGGTGAATTGCACGTCGGTTTTGTTGGCAGCCCCGTGGCAAGTGGCGAAATCACGGAGATTGATGTTCAAGCCGCTTTGCAAATTCCTGGAGTCGTCGGCTGCTATACCGCTGCAGACGTTAGTGGGCACAATGTTTTCGGCTTGATCGTGGCCGACGATCCGTTTCTGGCGGATGGCGAAGTCCTTTACGTCGGCCAGCCCGTGGTGGTCATCGCCGCGGAAACGCCGGAAGCGTTAGCCGAGGCTCGCCGTGTCGTGAAAATCGAGTGCCACGCAAGGACGCCGATCCTTACCATCGAACATGCGATCCGTGAGAACCGCTATCTTGGCCCGGTGCGCCGCATCGCTCGCGGCAAGGTCGCTGAGAATCTCGCCACCGCCCCGCACCGTTTGCAGGGAACTTTCAACAGCGGTGGGCAGGAGCAATTTTATCTCGAATCCCAGGCAGCGATTGCTTACCCCGGTGAGCAGGGGCAGTTAGTCGTTCATTCGTCGACTCAAAATCCCACTGAGATTCAAGCCGTCGTGGCGGAAGTGCTCGGGCTGGGGCTGCATCAAGTCGTCTGCATTTGCAAACGCATGGGCGGGGCCTTCGGCGGTAAGGAATCGCAAGCTGCCATCCCCGCGATCATGGCCGCGCTCGTTGCACAGAAGACGGGTCGCTCGGCTCGCGTGATTTACAACAAAGACGACGACATGCGCGTCACCGGCAAGCGGCACGAATATCTCACACGCTGGGAAGTTGGTTTCAATGATGCCGGGCAGGTGCTTGCCGTCCGCTATGAATTTTTCTCGAATGGCGGTGCCACAACCGATCTTTCCCCCTCGGTGATGGAACGCACGCTGCTGCACGCGGACAATTGTTACTATTTTTCCAACGCGGAATTCACCGGCAAAGTTTGCTTTACGAATCTGCCCCCAAACACGGCGTTTCGTGGTTTCGGCGGGCCACAAGGCATGGCCGTCACCGAGAACGTACTCGAATCGATTGCTGAATATTTGGGAATTGACGCCCTCGAAGTGCGGCAAGCCAATGTCTATGGCGTCGACAGCCGTAACGTCACCCCCTACGGCCAAGTGGTCGACAAGAATCATCTCACCGAGATTTTCACGAAACTCGCCGCAAGTTCCTCGTACAAAAGTCGCCGCGCCGAGATCGACGACTTCAACGCCAAATCGCGGTTGCAAGTGCGCGGGCTCGCTTTGACCGGAATCAAGTTCGGCATTTCGTTCACCACCAAGTTTCTCAATCAAGGCAACGCCTTGGTCAACGTCTACACCGACGGCACGGTGCAGGTCTCGACCGGGGCGACGGAAATGGGCCAAGGGGTGAACGTCAAAATCCGCCAGCTTGTGGCTGACGAGTTTGCCATCGATCCGCATTGCGTGCTTGTCATGGCCACTAGCACTGAAAAGAATAACAACACCTCGCCCACGGCGGCGTCGGCCAGCACCGACCTCAACGGTGCCGCGGCGGTGATCGCCTGCCAGGAAATCAAAGCCCGGCTGCGGAACTTTGCGGCGGAACACCTTGCCGATAGCGAATCGGGATTGGTCGCCTCGCCGGAACACATTTGTTTTGAGGACGGGCAAGTGTACGACGACCGCCAACCGCGGGTGCGCGTCGGTTTCGGGCAATTGTGCGACGATGCCCGCCGTGAGCGGGTTGATCTGGGCGCACGCGGCTTCTTCGCCACTCCCGGCATCGATTTCAACCGTGAAACTGGTCGGGGCACGCCTTTTTTCTATTTCACTCAGGGTGCCGCTGTGGCTGAGGTTGTTATCGATCGATTCACCGGCGAGATGCGCGTGCTGCGCACTGACCTGTTAATCGATATCGGTAACTCTATTAATCCCGGAATAGACCGAGGGCAAATCATCGGCGGCTTCATTCAGGGCATGGGTTGGGTCACCAACGAGTGCTTGGTTTATAACGAACGGGGCGAGTTGCTGTCGCATTCGCCGACTACTTACAAAATCCCCGCGATCACTGACATCCCGCAGGTCTTCAATGTTGATCTGTTCCCCAACGACGACAACACCCACAATGTCGCCAGTAGCAAGGCCGTGGGCGAGCCGCCGCTAATGATGGCCCTCGCGGTTTGGGCGGCAGCCAAGAATGCCCTGTCCTATGTCAATGGCGAGGCCGAGATCGACCTCAAACTGCCTGCGACCGGCGAAGAGCTGCTACGCGTGATGACTGTTTTATCGCAAAAGCCGTTGCCCGCGCCGGTAAGCTGACCCGTTTAGATTGATTCCGAAATCTGCACTCCGCAATTCTTCATGCCCACTCCTCACGGATTTGTTGAACGCCTCGCTGAACTCGCTCGCAGCGGCGTGCCGTTTGTGAGTGTGACCATGGTCGAGGCCGTGGGCAGCACCCCGCAGGATACCGGCAGCAAAATGCTGGTCACGTCCGCGGGACTGCACTCTGGCACGGTGGGTGGCGGCAAGGTTGAATTCAAAGCAATCCAGCATGCCCAGGCGATGCTTACCCAACGAGATGCTGCGGCCACCGCGCACCAGCTTGTTGAGTGGAACCTGCAGCGCGACGTAGGGATGACTTGCGGTGGCGTGGTGAAACTTTTCTTTGAAGCTTACAACCACTGTGACTGGCGCGTCGTAATCTTCGGTGCCGGGCATGTGGCGAGTGCCGTGGTGCAATGCCTGGGTCAGCTTGATTGCCAGACAATGTGCATCGATTCCCGCGAGGAATGGCTCGCAAAGATTCCTGATGGCGAACGGCTCGTAAAAATTCATGTCGACGACCTCCCCGGTCAAGTCGCCGCGCTCCCCAGCGATGCCTTTGTGCTCTGCATGACCATGGGGCACGCCACGGATCGGCCGGTGCTTGCGGAAATCTTCCGCCAAGGCCGCACGTTTCCTTACCTGGGTGTCATCGGTAGCAAGGCAAAACGTTCCGTGTTGGTGCGAGAACTTGTCGAGGCAGGGATCGAAAAAACGCAAGCCGCAGCATTTCACTGCCCGATTGGGCTGCCGATAGGCACCAACCAACCCGGCGAGATCGCCGTGAGCGTTGTCGCCCAACTCATTCAAGAGCGCGACCGTTGGCGCTCAATCACGACGAAATAAAAAAAGCCCGGGGATGGCAATCCCCGGGACTTTTTGTTTAATCAAGTATCAGTTTCAAAATATCGCTTATTTGCGACGGAACGCCAAAGCGCCGAAGCAGCCAAACATCAAAGCAATGCTGGCGGGCTCGGGAATGCAAGTCTTGGTGAAAGTGCCAAAAGGAACTGTCTTACCCCCGGTACCATTCACGCCGGCAGTCCCTTGAGAGTCGAGGAAATCGATCCCGCTGAAGGTCCAATTGGCGATGGCAAAAACGGGGTCTGGGCCAGTTTCATCAATGCGATATGCAAAGCCATCGAGGTAGTCCCAGGGAGTTCCCGTACCATCTTGCCCATTTACGCCAAACTGGTCGACTGTCACGGTACTCTCGTAAAGAATGACATTGTCATCACCGTTGATGTTGGCGACACCATTGACTAAGTCCGGGGCAAAGCCAAAGTACGCAGTGAAGTTGGCGGTATCGCTAGCTACGTAAAAGTAATCACCTGCCAACATGGAACCAGAAAGAGCGAACTCAGAGCCAACGGCAACGGCACCGTTGTTGGGGGTTTCGATGTTATAAATCGAGAGGTCAGGGATGTCCTCACAGGCATAGAGTTCAATTGCCTTAGGGGTGCCGCCGGTTCTAGGCCCGTCAACAACGCCACTAATAATTAGTGAGGCACTCGCGTTGGCTGTGAATAACACAGTCAAACTTAGAAGCGAAAACATTAATTTCTTCATTAGCTCATCTCCTGCTGAAAGTCGGGGTCCACATCCACTGGTAAATGCTCAACGCCGCGGCCAGCCTGACCCCCAGTATCTAGTAAACACTGTAACCAGTCAGCACGACGGCCTCCCTTGTTGCATCTAATACCACATCGTAACAACCGTTTTAGACGTTGTCTGCTATTTTTCCCGAGAATTGGCCAATCTTCACAGTTCTAGGTAGAAGTCGCAATGGACTTAAACGCATTATCGCCGTGCCGGGTGGTGGCTGCCGAGGAAGTAATCCTAAAGCCATGCGATTGTGTGGTTTACCGCTTGATTACTACCCAACGGGCAGTCGGCAAACCAGCGCCAATCCGCCACAGAGGGTGGCCAGCAGCAGCCCTGTCGGCTCGGGGATCACAGCCGTGGATGCGGCTATCAGCGGCAGGGTGCTTTGGCCAAATTGCTGCTGCCAGATGAGAAAGTCTCGACCGTCGGAATCGCCATCGAAGTCGGCGTCGGAATCGCTGTTCAAGCCATAGTCCCCTTGCCACTCGGCCAAGTCGAGCCCGTCGACGTTGCCGTCCTGATTGAAGTCAGCTTCCAGAAATTCGACGAAAGTCGTGCCCTCGATAATCAGGTTGTCGAAGGCATATGGTTCGTCGGCGTTGTTGACAACATCAAGAGTGATAGTGAGTACGTCGCCCAGCCCGCTGATGAGCGACGTAAGCGTCTGGAAAGAGTTTGTGAGCTGAACGGTCTCGTCCTGGGCAGTGGTCATGAATAGTGGATCGGGCAGATTGACGACATCTCCATCTGCCATGGTGTAGGGCACGTTAGGATGATTATTGTCTACCGAAGAAGTGAAAAGTTCGAGAATCGGCCCGTCATCGATCTGGTACGTCCAATTGTAGGTGTCCTCACCGTCTTCAAAATCTCCCATGGCAGCCATGTCAATCGAGACTTGCATGTCGATGGCACCGCTCACATCGAATTCCCATACGACACTGCCCGTACCACCTGGATTATTACCGTTTTCCAAGTCGTTGATCCCAAACCAGATATCGGTCTTTACAGCAGTGTTGACCACGCCGATGGCGTCTATCGAAAAACCATTGGTGGAATCATCCTTAAGCGCGTTGGGAATGGAGGTGCTCACCCCAACCTGATATTGCTGAAACCCGTCTTGGGGATCAGTGAAAGTGTTGGCCAATGGCGTCTGGGAATAGCTCAGCAAATTCTCATCCTCATCAAAAGTATCTTTGGCAACCACGCCAAACACAGGCCCGCCGTTACCCGATCCCACCGTGAAGTTCACGGGAAACTGATAAAGGGCATTGGCGGCACCTTGACTGAGGGCTGAAACCGTCACCACGCCAGCCCGAAAACCTTCGGTACCCGTGTTCAAGAAAATCTGGTGCGTGTTGGCACCAGCAAGGGGGAAACTCGTGTCGGTGGCGCTTCCCAAAAGCGATCCGCTCACGCTGATGGTATAGTCGAGTTCATCTGCCCAACTGGCATTCAGCACGTCGGCAACATTCTCAACAAACACGTCGATGCCCACGGTTGCCCCTTGGGCGACATTGGTTGGGATCGCAGCCAGCGTGGCCAGCATTTTGGCAGGGAGTTGATAGTCGGCGACCACTGGTAAGTGATCGCTGTTATTGATCAGTGCATCAAGGACAGCCACCGAAGCGCCCGTGCCTGTGGTGATGCTGCCGTTGAGAGTATGCGTGCCATTATTGCCAAACACATGGTAGCTATTGGGGAGTATGCTCATCCCCTCATTATCAAGTAGCTCGCCAGTCACAAGCTGAAAATCAAAGCGGTCGTCCATGCCACCCCCCGCGTAGCCAGGTATATTTTCCCCGGTAGCTGCGGGAGACTGTGTGTGGAGATGCTTGAAGGAAGCATTATCAAGCCAAGTCCCCGGGGAACTCACGGGATCGAAGGCCTGCCCATTACCACTGGAAAGCAAATGCTGGTACATAGTGGCGTTGCTGCTGGGAATGTTGTAATCCCCCGCATAAATCGCATGCGTTCCTTCCCCCAGGGCATCCGAGTTGGTGCGCAGCACTACCGCTTCATTGAACCGGCTAGTCGCGTTGATCCCATCATCACCCGCGCGATAATGAGAACTGTAGGCATAAAAAACGGCGTTGGCATCGTAGCCCACGGGCCGAAACTCATACCGCAAAAACTGTCGCGCTTGAGCTTCGTTTGGACCCACCGAACCAAACGAGGCTTCGCTGATGAGCTCCACAGTCTGCGTATTGTAGATCATCGCTGGCCGCCCGCCGCTGCCCTGCAAGCCGGGCGATGGATTGAAATCGCTACTCGCAGCTCCACTCACATCCCCACGGGCGTACATCGCGCGATTCACGGGATCGTACAAATCATTGAGCACGTCGACGAACGAGTCCGTCGTGACACCCAAGTTGAACTGCTCTTGCAGGAGAAGCACATCAATGGGACGGGCCAAACCGTTGACACTCTCCAGTCCGATAGCCTCCAAGATGGTCGAGGAGTACGGCAGCCGCGCGGTTTGAGTACCGCTACCCGACTGTGCGGTGGCCGTGTTGTACGTCACGACCCGCAGTTGGGCCTGCGTGTTCGAGCAGAGCAAAAATGCGAGCAGAAACGCGCAGCGGCAAAATCGGGTTTGAAGATTTCCCAATGACATCAAACTGCTCCGTATTGTTATCCCGCGCGCCGCGCTGGTGCCCTCTTCCATTAAACTCTGCCTAAGCGGGATTCACAACGAAATTGCGGCAATGCTCTATGAAAACCGTACTCAAATCCTGTTTGTGCCACGGGTTCGTCGTGAAAAAGCCCACGCCATTATGAAAACGCATAGTGCTGCGGAATGAGGCTCGGGAACGGCCAATGTCGCGACCAATCCCCCTCCACCTTCGCCATACTGCTCCTGCCAAATCAGCAGATCAGCACCATCGACGCTCGTGCTGTTGTCGGCGTCGCCTTCGCCGAGTGTGGTGCCCGTGCCGAACCCGCGTTGCCAAGTGAGGAAATCCCTGCCGTCGACGTCGCCATCTTCATCGAAGTCGGCGGTGTCGACGAAGGTGTTTTCCACGCTCCCGGTGAGGTTGAGAACCAAACTTCCCAAACCAATCGCCCCGGCTAAGTTCTCGTCTGAAAAATTGAGCGTGTAAGTGGCCGCGAAACTCCCCACCGCCGAGGTGTCAATCGCGGCGATAAACGAATCGGACAATCCCGCCGCGAGCGCCGTGCCACCGCTAAACGGAGCCAAGTCAGTTGGAAATTTGGGGGAGTCACCGGCAGCGAGAATCGAGTCGAGATCCAACTTAGCCGTGAAGCCTGCCGTCCCCACGAGATTGGCGATGTCGAACTGAAAAGCAGGGACATTGCTCCCCAGCGTGACCGTTCCAAAGTCATAGTTGAGCGAGTTCTGATCGCTCGCCAACGAAAACGAAGGATTCGCATGCGCAAGCACATCAAGCGACAGGTTGATCGCGTCGTTGGCGTCATTATTGCCGCGGCCGCTCCCGCCGGCGGTGGTGATGTCGAGGTTGTTGACCGTCACCGTTCCCGTGCGCTGGCCGGCCGTGGCGGTGTTGGTGTTGAGTCCCACGGAGAGCGTTTTGCTGTCGGTTCCCGAGGTGAGAATCTGAAACGCGTTCAAGCGACCCGTGATCGACGAAGTCGCGAGGCCACTGGTGGTGACTTCAAAGTACGTGCCATTGATACCATTCTTGCTAAGCGTGACATTCTGAGCCGCAGGCACGGCCGCTCCCACGATCACCGGACCAAGGTTCAAGTCAAGCGTCGATCCGCCACTAGCATTTGGCGAGCCGCCGACATAAAGCTGCGAATCGTTCGCCTGATTGGCGAACACCGACCACACATACTCAGGTCGATCCACGAAGGGGTTGCGATTCTGTTGGCGATAAGGGTTGGTTATCGCGGGAGCACCATCGCCGGCGAGTCCGTAGATCGCGTGATTCCGCCGGCGTTCAAAGGTGTCTGGCACGTCGCGGTAGTGGTATCTTAACAGCGATGACAAATCTCCCATCTGCGTTCCCCCAGTTGTGGGGAGAGCAGAATCGGTCAAGCTCAACGTGCTGTAACGCGTAGCCATGTAAAATTGTGAGCGCGCTACGTCCCCGGCATCAGCATCGCCAGGATAATAGTGATCGGCACCAACTGATCCATGTGAGCCCGTCGTCGTGTCGAGGCCAAAGGCATCATTGCCGCGAGTGGAGTTAATTGTCGGATCACACGGTCGAAGATTGAACTGATCCGAGTCACTCGCCGTACCGAGTCGCGATTGTGGCCAAATGTGCTCCCGGTTCCAGATCAAGGGACTCGTACTCCACGTTTCATCAACGGAGTCACGATCATAGATCAATAGAATATTACCGGGAACATTCGGATCGGGATCGGTGTAGGGTGCTGAAAAACGAGCGTTGTCATAGGAAACGTTGACCATCACACTAATGATCGATTGCAACTGGCTTTTGAGTGTTGCGCCCGTGCCAGTGGCCGCGCTGTAGTAGGTTGTCGGCGGATCATACTGCGCACCCGCCGCTTGTCGGCTTAGCGCCGCGACAAACAGCAGGAGCGCCCACAGCGCCATCGATCGTCTTTTCTGTAACATCCGCCCGTTCCTAATCTGCTCCACCAAAAAACAAAACTGCGAATGGCAAAACGGCCATGCCCGCCGTAGCAAGCATGGCCGTTGTTAGTTTCCCACAACGCGTTTCAACCTACCGCTTACGACCGCAGACCATTGGCACGAGGGCCAAGGCCAGCATCGCGAGCGAGGTCGGCTCGGGCACGCTGACGGCGGACAACAAACCGCCGTTGTAAGCACCCTGCCAAGTGGCCAAATCAGCCGCGCTGAAAGGCACTGGCGATCCACCACGCTGCCAAACCAGAAAATCCCGGCCATCAACGTCGCTGTCGCCGTCGAAGTCACCGGGGGTGCCGCCAACCACAACAGTAAACGAACCAGGGCTGCCAACGTCACCGCCGGGGTGCAAGGTCAAGATACCACTAAGAGCCGTGGCATTAAACGAGCCAATCGCATCACCATTAATAGCATTGTCCCAACTCGCACCATCATTGGGATCGAAACTCAAATCGGCCAGGGTAATCGACGGGCCATTTGATAGCGTTGGGAAGCCCGTGCCTTCATTATACTCCAACTTTGCCACGGCATTTGCTTGAGTGACATTGTCGCCCGTATAACTGGCAAAGCTACTCCAAAGTGCGACAGATTCTTGTCTAAAGGGAGCCGTACCACTCGGAGAGTTGTTTAGCGACATCACGGCAACTGTCCAATTTGTCACGGGCACTAAATTTAAGGTTGCTCCCCATGCCGCAGCGAAGTCAGCACCAGTGAGAATACTGTTGTAGAGAACCGCAGTGCCGCCGGCCGGGACAGAGCCGGCTGCAATGTTGGCTGATGCGTGCGCGGTGGCATTGAAATCATCGAGCACATAGCCAGCCAAATCGATTGCAGCACCTGTGCTGTTGTAGATTTCAACCCATTCCCACCGAGGATCAGTCTCGGAGCTCGCCGGATCGTACATAATCTCGGTGATGTGCAAACCGGTAGTGGCTGGAGTACCTGGGGGCGCGATTCCAGGATTACCCACATCATTGGCACTGTTGACCGAGCCTGGAAATGTTACCAGGGAACTTGTCACAGCACCGTTAGAACCACTCACGCTTTGCACCCAATTGGTGCCGACTTGATTACTGCCATTACCCGTCCAAGTGATCGACGAAACACCGTCAACCGAGGGAAAAGTGGCACCAGAGTAGTCGAGACTGAAAGCTGCGTTGGCAAAGCTTGTGGTACGATTTGTAAACACGCCGGGGTTGTTGATCGGATCATCTTCAATAGGAGTTTGGTCCGTCTTCCAAGCCGCATCAGAAGCCCAAAAGCCAATCGATTGCCCTTGGGCACCTACGGTATTCGTCAAAGCCGGAAAGAATTGGGCACCAATGACTTTAATGCCAGCGCCCAAACCCCAGCCATCGCGGAATTTCTGATCCACGAAGTTGTTGGGATTGGCCGTGCCATAGAAGCCGTCGTAGATGATCGCGATTTCACCGGGATTGATTGTGGTATCGGGATCGACGCCACTATCAATAGTTGGGTTTGGATCTGTGATATCGGCATCACCCAGATTGAAACCAAGGTATCCATTGAGGTTGATGGCGGAGCCGCCCGTATTGCGAACTTCAATCCATTCCCACGCTGTGTCATCCGTGGCGTTGTACATCACCTCGAGAACTTCAATCTGAGCAAACGCCGCAGTGCTAGTTGCCATGGCCGAGATACACAGGCAGGCTCGCTGCAAGAATGTACCCCTGAAAAAAGCTCCCACCGAAAAAAATGATTTCATTAGTAGTCCTCTTCTGCAAAGAAATTGAGCAGTCGCTAGTCCTCAGGGGAAGCCTGATGCCGCGTTGTTCATTCAAGCGGTAGGTACGACAATGCACGCCCCATTTGGGCCACATGCCTTGAATTATAACCTCATCCACCCAAATGCCCGCGAATTTGTGAGATATTGCGGATAGGCGCAGGATCTACTTCACCCGCAAGTTTCCGCGACTGCGTCCCAACAAAGTTCCGTAAACAATAATCAGTCCACACATGGCCAGCGTCCCTGGCTCGGGAACGGCCAAGCCGGCCGTCAATGGTCCCATATTGCTAAAGCCATAGTTGAGTTGCCAATCGGCCAAGTCCGTGCCATCGAACATGCCCGTTCCACGTTGCCAAGACAAAAAGTCTCGTCCGTCCACGTCACCATCAAGATCGAAATCTCCCAAGGCAGTTCCCAAGATGTCGGACACCAACTCGGTGACATCTGCCGCCGTGACGGTCATGTCACCCGTAAGGTCATGCCATTCTCCGCCGACTGCGGAACTTACGGTACCACCAAGCGTCGGATCGGTTATCGCATCTTTGAGAGCCAGGATATCCTTGTAATCAACGACTCCGCTGCCATCGATATCACCGCGCGTGAAAACTTCGAGCGTGCCTTCATTGAAAATGCCAATGTCGAAGGGTCGCAATTCATGATAAACAATCGTTCCCGACGCGGGATCGAACACATAAATATCCTCGAAGAACCCAGTGTCCTGATCGACGATGTAGAGATAACCAGTGCTCTTGTCGTAGGCGATGCGAGTGGCGTTGGTTACCGCGGTGTCGTTATCATTTGCTCCCGAAATCGGCAAATAGGGGCCGACAGTCCAAGGAGCGGTATCATTGAATCCTGTCCCCGCTGGTCCGCTCGGAACCACTTCATCAACGCCGCTCCCGTTGGAGTCGGGACTATCGTAGTCCGAGATACCAACGGTAAATACACGCGGTTCAAACGCCGGGTCGGCAATTCCGTCTGGTGGAACGGTCATATCAGCGCCAGTTTGAGCGCCGGGGGCTGGATTGGGATCAAAGAAGCCACTTTCCACCACGACGAGGTTGCCTTCTTTGTCGACAAACAGGTAGTCGATATCACCATTATTAGTCGTCGTATCCACGGAAGGATCCTCGGCCAACCCGATTTGGTTTGGGTAAGCACCCCCCGAAGGTGAACTGAAGAGCTCCTTCTTGGTGGCGACAGGAACCGCGCCTGAGAGATCGAGTTCGTAAAACGCTATGTCGTCGCCGCCGCCATCAGCGTCGGCGGCCCAAACTCCAAGTACGCCATCATGATTCACCATCGTCCAACCGGCGGGGCTGGATTGCGTGGCCAAGTCCAGTCCCAAGCGACCTGCGACCACCGAATTCCAGGACTGGGTGTTATTCAAACTGTTATAACCACCCTGCTGATCGGCATTAAACAAGGGTGGCGGAGTCGCGGCACCTTGACTGGTGCTTACCCGATCAAGAATACGAATGTTGAAGTCCGTGACGGGGGTCGTGCCGGAGTTGGCATCCATCAGCACCAGGGTCTCTGGGTTCACGAAGTCCAGTTGGTAATCGAAGAACGAAGAGGGGGACTGAGAACGACCGGGCTCGGCAATCTTCTGAAAGGCTCCCGCTAGGTGGACAGTGAGGTCAGCCCCACCCGGCAAATCCGAGGGATGGGGGATATCATTGGCCTTGCCATCGACTAAGCCGTCATAGAGTGGGCTAGCGATATCGCGGAGAAACTCTTCATTAGCTGTGGTAATATTCAAGAACTTCGGAGCGTAGATCGTCCCCATGGGGCGTGAATTAGACTCAAAATCATTGAGGATCGCTTGGTAGTCGATCTTGTATAAATCGAAATCACCCTGAGTGTCGCCGACAGGATCCAGGACAGAAGCAGGCCCGCTGTCAAAAGCCACGGCGTAGACCGTTCCATTGGCGGGGTTAAACGTCAAGGCGGAAAACTCTTCGCGGTTGCCCGTCGGCAAACCCTCGGGCATGTCATTCCGTTCGCCTTCAAAGATCTCGTAGCCCATCCACACTGAGAACAGGGGCGAACTATTAAACACCCCCGAGGTGGCACCATTGCCAATATCGGTCACATCAT
The DNA here is from genome assembly GCA_034439695.1 of Bythopirellula sp. Classification (GTDB taxonomy): domain Bacteria; phylum Planctomycetota; class Planctomycetia; order Pirellulales; family Lacipirellulaceae; genus Bythopirellula. The sequence goes on along the minus strand of JAWXAV010000018.1, from coordinate 24,554 downwards.
AGAAGACCACCGAGTCCGAGGGCGCTCCCAAGAATTCCCCAACGCCATTCGGCTGAGTTTGAGACATGGCGAGGATCTTCCGTGGAGTCGGCGCGGCAGCCTCTGCAACTTCACAGCTCATTACCCCGATCAGTAACGAAGCTGTGATAGCAAGTATAAGGACGGGGATTCTAAGTAAGCGCTGACATGACATGGTCGATTACCCTCATGGAATCTTGGTGGGAAACTTGGTGTAGGCATGGTCAATGCCAGCCGTCCTTCGCTGGTCCTGGACCAGCGAAGGACTGGGGATGGCGATAACATCTAGATAACTAAGCTCGGCGACGCCGTGCGAATAAACCGCAAGCGCCTAACAAAGCCAGCGAAACACTGGTTGGCTCGGGTATTACGGGGGTGCAGGCCGCCAACACATCGTCAAAGGTGTCACCAGCAGCAACACAATCGACCAAGACCCGATTCGCTCCGACATTCGAGCTCACAAAGTCTTGTCGCATGGCAAGGAACTGTGACTGAATTAGCGACGCACTTGCAACGGTGATCGAAACATTGGTGCTGCTCGAATCGACGGGGTCAACCCAAAGTTGTGATTTTCCCGTCAGGATTTCATACGAGGCCACGATCGTGTATTGCTGGCCGTAGTTAAGGTCGCTAGCCCACTTGATCGAGCCACTGCCGACGCTCGTGGGAGCAATCCCGAACGTGAACTTGGTGGCATTGTCGAGGGCATTGTTCGGACGCAAGGTCAAGGTTCGCGCGTTGAAGTTAGTTGTCGTGTTGTCGCGGAAGTGGATGAAGTAATCTTCATTGATAATTTCCGTGGCAGGGGCAGCCCGCTCATCCATTACAGTCACAACCGCCGCGTAGTAAAAGGTGCCACCCGCTTGGGTAGTTCCCAGACTGCGACTGACGTCTTCGCTGGCGGGATTTCCCTGCTCCAGAATGGCTTGGCCACCGGACACAACTACAGACGTTGGATTGGCCGTGCCGCTGTGTGGAACCCATAAGCCGCCAGAGACGTTGGCACCTGCACCGTTGTAAATGGTCAAATCGCCATTAGGGTAATTGAACTCATCGCCGAAAAAAAGGCTCGCGTGAGCCGATCCGCAGATCGACGCCCAAGCCACAATGACGAGGAAAAATGCAACACAAGATCTCTTCATTAGAACTCCTCCGACTGGTCAACAGTGATAAAAACAAAGCAGCCACGGAGGTTAATCCATGCACTGCTGAAAACAAACTCATTCAGAAGATGCGAAATTGATAATACAGACAAACTATGTGGCTATCATTTAGAGATTATGAGGTTTGTGCGAAATCTACCAAGGAATTTTGCTCTATATCCATCATAATTGTGGAAAACCCTCACTTCCACGGTTAAAGTAGGTGCCTACCCTAAATCCTAACTTAATCGAGTTTACGGCCCACTTGGTCCGGAAAGTGCTGCAAAATGTGGGCCGTAACGAAGGATTAGGCCATTTGTAATGGCATTCTGAAGGCACATTACGGATTGCCTTTCCAAGACTTGCTGCTGCTAAGTACTTAGAGTGCCTCAACTTATTTCAACGCCGTGGACTTACCATGGCTTAGTGGGAACTCGCAACCTGTGGACGTTGATTGGTTCATAGTCCCTAAACAATTTTATGCGATGATCACCGTAAACGGAGCATCGATGCCTAGATTGTAAGCGTAAAGCCATTGATTATGGCCAATGAGTTTGTTTAACCCATGTAATGCTTAGCGAGACATCGCACCCCTTAGGGGGGTATCAAACAAGGCGGCGTGAATGAGTTTATTGCAATTATCGTGTGATTTTTTCACGGCATGGCTGGGCGACTGGAAGACTGATGTCCTAGCGCTGATTGTTACACTTGCTATTGCTTCGTCCCTTCCTGCCGCTGAGCCTCCCACCATTCGTTTCGCCACGTATAACGTCTCACTCTACGCTCAGCGCGCAGGAGAAGTTGCCGAGCGACTTGCCACAGGCGACGACCTTCAAGCACAAGCTGAAGCCGAAATCATCCAAAGAGTCCGACCAGACGTACTTCTACTAAATGAAGTCGATTACGAACCTGAGGGAAAGCTCATCGAGACGTTCCAAAAAAAGTATCTTGAAGTGGGTCAGAATGTTTCCGAATCTCCCGAAGGGCCGGCACAGCCGATTCAGTACAAGTATCGCTACTTTGCTCCCTCAAATACGGGGATGCATTCCGGTCATGATTTGGATCGCAATGGCCGACTCACCGACAAGCCTGGCAGTGTCGATTATGGGGCCGATTGCTGGGGCTTTGGCCAGTATCCTGGTCAATACGGCATGGTGATTTTGTCGAAGTATCCGATTCTTGCCGAACAAATCCGCACGTTCAAAAACTTTGCCTGGCAAGACATGCCCGACGCTTTATTGCCTGATAACTTGAGTACCCCTGAGCCCGCGGATTGGTACTCACCAGAGGCCCTCGAGAAGTTTCCCCTGTCTTCCAAGAGCCATTGGGATGTGCCCATTCAAATTGGTGAGCGTATTGTTCATGTGCTCACGAGTCATCCGACTCCCCCCGCGTTTGATGGCGAGGAAGATCGCAATGGCCGCCGCAATCACGATGAAATCCGCTTTTGGGTTGACTATATTTCCCTGACAGGGGCCCAATCAGCAGATCAGCATTACATCTACGATGATGCCGGCAAACACGGTGGCCTGCCTGCCGGGGAGAGTTTTGTCATTATGGGCGACCTCAATGGCGATTCCCATGACGGCCAGGGCCAGATAGGAATCGCCAAACTTCTCGCGGCCCCAGAACTGGCCAACTACCCAGCCCCCGAGAGTGACGGTGGGGAAGAACAGGCAAAGCTGCAGGGTGGGATAAACGACAGCCACCAAGGCCGTCCTCGGCAAGATACCCTGGACGCGGCCGACGAGAATGGCCCCGGCAACTTGCGGCTCGACTACGTTTTACCGTCAAATGATCTAAAAGTAGTTGCCTCCGCCGTATTTTGGCCACAGAATACAGACACGTTGTTCAAGCTCGTGGGAACCTTCCCCTTTCCAAGCTCCGATCATCGGCTAGTCTGGGTGGACGTGAGTCTGCCAAGCGAGCCGTAAACGAAGGCGAGATGCGAGCGTAAACGACTGGAGTTACCGCGAATCAAACGAATATCACGAATAAGATTGTAGCGAGAGATCGCTCCTCATTCGTGCTATTCGTGTCATTCGTGGTTTCATAATTGGTTAATCGACGGAGTCGCGCCATGTTTCGTTGTCTATCACTGAATCGTAAAGCACAAGGTCGTAATGATCGCGGCTTTACCCTCGTGGAGCTCTTGGTGGTGATCGCCATTATCGGCGTGCTGGTTGCTCTCTTGCTGCCGGCAATCCAAGCCGCTCGTGAAGCGGCGCGGCGGACCTCATGCGTTAACAATCTCAAGCAGATGTCATTGGCCTCGGCTAACTATGAGAGCGCTCGAAACACGTTCCCGCCAGGAAGAATTTTTCCAGACTGGACTAAAGCCGGTGCAGTTCACGGTGGGTATACGAGCTACGACCCTGGGCCAGTGACAGGTGATAAATCAGGATTTTACTCGGTCCATGTTTGGTTGTTGCCTTATATGGAAGCAAACAATGTTTATCAGTTGATCGATTTTAATAAGCCTCAAGTAAAGAAGATGCTTAATCCCAGAAATCCACATTATGATGCCTATGCAACTGCTGCTGGGTTATTTCTTTGTCCTAGTGATGGAAATACTGGCGAGATTATCTCTGAAAACAACTATCGAAGCAACTTTGGGGGGGACGGGCCGGGAGCTGGCGTACGAACCAATACTATGACAATCCGCGAACCCAGACCTAGTGGTGACTTTTGGCACATTGGTGGTAACGGCGCGTTCACTCTTGGTGAACGAGGTCTGCAAGCAAAGGTTTACACCGACGGGTTATCAAAGACCGCATTTTTCTCGGAGCGTGTAAAGGGTGCAAGTGGCGACAATAACTCCTTGCCGTCCCGGACTTCGATCATTCGCTGCCCCGATAGTCTTGCCCCAAACGTGAGTGTTGATGTGGCCTACCAAGGAGCGACGAATTACAAGCCCGTAGCCGATGGATTTAATTTTGATGACGCGGGGCGTCTGAAAGGGGATTGGTCCAACGGCTGGCCTTTTGCTGGCTATGACTCTACCCAATACAATCACGTCGCCCCGCCCAATTGGACTGGCCAGGATTGCGGGGTGAACTTCATCCCCGATACTCCTGCCGAACACGCGATTATTGCTGCTCGCAGTGATCATGCAGGTACCGTTGTTGTGGGCTTCGGTGATGGTCACACAGCCATCGTCAGCGACGATGTCGATCTGGCAGCCTGGCGTGCTATCGGGACGCGGAACGGTGAAGAGACCATTGATACTAATCTTTAAGAAGTCCTCTTTTTCGGAGACTCTTGTCGTGATTGCTAAACTAGGTTTTGTGCGTGCTCGCGTCATCGCGGCGCTCGCAGTGGTTGCTGCGGTTGCTGGTTGGGCGGCTTATGCTTCTTCTTCGTTGGAGAAAGAAGCTCAAGAGCAATACCTCGTCCGCACGATGAGCAACTTCTTCACGAGTCTCAACCCTATCGTCACGATGGACTCGGTCTACAAAGACGCTGATGGCGATCTGCTTCCCGACGCGCCCGAGAATGCCGCGCTCCAGTCCAAACCGACCGAGTTGGTTTTCTCGTTCATCACCTCCGAAGATTCCACCAACGAAGCCGCCCAGTGGCAGGAGTTGATGGACGCCATCAAGGAGAAAACGGGGCTCCCCGTTAGCTACCTGCGACTCACCGACGCCCGTGAGCAGTACGAAGCGCTCCGCAGCGGCCGGCTGCACATCACCGCGCTCGGCACGGGCGAAGTCCCCGCCGCGGTCAACACGGCCGGCTTTATTCCTGTCTGCACGTTTGGCCGTGAAGATGGTTCGGCCGGTTACAAGATGGAGTTCATCGTCAAAGCCGACAGCCCGATCAAGACGCTTGATGACTTGCGCGGCAAGAAAATCGCCTTCACCCGCCCGCGCTCCAACTCAGGCTGCAAAGCAGCGGCGATGTTGCTTATGGAAGAGAAAAAACTGCAACCAGAACGCGATTATGAATGGCGTTATACCTATGGTCACGCCGGCTCGATCGACGCGGTGCTCTCCGGCGACGTCGATGCCGCCCCGATTGCCAGCGACGTATTCGCCCGCATGGTGGCCAAAGGCGAGGTGAAGGGAGACGAGCTCCGCAGCATTTATCAATCCGAGCAATTCCCCCCCGCCGCGTTTGGCTATGCCTACAATCTCACGCCGGAAATCAAGGAAGCCATCCAAGCGGCCCTTGTTGATTTTCAGTGGGAAGGCACAAAAATTGCCGAGGAATTTGGGGCCGAAGGGACCAACAAGTTTGTGCCGGTCGTTTACAAAGACGATTGGGCCAACATCCGCCGCGTCGATCTCGCCGCCTCGAACGCCCGCAACGCGCTCGTGGCCAACTAAATTTCGGCCAACAACCGCGTATTCACCGCGTGAACACGCCCCTCGGCACTGATCCCGCGTAGCAGTGTTAACAGCGCGTGATAGCGGCCCATGTCGACGGTGTGCGTTTCATCCGGTCGTTGACTCCCTGCGGCGAGTTCCAGCGTGGTCGGCGAAACCGCAAGCGATACGTTGCCATCTGAGAATACGTAATTGTTGCCTTCTTCGCTGAGACTGTAATTAATTTCAGCGATGCGTGCGATAAGCGTGAGCGTCCCCAATTCGCCGGTGAGAAAAAAGCCATCATGCGGAGCACCCGCTTCAAAAGCCTCGCGGCTGCCGAAAAAGCTGGGTTTCATCAAATACGGCCCGTCGTACTCCGGGCAAAACGTGTCGCAATTGCCGCAGTGGTTGCAGTAGTCGGCAAAGTTGGCGATCTGCTCGGTCTGCTCAACGCGGAACGGCTTGGACTCACCGACTTCCACGACGCTCCCATCGGGCCGCACTGCCACGTCGCGGTAAGTAATATCCACCGCCGCCACAGGATACGCAAAGTTCGCATCGTTCGGGCACACCGGAATGCACTTGTCGCAGGTGATGCAGTCGAACGTCGTGAGATGCGAATTGATCTTCTTCGGCACGGCCCGATTAGCGGCGGCATAATAACGTGAATCGGCCTGAATCTCGTCAACGATGATCGCATTGTTGAGAAAACCAGCCACCACAGGATCCCCGCTGGTGGTTTCTCGCTGCCCCCGGCAATCCAGTAAATAGTCATCAATCGTCGTGGCACCTACCGCCCGCATCGCCTTGCCAAGCTCCTCGAAATACGGCGGCAATCGCCCATAACCACCGGTCTTCAAGAGATCGGTGCAAGTCGTCACCGGCACATGCCCGCAGGCGACCGTGGTGGCGACATTCTTGCGATCAATCCCCGCCGAGAACGAAATCGGCATCCGTGGCCCCACATGCCGCCGAAATTCGTTGGCCAAGGTGAGCGTCAGCACGTGCAGCGGCAAACCCGACAAGTACATCACCTTTTCACTCGCCGAGAAAAAATCGCGATGATTCGTCACTTCGAGCGTGTTGGAAAACTTGGCACCCAGGCCCAACCCTCGCGCCGCGGCCAGTTCACTCAACCGCTGGCACATCGTGATGGATTGTTCGAAGAGCAGTCCGCTCGTGTAAGCGTGGGGATTCACGGTGATTTCCGTGTAACCCATCACGTCGTACAGCAAATGTTCGAGCCGATCTTTTCCCAACATCGGCGGGTTCATTTTCACAATCACATCGACGCCGAGTTCCGTGAGCAAGAATTCGCAAATGCGTTCAATCTCATCGGCGGGGCAGCCATGGAACGTCGAGAGCGTGATGCTGCGGCTGAGCTTCGTGGGGTAATCAAGGTCGCGCAGCTTGCGTAGGCGGTGGGGCAATTGATCGCGGAGTCGATCGACGCTGGCCGACGCGTCCATCATGCCGCGAATGAAGCCGACGACTTTTTCCGTTTGAATCCCCGCGAGATCGTAACCCACCGACATATCAAACACGGTTTCTCCGCTAACGCTTGCCATGTCGTTCTCGCCGAAGGGATTGCCAAACTCACCCGGCGCATGCCGCAGCATGTGAATGAGCATCGCCCCTTGCACGTACTGGTCGAGCGATTCGTGGACCTTAAGCTCTTGCGACCACTCGATGTTGTAACCGACGTTTGTCGCGTCGATGCAGGGCCGCGCAATTTGCAGGGCATCGTTCACTTGCACGGTCTTAAGCTCCATGATCCGCGAGCCTGCGAGCCACGAGAGCACCAAATTCTGGGCCATTTGCGTTTGAGGCCCCGACGCGGGACCAGCCGGATTCCCCGCCAACTGGCCATGAAACTTCACTGACAGATCGAGGCTGTCACGGTCTGGCACAAACCACTTGCGCCTTGGCAGATCGAACATCGCCTCCTGCCGCGCGTACTCGAGCCGCATGCGATCGATCAGCTCAACGAACGGAGTGCAAAACAAATCGACCATATGCCCGTGCTCGCTTGCTACTAGGTGATTTCCGCAGGTTAATCGCTCGCCTAGCCCCGATTCTATCTGCGCCACCGCTGCTCCACTAGCTTCACTTCGATGACTGAGCTAGAGTGCAAACTTGTGTCAATTTGAAGGATTGGTGGATGATTCAAGAACTAGAATGTGTCAACTGCGGGTCAATATTCTCGGCTGAGGGTGAGTCGCGAATCTGGATGACCTGTGAGAAGTGCGGGCCAGCGGAAGGAATTCTCGATTTCCGTTTCGATCTCGCAGCCGTGCGGAAAGCATGGGACACCAAGCCGCTTGCCTCACGCTCGCTCAATCACTGGCGCTATGCGGAACTGTTGCCGCTCCAGCCCGCTTCGATCCGCCATGATTGGCAAGTTGGCTGGACCCCCATCATCGTCGCCGAGCGTCTCGCGCAGCAGTTGGGGCTTAGGAGCGTGCTGCTCAAGGACGAAGGCCGCAACCCCTCGGCCTCGTTCAAAGATCGCGCGAGTTCCGTCGGCGTGGCCCATGCCTTGGAACATGGCGCGACGACAATTGCCTGCGCCTCAACCGGCAACGCAGCCACGAGTCTCGCTTGCCATGCGGCCCTCGCTGGGATGCAGGCCAACATTTTTGTGCCCAGCACGGCCCCCGAACCCAAGCTCGCCCAGCTTTTGGTGTTTGGTGCCCGGGTGTTTGCCGTGGAAGGCACCTACGACCAAGCCTACCAACTCTGCTCCGCCGCGTGCGAAAAATTTGGTTGGTACAATCGCAATTGCGCGATCAATCCGGTGCTGGTGGAAGGCAAAAAAACCGGCGGCCTCGAAATCGCCGAGCAAGTGGCCGCGTTTGGTGGTGTCCCCGATTGGGTCGCCGTCAGCATCGGCGATGGATGCACGATTGCCGGCATCTGGAAAGGACTCGCCGAAATGCGCGCGCTCGGTGTCATCGACCGGCTGCCCCGACTCTTGGGCGTGCAAGCGGCGGGCGTGGCACCGATTCCCTATGCACTGGAACACAATAAACTCCCAGCTCCCGGTAACGGGACCACGATGGCCGATAGCATCGATGTGCAAGTCCCGCGCAATTGGCGCAAGGCCGTGAATGCGCTCCGCGCTGCCAACGGCGTGGTGGTTTGTGTGAGCGACGAACAAATCCTCGATGCGATTCGCTTGTCCGGCAAACACGGCGTGTTCGCTGAACCAGCGGCCGCAGCGGCGTTGGCTGGACTGGTTGCCGCAATTGACGACAAAATCATCATGCCAGGCGAATCGGTGCTCGCGATGGTCACCGGTAGCGGACTCAAAGACATCCGCAGCTCGATCCGCGCCGGAGGCCAACCAATACGAGTCAAACCAGATTTAACAGCGATTGCGGCGGTAGTCGAATAAGTCGAAAATTAATAATTAGAGCATACAGATGTAAGAATGTGTCATTACCTCTGTGCTCTCCGTGCCTCCGTGGTGAAAAGAATGTCTGGAGTAGGCGATGCAGATTAACGAACAAGTGTTGGCCCGCACGATTGAGCGCTTCCGCGAGCGGAAGGTGTTGCTTCCCACGTTCGCTCAGATGCGGAACCCCGAGTCGGTTCCCGACAAAATCAAAAACCGTCTCCGCCAAGTCGGCCTGTGGGACATCGACCCGGTAAACTTGTTTCGCATCACTTGGAAGAATGAACCGGTCGAAAAAGGCGGGTTGTTCAACGACGGCAACTGGATCGAATTTCCCTCGGAACTTACGGGCGTCGACACGCGCATCATTGGCATCATGGGGAAATACTTCCCCACCGGCGCGCATAAAGTCGGTGCCGCCTATGGCTGCTTGATTCCCAAGCTCGTGAGTGGCCAGTTCGATCCTACCTCGCAAAAGGCTGTCTGGCCCAGCACGGGCAACTACTGCCGGGGCGGCGCTTTTGATTCAGCCCTGTTAGGCTGCACGGCGGTCGCGATTTTGCCCGAAGAGATGAGCCGCGAGCGGTTTGAATGGCTCAAGGAAATCGGCGCCGAGGTGATCGCCACTCCCGGTTGCGAGTCCAACGTCAAAGAGATTTACGACAAGTGCTGGGAGATTCGCAAAACGCGACCCGAGTGCGTGATCTTCAATCAGTTCGAGGAGTTCGGCAACCCTTGCTGGCACTATCATGTCACTGCCGCGGCGATTCAGGACATTTTCGAGCAAGTCGCCCCTGGTCATCGGCTCGCGGGTTATGTCTCGGCCACGGGCAGCGCCGGCACGATTGCGGCGGGTGATCGCTTGCGTAAGTCGCATCCCGACATTCGCGTGATCGCGACCGAAGCCCAACAGTGCCCGACGCTTTATCAATTTGGATTCGGCGGCCATCGCATCGAAGGCATCGGCGACAAGCATGTTCCCTGGATTCATAACGTTCGCAATACCGACATGATTGCCGCTATCGACGACGAGCAGTGCATGTCGCTTTTCCGGCTCTTCAATGAGCGCGAGGGGCAGGCGAGCCTCCGCGACGACTTGCCGCCGGAGTTGATCGAGCAACTTCCGAGCGTCGGCATCTCGGGCATTTGCAATCTGGTCGCTGCGATCAAAGCGGCCAAGTATTACGACATGACCGGCCGCGACGTGATTTTCCTGTGCCTCACCGATGGGGCGGGTTTGTATTCCAGCCGCCTGGAAGAACTCACGGCCGAACGCGGTGCCTACTCCGCCGAGTTGGCATCAAATGATCGAGCCCGTTATCTCGATGGCATCACGCTCGATTACTTACGCGAACTGACCTACGCCGACCGCAAGGCGCTGCATAACTTCAAGTATTTCACCTGGGTTGAGCAGCAAGGTCGCTCGGCGGATGAGCTGCGCGAGTTGTGGAACCCCGATTTCTGGGACCAAACCTTCGCCCAAGCCGGCGAGTGGGATCGCCAGATCGAAGCGTTCAACAAACAAACCGGCGTACTGGAACTTCTGTAATCCTGGGGCTGTGTGATGCCGACGTTATTTCGCGACTGCCTGTTAGTGCAGCTTGATCCCCCCACCGTGCGGCGGGGCGATCTCCGCCAAGCTAACGGCCGTATCGTCTCGGTCGGCAGCAATCTTACGCTCCAGCCCGGTGATGAAGTTATCGACGGCAACGGCGCCGTGCTGATGCCGGGACTCGTCTGCGGCCACACGCACTTGTACTCAGCGCTCGCCGCCGGCATGCCTGCTCCGCCGCGCCAGCCGCAAAATTTTCATGAGATTCTTGAGTTCATTTGGTGGCGTCTCGACCGCGCTCACAATTTGGAAAGCATCACAGCGAGCGGCCAAGTCGGCGCGCTCGCGGCCTTACGGTGCGGCACGACCACGCTCGTCGATCACCACGCTTCCCCCAATTGCATCGAAGGGAGCCTCGCAGCTCTGGAGCAAGGCATCGCCGATGTCGGTTGTCGTGGTGTGCTCTGTTATGAAGTCACCGATCGCAATCGTGCGACCGAAGCCGCTGAAGGCTTGGTGGAAAGCGAACGCTACATCCGCGCATGCCAAGCCGCGAAGAATGGCCGCTTCGCCGCGCTGGTTGGTGCTCACGCAAGTTTCACCCTCAGCGAAAAATCGCTCGCAGATTCGGTGGAATTGGCTAGTGAACTGAGAGTCGGTATCCATATTCACGTCGCTGAAGACCCGGTCGACGAGCAAATCACCCACGAGCAGTTCGGCTGCGGACTCATCGACCGCTTTGAGCGCGTGGGACTGTTGGAAGTGCCAGGCACGATCCTCGGTCATGGCACGCACCTGGCCGAATCAGACTTCGCACGACTCAGTGAACACAAAAACACGCTACACTTGGCCCACAATCCCAGCTCAAACATGAACAACGGCGTCGGTTACACCAAGGTTGCCAATGCCACGTTACCCGTGGTGCTAGGCACCGATGGCATTGGTGCCGACATGTGGCGGGAAGCCCGTGTCGCAGAATTCAAAAGCCACGACGCTCACGCCCCTCTCCCCTTCGGTGGTTCACTTGCGCTGCTGGCCGAATCAGCTAAACTTGCCTCACGCGCACTTGGCGTGAAGCTCGGCAGCTTAGAAATGGGTGCCGCCGCTGATTTGGTGCTCACCAATTACCGTCCCGCGACGCCGCTCACGAGCGAGAATCTCGCCGGGCATTTCTTGTTCGCCCTCGGACCCGAATTCGTCCAAAGCGTGATGATCGACGGACATTGGTGCCTGCGCGACGGCCAAGTCGTATCATGCGACGAACCCGCCTTCCGCGCCGAAGCCGTGCAAACCACGCGCGAACTCTGGGCAAGAATGTAGCATCGCCACCAAGCCCATGGTCGGCGTCCCTTGGGTCGCATGTTATTTCAAAATCTTCGTCCCGCTCGTCCCCGCCAAAACTTCGCCCAACTTTTCCAAGTGCCCAATATAAGCCACCGGATTTGGTGCCGTTGAATGACTAACGAAATCAATCGCTGCCTCGACTTTTGGCCCCATCGAACCAGAACCGAAATGCCCCGCCGCCAGATAATCCTGCGCCTCGGCCAGCGAAATCTCAGCAAGCTGCTTCTCCTCCGGCTTGCCAAAGTTGAGACACACTTGTTCCACCCCGGTGAGAATAATCAGCGTTGACACGCCAAGCTCACGGGCCAAGAGTGCGGTCGTGAGATCCTTGTCAATCACCGCAGCCGAGCCGCAATACCGACCTTGTTCATCACGGCAGACCGGTATTCCGCCGCCACCGCAGCAGATCACCAACTCGCCATCATCGGCCAAGTTGCGAATCGTCGCAAGCTCCATGATCTCCACGGGTCGCGGCGACGACACGATTCGACGGTAGCTCCCATCCGGCATTTCACGGATGTGCCAACCCTCGGCCTCGCGCTGTTTTTCAGCAACGCTATTTTCGAGTTTCGGCCCAATCGGCTTCGACGGTTTCTGAAACGCAGGGTCATCTTTGTCGACCAATACCGTGGTGACAATCGTGGTTACGTGCTGATTCGTGCCTCGAACGGCAAGCTCATTCATCAGACATTGGGAAATCATGTACCCCATGCCGGCCTGGGTGTCGGCGACGCACAGTTCGAGTGGAATCGTGTAGAGCTCATGCTTGGCGAGTTCCACTCGTCGCAAAATGTTGCCCACTTGGGGGCCGTTGCCGTGAGTGATGATTGGCTTGTAACCAGCAAGGATTGCGTCGGCAAGAAACGTCGCCGTTTGCCGAGTATGCATGAACTGCTCTTCGATGGTCCCCTGCTCACCCGGCACGCTGATGGCATTGCCACCCAGCGCGATCACCAGCTTTTGCGGTGCGATAGACATTCCATTTCGTCCTTTGTCCGTCGTGGGTAGTCCGTTGCAAAAAGATAACAACTGACAACGGACCACTGACCAACGACCACTTTAAAAAGGCCGCTCGCGCATCGTGCAGGCCATGATCGCCTTGGCAGTGTGCAACCGATTCTCCGCCTCGGGGAACACCACCGATTGCGGGCCGTCGATCACGGCGTCGGTCACTTCCGAACCGCGATCCGCTGGCAGGCAGTGCATGTAAACCGCCGACTTCTTAGCCAGCTTCATGCGATTCTCGTCGCAGATCCAGTTTTTGTACTTGGCGTTCATCGCTAGGCATGCCTTTTGATTGTCAGCGATTTCGTCCTTGGTCGTGGCATTCTGCCGTTCGAGCATCAGGTCATACACGCCCCAACTCTTGGGATAAACTATGTCGGCACCCTCGAAAGCGGCATCCATGTCGTCGACAATCTCAAACTTCCCGCCCGATTCCGCGGCATTCTTCTTGGCGGATTCCAGCGTTCGGCCCACGAGGTTGTATCCAGGCGGATGCGCGAGCGTCACGTGCATCCCGAACCGCGTCATGAGCGTGATTAAACCCTGAGGCACGCTCAGTGGCTTGGCATACGACGGGGCAAACGCCCAACTCACGGCGATTTTCTTGCCCGAGAGATCATTGCCAAACAGTTCTCGCATGGTTTGCAAGTCGGCCAGCGTTTGCGTGGGGTGATCAACGTCGCACTGCATGTTAATAATCGGCACGTCGGTCGCCTCCGACATCTCGCGCATGTACTTGTTGCCCTGATCGAGCACCAAGTCATGGCGAATGCAGATGCCATGACCCATCGAGGCGAGAATCTTGCCGGTATCCGCGGGGGTTTCGCCGTGGCTGATCTGCGTCACGTCGGCATCCAAGAAATGCGCGTGGCCGCCGAGTTGCGTCATACCGGCTTCAAAGGCATTACGGGTGCGTGTTGACTTATCGAAAAACAACAAGAACGCCGTTTGATGCGGCAAAAGCTGGGTCGGCTCGCCACGGCGAAATTTCGCCTTGAGTTCGGTGGTGGTATCCAACAACAGTTCCAGTTCCTCGCGCGTGAGGTCTTGCGTTTCGATATAGTCGCGGCCTTTGAGGTTCGCCATCTGTGTTCCCTTTTCCTTACGCTGGTTTACGCTTAAAAGTCATCGAAGTTTCATTCGGTCGACCGGCGGCCAAATCGCAATACGATTGGCCGAACGCCGCATAGAAGGCAGCGCAGTCCACCATGTGCTGAATTGGTACCGAGTCGTTCACCGTGTGGGCGACGTTTTCCGGCGCGGGCCCAAAACCGACGCACGGAATGTCGTACATCCCGGCAATCGACACCGCGTTGGTGCTGAACGTCCAGCGATGCACCACCGGTACCCGGCCCAATGCGTCTTGATGCGTCTTGATCGCGGCCTGCACTTGCAGCGAATCCTCGGGGAAGCACCAGGTCGGGAAATACTTTTCTGTTTCGTATTCCAGGCCCGTGTAACTTGGGCGTGCGTAACGCAACACTTCGACCTTGGCTTTCACACCAGCCCGTTTGACCGCGTCCTTCACTTGGCCGACCGCCAACTGCTTGGTGTCCCCCACCGTGAGTCGGCGATCAAGATGAATGTACGCTTGTCCCGGCACGGCGCACAAACTCGGCGTCTTGCAGTCGATGTAGCTGACCGTAATCGTCCCCTTGCCAAGAAAATCATCTTTGGGCAATCGCTCGTTGAGCGCTTCAATCTCACGCACCACTTTGGCGATTTTGTAGACCGCGTTGTCACCCTTCTCTGGCATCGAACCGTGGCACGATTTGCCGTCGCAAGTGACGCCAATTTCCATTCGCCCGCGCTGTCCGCGTAGGATTGTGCAGTTCGTCGAATCGGTGACCACAACCACGTCGGGTTTGATCTTGTCTTCCTTGACGATGTACTGCCAGCACAGGCCGTCGCAGTCTTCCTCCATCACGGTGAACGTGAGGAGCAAACAGAAATCCGAGAGGTCCGCTTTAAGGTCGCGCAAAATCTTCGCCGCGTAAACCATCGCGGGCACAGCCCCTTCCTGATCGCCTGCACCACGGCCCCAAACTTTGCCGTCGGCGACTTTTCCCTTGTACGGATCGTGCTTCCATTCCTTGAGGTTGCCGATGCCAACCGTGTCGACGTGGGCATCAATGGCAATCAGCTTCTTGCCCGGCCCCGGCTTGCCGACTTGGCCCAGCAGGTTGCCGAGCTTGTCGGTCCAAATCTTGTCAAAGGCCCCGGTTGCCTCCATTTCCTCGCGAATGCGGCCAATCACCGGACCTTCCTCGGCGGATTCGCTGGGGATCGCAATGAGGTCACGCAGGAAGCGGACCATCTGCTTTTCGTACTTTTGGGCGGCTTTGAGATAGGTGCTGTTTTTCATAATCGGAGCAATCTACCAAAAACACTCTGCGTGTCTATGCGAAGGTTCCGTATTGTGCTTGAACCATGGCCCACTGTATGGCACACTAATATCAGTGGAAGGATAGTCTCGCCCGGGGCGAGGCAAGAGTTGGCCACTATGATCCAGGCGGAGAGTGTTCCAGGCAACGAGTGATTGAGTGGGGTTTGCTATCAAATCCCAGGGCGACGGTTTTACCATCGCTGGTCTGGTTCACCTACCCCAGTCTTCTGGAGGCCAACACCGTGGCGACAGTTTCTGATATTCCTGGCACCGAAAACTCTCTCAAGCTCTCTTGCCGCGTCAATGGCGCGGACATCGAAGTCCAGCTTCCCGAGGACGACGAGCTCACGCTGCTGGATGTCTTGCGCGATCACCTCGGCATCACCTCGCCCAAGAACGGTTGCTCCCCCCAGGCCCAGTGCGGGTGCTGCACGATCCTCTTGGACGATAAGCCCGTGCTCTCCTGCGCGCTCAAACCGGCCAAGGCCGCGGGCAAGTCGATCACGACCCTCGAAGGTCTCGACGACGAACACCGCCAGCAGATTGCCGACTCGTTCGTCCGCTGCGGCGGCGTGCAGTGTGGCTTTTGCATCCCTGGCATGGCCATGCGGGGCGTCGGGCTTTGCGAGAAAAATCCCACTCCCTCGCGCGAAGAAATCGCCAGCGCTCTCAAGCCCCACCTTTGCCGTTGCACCGGTTACGCACAGATCGTCGACAGCATCGAACTCTACGCCAAGCTCCGCCAAGGCGAAACGCTCCCCGAGCTTTCCGCAGCCGACAAGTCAGGCAAAGTCGGCACCGATTTGCAACGGTACACTGGCCACGAAGCCGTGCTGGGAGATCGCAAATTTATCGACGACATGGTCGTCCCCGACATGCTGTTTGGTGCCGTGCGACTCACCGACCACCCGCGTGCGAAAATTCTCGCGATTGATCCCACCCCTGCGCTCGCGCTAGATGGCGTGCATCGCGTGGTCACCGCCGCCGATGTGCCGGGTGATCCGCTCGTGGGCCTCATCGCCAAAGATTGGCCTGTTTACGTGGGCATTGGCGATGTCACGCGCTGCACGGGCGATGTGATTGCCAGTGTCGTGGCCGACACCCAATATTTGGCCCGCCGCGCCGCACAATTGATCGACATCGAATACGAAGTGTTCGAACCGATCACCGATCCGGTCAAGGCTCTCGACCCAAGTCTGGGAATTGTCCATCCCCATCTCGACACAAATCTCTTGAGCAAATCGTC
Source organism: Bythopirellula sp. (assembly GCA_034439695.1). Lineage (GTDB taxonomy): Bacteria > Planctomycetota > Planctomycetia > Pirellulales > Lacipirellulaceae > Bythopirellula. The sequence continues at coordinate 8,154 of JAWXAV010000018.1, read as the reverse complement.
GCTCAAAAAAGGCGACGTCGAAGAAGGCTTCCGCAACTCGGCATTCGTGCTCGAAGACACCTACGTCACCCAGCGCATCGAACACCTCTTCCTCGAACCCGAATCCTGCCTCGTCGTTCCCATCAACAAAAACACGGACTGGTCGCTTAAGCGACCAGTAGAACCAGGCTTGTTCGTCTACACCCAGGGCCAAGGCGTCTTCGACGATCAACGCCAAATCGCCTCCGTCCTCGGCATCGACAAAGAACGTGTTGAAGTCCTGCTCGTGAGTAACGGCGGTGCCTTCGGCGGCAAGGAAGACATGTCGATCCAAGCCCAAACCGCCCTCATGGCTTGGCTCGTGCAGCGCCCAGTGAAGCTCACGCTCACTCGGCCTGAAAGTTTCCGCATCCACCCCAAGCGGCATCCAATCGTTCTCGATTACAAAGTTGGTTGCGATGCCGAAGGCCACATCATGGCGGTCAAGGCCCGCATCATTGGCGACAAGGGAGCTTACGCCTCGGTCGGTGCCAAAGTGCTCGAACGCGCCGGCGGACATTGCACCGGTCCTTATCGCGTGCCGAATATCGACATGGAATCGCTCGCCGTCTACACCAACAATCCCCCTTGCGGCGCGATGCGGGGTTTCGGTGCGAATCAAGCCGCGTTTGCCATCGAAGGTTTGCTCGATCGCCTCGCCGAGAAAGTCGGCATCGATGGCTACGACATCCGCGACCGTAACATCCTGGAACCCGGCGAAGCGTTCGCCACGGGCCAAGTGCTCGACAAACCCTTCGGCCTGCGCAAAACGCTCGAAGCGGTCCGCGACCAATACAAGTCGGCCAAGTTCGCCGGCATTGCGTGCGGCATCAAAAACGTCGGCATCGGCAACGGCATGCCAGATATCGGCCGCGCGGCGCTCTCGATTGAAGACGATGGCAGCGTCCATATCCGCACCGGCTTCACCGAAATGGGTCAAGGCCTGTTCACCATCTGCATCCAATTCGCGGTCGAAGCGACGGGACTTCGTCCCGAACTCTTCAAATGCTCCACCGACACCACGCTTAAACTCAATTGCGGCCAAACCACCGCGAGTCGTGCCACCGTCCTTGCCGGTAACTCCATCGCCGAAGCGGGCAAAGGCCTCAAAGCTGCTCTCGAAAGTGGCAAGACACTCACTGATTTGGCCGGCCAAGTTTTTCATGGCGAATGGATTTGCGAGTACACCAGCAAGCTCGGCTACGACATGGATAAGCCCGGCGGCCCAAAAACGCATCTCACCTACGGCTTCGCCACCCAAGTGGCGATTCTTGATGACGATGGAAATCTCGTGAAAATGGTCGCCGCGCACGATGTGGGTCGCGCGCTCAATCCCACGCATCTGAAGGGCCAAATGTACGGCTCGCTCCATATGGGCATCGGCTACGCCCTCACTGAAGATTTCGTCAGTGAGGGGGGCGTCATTCAAGCCAAGAAAATGAACGACTGTGGGGTCTTGCGCAGCCATCAAATGCCCGAGATGGAGCTCATCTTTGTCGAAGAGCCCGACCCCGAATGTCCTTTCGGCGCTCGCGGCGTGGGTGAGATCGGCCTGGTCCCCACCGCCCCTGCCATCGCCGGCGCGCTCTACAAATACGACGGCAAGGTTCGCTTGAGCTTACCGATGAGTGATTCCCCCGCCGCCCTCGCCATCACTAAACCTCAATCCAACCGCAAATGAGTGTGTGCGAGTCGGCTCGTCGCGAGCCCGTCCGACTATGAAACCCATCGGACTCCTCCTCGCCGCCGGCCGCGGCCACCGCATGGGTGGCAACAAGCAGTTCCACCCCGTGCAGACTCAAACAGGCGAAAAACCCCTCGTCGCCGCCGCGTTCGACACGATTGCTGCCGCTTGCGAGAAAATGTTCGTCGTCCTCGGCCATCGCGCGGACGAAGTCGCCGAGGCATTGAATAAGGGGTCAGAACTATTTTCTCAGGCCGAAAATAGTTCTGCCCCTTTTGTTATCGTCGATCCCGACGCCCCGATGTTTCACTCCATCCAAGCGGGATTACGAGCCGCGCTCGCCGCCAATCCCGCAGCTAGTATTTTGCTACAACTCGGCGATCATCCCTCGCTCCAACCCTCAACTCTCGAAAAAATACTCGCCCTCGCCGTGGTTCATCCCGACATAGCCATCATTCCTACCTTCGACAACAAGGGTGGCCATCCGATATTAATCCCGCCGCAAATCGCCGCGTTAATTCTCTCGATGGACTGCGTTAACGGACTGCGTCAATTTTGGTTAGAAAAGCCTTCCTATTGTTTGCGCCTCCCCGTTGCTGATGGGGGAGTGATTCACGACATCGATCATCTTTAGGCCACATAGCTTCGCGAGAAAGAATTGTGATTTGAGGGACGTCAATGCGTGGAGACAGCCAATGTTGATATTGGCAGTGTTGTGCGCTCTCGCCGTCAAAGCCTGGACAGACTTTTTGATCACTTGCCGTTGTGGGAATTGGATTCAAAACACTTTACGGAAAATCAACAGCGAGTTGTGACTGACAACAATTGAATAATTAAATCAACTCTGTCACAATAAGGCAATCTTGGTCTGTTCCGCGTCCGCGGAAGCCGTTTTTGCCTTGGAGAATCGACATGCCCCGCCTCGCGACTTCGCTTTGTGCTTTGGTTTTAATTGCGACGGTTTCTCTCCTACACGCTCAACCAGCGATTGATCCCGACGAGGGAGTAAAGCACATCGATTGGAAAGATGCCAAGGATGCGGTCGGTCAAACTGTTTATGTCAGCGGCAAGATTGTCACCGTGGGCAAAACCAATCGAATCGCGTTTCTGAACTTCGACAGTGAACGACCACCTGGTTTTGTCGCGGTAATTTTCAACGATCATTGGGATAAATTTCCTGGCGACTTGAGGGAACTGTACCAAGGTAAAATCGTGGAAATCCGCGGCTTGGTGACCACCTACCAAGATAAGCCTCAGTTGGTAGTTACGCGCCCGGAGCAAATCAAAGTGCTCGACGCCATGCCCGCAACGGAGAAAATTGAATCGACGCCCGTCACGACTTGGTCGGACGATCCCAATCAAATCGTGATCTGCACATTCAATTCGCTCAATCTGTTTGACGATGTCGATGACCCCTATACGAACGACGAAGGAACTCCCGCGAAATCTCGTGAAGCCATGGAACAGTGGGCCGCCGCAATTCGCAAAATCAATCCGGACGTGATCTCCCTGCAAGAAGTCGAAAATCGTGGTTATTTGGAACGTTTCAATAAAATCTTTCTGGCCGACATGGGCTACAATTACGTGGTGCATTTCGACGGCAACGATCTGCGGGGGATCGACGTGGCGTTGCTTTCTCGTGCTCCCATCGGCGAAGTGACTTCGCGGCGACATCTGCCCTTCACTGGTCCCGACGGCGTGGAGCGCGGTTTTCAGCGCGATGTGCCCGCGATTACGGTGCTGCCCAAGGATGCCGCGCCGATTGAAATCTGGCCCGTGCATCTTAAAAGCAAAGCCGATGGGGCGGAAACTTCGGAACCGATTCGTTTGGCAGAAGTTGGCGAGTTGCGGCGGTTGCTGGACGCTAAGTTAGCCGCCGATCCGAACGCTCGCATTATCGTTACCGGCGATTTCAACGATAGTCGCGACAGCAAAGCGATGACCACGGTTTTCGGCACGGGCACAACGGCGATGTGGGCACCGGAGGCTCGGGAAACGACCGACTCGATTGCCGATCCCGAGTTTCCCACAGGTCGCCCGCCGATTGACTTCATCACGGCCTCGCCGGCAATGAGGAAGTTGTACGTCGAGGACTCGTGCCAAGTGAGGCGTGTTCCCGCGGATCAGGACGGTTCGGACCACGATCCCGTGTGGGCCAAGTTCAAGTTGAACTAGGATTAGGCTATCTTTCTCTCGGCGGGGGATCCACAAGATGTTGTGGTCGCTCCGAGGCTTGGACCACTATCTGGATATTTCTGAAACGCTTTAGGTGCTTTCGGTGGGGAGGGAAAATGTCTATAGGTAGTGGGTGGTTTGGCCAGACTACCTAGATGATGTGGTTTGATTCGAGAAAACTCGCGATTTTAACGTTGTCGGACCCAATTCCCACGAGTTGTCGGCCTTGCCGACCCAATTATCAAGGAACCAGCGCCTAAACATAGTTTGACGCGTTGCTGAATGTATCACAAATGGGTGGCCTCTATCAGACGCTACTTTTGGCCGCGCATTTTTCATTTCGCGTAGGGGAACTCCGGTCCGACCAATGCTGCGCATCGGTGCCCGCGCTTGCGGCTCGCCTTGGTACAAAAAATTGTGTTGACAACGGCGCAGCTTGACATGGGCGAGACGACCATCGGTTGCTTTGCGGTGTGCGGCAATTTGGGTATGATCGCGGGAACAAAAAAACCTCCGCCGAGCATGGAACGCGATGGGCAAGAAGACCCAAAAAATCTACTTTGAAGAATCTCCGGTCGCCAGGCGGCATCCCAAGACCGATCTATTGATCCTTGCGCGGCTGCTCAAGGACGAGGGTACCAAGCAGTTTCAGGACGAAGAACACGCGGCGGCGGCTTATCAAACGCTTGTTCGTTGGGCGGACATGGAAGTTTCGGGCAAATTGGCCGAGTTCAATGAGACGCAATTGCAGGGACTGTTTCTTGCGGATGTTTTCGGCCAAGGGCTTGGCTACACGCTCGCGAGCGAAGTGGCCGACGTTTGGAATTTGGAACAACATTACCAAATCGCGCCCGGCCAAACTCCCGATGCCGTACTGGGAAAATTTCAGCAGGGTGAGCCGCGAAGTCCGCTCACTGTCGTGGAACTCAAAGGCCCGAAGGTGCATTTGGATCGCGATCGCTCGAATGGCCGCACTGCCATCGATCAGTGCTGGGACTATTTGGTGAACACCCCCACGACCTGCCGTTGGGGCATCGTGTCGAACATTGTCAGTTTTCGTTTGTACGAGCGGGATAGCACGAAGCAAAAGTACGAACACTTCGCGCTGCAAGACTTGCGCGACTGGAATGTGTTTCGCCGGTTTTATGTGTTGTTCCATCGTCATGGACTGGTCGAGGGAGTTGCCAAGGAAGAGGTGCGGGCCGTGCGGCTGCTCAAGGCCACGAACAATCGACAGCGCGAAGTCAGCGAAGTGCTTTATAAAACGTACTCCGAGAGTCGCGTTGAGTTGATTGCGCACCTGCACCATGAGTTGGGCCATTCAGTCGACGACTCGATCCAATTTGGCCAACTGTTACTCGACCGGATCGTGTTTATCGCGTTTTGCGAAGACCGTGGCCTCTTGCCGTTTGAAACGATCAAGAAAGCCTACGAACGGATTCCCGCCTTCTCGCGGGTGACGAATCCCCGTTGGCAGAACTTCAAGGACTTATTCGAGTCGATTGATAAGGGGCACCCCGGCAATAATGGCGACCACCGCGAAGTGATCCCGGCCTACAATGGCGGCTTGTTTCAGAAATCGCCCGCCGATGATTTGGAACTTGACGACCGCTGGACGAATTTTTTTCATTGGATCAGCGAATTTAGCTTTGCCGACGAGGTGAATCTCGACGTGCTCGGGCATTTGTTCGAGCGGTCGATCACGGAACTCGAAAAGCTGCGTTTCACCGGCATGTTGGGCGACGCGGAGAAGGCCGAGCAGTTTGCGCGGATGCCGCAGTCGGTGAAGCGCAAGCAACTGGGCGTGTATTACACTCCCGCCGAACTCACCAGTCGGATTGTCAGCTACACCGTCGGAGAGCTGATTGTGGAGCGGTTTGCCGACGCGGCGGTGAAATATGGTGTGAAGCGCGAGGCGGCGCTCCGCGATATTCTGCCGGAGGACGAAGCTTTTTGGCGGGAGTGTTTGGCCATCTTGCGCGACTTGAAAATTGTGGACCCCGCGTGTGGTTCGGGGGCGTTTCTGTTTCAGGCTTACAATCTGCTCGAAGCCCGCTATCAGGAAGTCGTGGGTCATCTGGAGGATTGCGGCGCGAAAGATTCCGAGGCGCTCGAGCGGCAGATCCCGCATTTTATTCTCAACGACAATTTGTATGGCGTGGATCTGTCTCGCGAGGCGGTCGAGATCACGCAACTCGCGCTGTGGATTCGCTCGGCGACGCGGGACCAAACGCTCGCGACGCTATCGCGGAATATCGTGCATGGGAATTCGCTCGTGCATGATGTGAACGTGCACGAGGATGGGTTTGATTGGAAGGAGCGGTTTCCGGAGGTGTTTGAGCGGGTGCCCAAAAATCCTCTCCTAGCCGCAGGCGGTAGCCGGCGGTCAAACCATGAACAACCGCCGGCTACCGCCTGCGGCTATGAAGAACTTCAAGCAGGTTTTGATTGCGTGATTGGGAATCCTCCTTGGGAGCGGATCAAGTTGCAGGAGCGGGAGTTCTTTTCGCCCCCCGCGCCGGAGATTGCGACTTCGACCAATGCGGCGAAGCGGCGCAAACTGGTCGAGAAGCTCGAAAAACAAGACCCGCCGCTCTACGAGCGCTATCAAGAGGCCTTGGCGAATGCCGATGCGCTGCTGACTTATTGCCGTAAGAGCGAGGAGTATCCGCTGACGGGTCGGGGGGACATTAATCTGTATGCGGTGTTCGCGGAGTTGGCTTACAAGATTGTGGCCCCCGAGGGGCGCGTGGGATTGCTGACGCCGTCGGGGATTGCGTCGGACAACACGACGAAGGATTTCTTTGCGGCGGTGGCTGAGAGCAATCGACTGATTCGATTGTTTGACTTCGAGAACAAGAAAATCTACTTCCCCGAAGTTCATCCCTCTTTCAAGTTTTGCATTTTGAACTTTGGTGGCTCGGCAGTGAAACAAAAGTCCGCGAAGTTTACCTTTTTTGTACATCAGATCGAAGAGCTTGATGATTCAACGCGGCAAATCGCACTCTCGGGCGACGATATTCGGCTGCTCAACCCCAACACACGCACCTGTCCGATCTTTCGCACGAAGCGTGACGCTGAAATCACGAAAGCCATCTATCGCCGCGTGCCGATCTTGATCGATCAGACTCGTGAGGGGCCGACAGGGAATCCGTGGGGCATCAAATTCAAAACGATGTTTCATCAGACCAACGACGCGGAATTGTTTCGTGAGGCGGAGCAACTCAAGGGTGAGGGTTTCAAGTTGAAGGGGAACCGCTGGACCAAGGGGAAGGAAACGTATTTGCCGTTGTATGAGGCGAAGATGGTGCAGGCGTATGACCATCGCGCGGCGGATGTTGTGACGGATACAGAAAATTGGGTGCGGCAAGGGCAGACGGCCAAAACATCCACAGTGAATTGGCAGAATCCCGAGCATTTGGGGACACCACGATTTTGGGTTGCACAGCAAACAGCAGAGGCACAGGTTGAGAATGTTCCCAATCACTTTTTAGCGTTCAAAGATGTGACGAGTCCCACGAATCAACGCACCATGATTGCGGCCATGCTGCCGTTTGTGGGTGTGGTGAATTCGGCTCCGTTGGTCTTCACGCATCAAGCCGTGCGTCGTGAATGTTGCTTGCTGGCGAATCTCAATAGTGTCGCATGGGACTACATCATGCGTCAGAAGATTAGCAATCTCCATCTCAATTTTTTTCTTGTTGAGCAAATTCCAACGCTTACTCCCGACACCTACGCCAAAAAATGTCCGTGGAAGAAAAGCCAAACGCTGGAAACCTGGATTAGCGAGCGGGTGTTGAAACTAACTTGCACGGCGGAGGATATGTTGCCGCTGGCCGAGGCGTGTGGGTTTACGGCGGGGAGTTTCAAAAAAGAGTACGGCGGGCGGCTTAACAAGTGGGATGAGGCCGAGCGGGCCGCATTGATGGCGGAACTGGATGCGGCGTATTTTCATCTCTACGGCATCAACCGGGAGGATGCGGAGTATATTCTGGGGACGTTTAAGGGGATCGATAAGCAGACACCACTGTTTGGTGAGAAGCAGAATATGCGGGAGCGGATTTTGGCGATTTATGATGAGATGATGTAATTGTAGGCCGGAACGAGTACTGCGAGTTCCGGCGCGAAGCCAAGAATTGCCGGAACTGCGCACGGCTTGTTCCGGCCTACGATTGCTCGCAACAGGTCTGCTCGATGGCCCTGAAAGGGCCTCACTAAGATAGCCCTGGGCAAACGGAGGCGAGTTTTACGAGCCTGCGCGCCGCCCAGGGTTTTGG
>JAWXAV010000017.1:0-35834 GCA_034439695.1 Bythopirellula sp. | reverse complement strand
CGGCCCGCGCGGGCCGATAGTGAGCGTGTTTTGATCATCAGAGATGGGAAGGCCCTGATTGGTGGTCATTCGCGCGGCCGCGCCACCAGAGGTTTGATGAGTTTCGCCTCCCTGACCGATTTCCGTTGTGATTTCATCGCTTCTTTTCGGCATTTTGGCCATGTCAGGTGCCCCTTTTTGAAATGCGTGCGGCATGATAAGTGAGAATGAGCGCGAAAGCATATCGTGCGCCATTCGATGCGCTGAAATAAGACACGCAGAAGTTTGCCGACGAATCGGGGGGCTTTAATTCGCAGGTAAGTCGCAGATGTGTGAAAAGAAAGCTGCAGAATTTTTCTTTGGCAGCAAATCAATCGAGTTGGCCGCGCAGCAACCTATGAAGTGGCAGTGAACAGACCACCTCATTACGGAATGTTGGGCGCAACTTCTGGCTCTACTTCCACCGGCCCCATCACCGCGTCGATGATCTTCCCGATTTCGTCCGAGGGGTCGACGGATTCCACTTGCGCGGGAACGCCGGCCTTGTCGGCTTCTTGTTCAGCCGTGGCGATCAAGCGTCGCAAATCTTCGTCCGATACTTTCTCGCGGAACCGCCACTGGTCGTTGGCTTCCTGGTCGGCGACGTGTGAGATAACGGCCTCGATTTGCGCCTCTTCGATCTTTTGATCGATCACGCCTCGTACAAAGCGCCGCAGCGCGAGGCCACCGGCTTGTTTTTCCTCGGGCGTGAGAGTCGATTGATTAAAATAGTGTGACTCGATCATCGACACGGCAAGCGACGGCATCAACGGCGATTCGATGATCACTTGGGCCAGTTCGTCGAACTGTTGAATGCTCAACGTGCCATCTTGCAAAGCATCGAGCGGGCGATCCAACTCGTCGCGGATTTCCTGTTGCTCTTGAGGAGGCAAATTTGAGGCTTCAAGGGTTTCACCGATCACCATGTTGGCTAGACTCGCCGACCATCCCCGCCAGTTTTGCGAAACCACATAACCGAGTACGGCAACCAGCGCGACCATGATTAGCACGAGCATGAAACAGCCCTTGAGGCAGCCCCCCATGCAGCCCCGTTCCGGGCGATTTTCTTCCTCGGGCTCGATCTCGAATTTGTCGCTCACCATCGTCATGCACCTTGAGAAAACCGTAAGCCCGGGGATAGCATTCCCCGGGTCAAAAGAATCGCGCATCAAAAAACCCGATTCCACAATTGATGTTGAGGAACCGGGTTATGAAAAAAGTGGAGGCTAACCACTTAAGTGGAGGATAACGGGATCGAACCGATGACCTTCTGGCTGCCAGCCAGACGCTCTCCCAGCTGAGCTAATCCCCCGGGAATTGTCGCCGCCTAACGAAACAGGCAGCATAAGCCGCTCTAGTTTCCTCGGCTACGAACTGGCAAACTAACACCCTCACTCCCGATTGTCAACGCCGCCACACCGAGCCCATGAATCACCACTCCAAAAGCCTGAAAATCGCGCTCGCCACGGGCAAGGTGTTGCTGGCTCTAGGGATTGTCGGCTATTTGGTCGTGAAAATTCAACGTGACGCCGGCTTCTCGCGACTCGTCAACGAACCGAAAGAGTGGTCGTATCTGGCGATTGCGCTGGCGATGGTCCTGACAGCTTTCACTTGCAGCTTTGTGCGTTGGTATTTGTTGGTACGTGGACTCGGCCTGACATTTCATTTGCGCGATGCCCTGCGGCTAGGCTCGCTCGGTTTCATGCTCAATCAAGTGATGCCCGGCAGCGTGGGGGGGGATTTGTTCAAAGCGGCGTTCATTGCTCACGAGCAACCCGGGCGGCGGACAGAAGCCGTCGCGTCGGTGTTCATCGACCGTTTTGTGGGCGTAGTGGCGATGTTCGTGGTGGCGAGCGTGGCGCTCTCGTTTGCCGACCAGACGCTCACCCGCAGCTCCCTGCTGAGTGGTTTGAAAGTTTTCATCTGGGCGATCGCTGCGGGAGGGATGCTGGGGATTTGCTTGCTCACGAGCCGGCTAATTTCCGGACTGAGAGCACAGCGACTTGTGACTCGCTGGCCGGTGGTGGGGCCGACGTTGGGCCGACTCGTTGCGGGACTGCATCAATTTGGCAGTCGCCGTCGGTACTTGGTCGCTGCGTTCGTGCTCGCACTCACGACGCACTGCTTGTTGGTCAGCGCGTTCTGGTGCGTAAGTCGGGGGTTGCCAATCACCGGTCCGACGTTCCAACAAAATGCCACGATTGTGCCCTTGGCCCTGGTGGCCGGGGCGCTGCCGCTGACCCCAGGTGGTTTGGGCCTCACCGAGACCGCGCTCGCCAAACTGTACGGTGCGATTCAACTCAACGAAGCGGACGGGGCGCTCGTAGCCCTCGGTTATCGCGCGCTCACGTATGTCGTGGCCGCCATCGGCGCGTGCTATTACCTTTCCGCCAAACGGCGGATTGATCGGCTGCTCGAAGAAGCCGAAACGCTGGCGGAAGAAATCGTGTGACATGAAAACGGGTAGCCCCAACACTTCGTTCGCGACAGGTCTACAATTTGCTTGGTTGCGAATAAGTCATACAGAGTGGCTATTGATCATCCGCGGCACAACTTAGCTCGCGGAGCATGTTGATAGCGTCCTCAAGCTCAGGGACAACAATCCCCTGTTTGCGGCCAGCGAGGTCACTACTTGCTAAGATCGTCAATTCTTCATAATTCTCGGTGGCTTCCAAGCGATTGCGGGCCCTGATGCCCAGAGTACCGCGCGTGAGCGCATGAGCGACGGGGATATTCTCGATGAGCCACAAGGTCCGCTCGGTGACGATGTCGGCCAATGCCGACAAAGTTGCAGACAAGTGATTCCGCCGATCAATCGCTTTGCCCACGTCATGCAGCAAAGCCGCGGTCAACAATTCCTCGTCGTAGGGCAACTGTTCTTCGACCAGTTGAAAGACCTGCAAGCTGTGGTACAGCGCGTCGCCCTCGGGGTGCGCCTGCGGATCCTGCTTCACTTCGGCCAGAGGCAACAGCAACTCCGCGTAGATTTCAAACCGGCTTTCCCATTCTTGCGGCTGGAACACTTTGACGAGCGAACGCAATTGCTCGCCCACTTCCGCATCCGAGGGCAAATCACGCGGGCGGATGCCCGTGGGAAAAAGTCGCTCCACCGCAGAGCGACGCGCGTCGGAATTGCGCAACTCCGGCTGCTCGTTGATAAGCCGGGCAGCTTCCCAGGCGATCTGGCGACGGGCTTTGGAAGGTCTCACGGCGGGCAGGTCAAAAAGCCTGGAGATCGAGGAGGGAACCGCACTACGTGCTTAATTCTACCGCGCCGCCGCGAGGATGGCACTATCAATCCCCGCGTCGCAGCAGATTTCTTCTTCCTCAGGCAAATAGGCTTCCAGTGGTAAGTCCTGGTTGCCGGCACTGATGCGAAAGAAATCCTGCTCGCGAGCCACGAAAGCTTCGACCACCGACGGGTCGAATTGCTGGCCATAACGGCTGACAATCCAGTCGCGGGCTTCTTCGTGCGACACGGCAGACTTGTAAGGCCTCTGCGAAGTGAGGGCGTCGTACACATCCGCCAGCGCCACGATGCGGCCCGTGAGTGGTATTTCCTTGCCCTGCAATCCCTGGGGATAACCGCTGCCGTCCCAATGTTCGTGGTGCGTGGCGGCGATCTGCTCGGCCACTTCGAGAAAATCATCTTCCTCGAGTTGTTTGCGAATCGCGGCTAAACATTCGCTGCCCAAGGTGGTGTGCATTTCCATCGCCTTTCGCTCATTCGGATTGAGACGTGCCGGCTTGAGCAACAGGGCATCAGGAATTCCTACCTTGCCGATGTCATGGAGTGACGACGCGACGGCTAGATCGGCGACAAAGCTTCGTTCGATTTCCGGATTTGTTCGTGCCAATTCGGTGGCTAATACCGTCACGTAAGAGCGAATCCGCTCCAGGTGTTTGCCGGTGTCCTTGTCGCGCGATTCCGCCAACTTCGCCAAGCCAAACGTGACGGCGTTGCGTGTTCGCACGAGTGACCGCGTGCGCTGCGTCACTTGGGACTCGAGCCTGGCGTTCGCCGCGGCGAGCCCCGCTTCGTACCGATTCAATAAGAACCCGGTGAGCATCGCGGTCGCGCCGATCACAAACGCGACCAAGATATAGCCGATCTGCATGACCGGCTGGATCGTGGCAGCAATGAAGGAATTGATCGCCATATCCGACTGATAAACGGCGAGAATCGCATTCATGTGCGGCAAACTAAACCCAGTGAAGGCGTGGACTTCGCCGTCGAGATCAACCTTGCCCGTGATCACCGGGGGACGATCTGCTTCGATTGTTTCGACAAGTTTAAGAATTGGCCCCGAGGTTTCGTTGTTGATCAGCAATCCCCGACCCGGAAACAAGCGTAGTAAGCCGGGGTCGCTTTTCAAATTCGGGTGGCAGAGCATCGCACCATTGTCGCGGCGCATCAGACAAACAAAACCATCGTGGGGGATGGTCGTGTTTTCGCAGATCTGTTGCAGCTTTTGCCAATCCGCCGTTCCCGGCTCGGCGGTGTTGAGCCCGAGTGCTTCGATCTCGAGCGCGATTTGGTGAGCTTCGGCTTTGCCTTGCGCGGAGACGTAGTTGTGGACAACAACTTCAAACGCTTGCCACAACCAACCTGTTGCCCAAGCCACGCCGAATCCCAAGCAAGCCGCCTGACCGGCGATCAGCAAGGCCAACAAAAAACACCGATTCTTGATTTGTATACGTGACATGGCGGGATGATTCATCGAGCGAGATGGAAAAGTCGGTGAAGAGCACGACGGGGCGTTGCCTGGCCACCGTTCTAAGGAAGAGTAGCTTGCAAATCCGTACAGATTCGCAGGGATTGCCACATGCGATTGACTGATCCAGCTTTGCTTGATTCCGAGCGTATTTTCCTTACGACCCGCTTGACCCGCACTTTCCAAGGGTCACAATTGGCCTCAATCGCGTCGCTCTGCGTTAATTCTTGACTCACAGTTCCTTCGGGTGAAATCAACATGTCCTTGCTCATCAAAAATGGTCGCATCATCACCGCCAGCGACGACTACGTCGCCGATATCCTGTGCGAGGGAGAAGTCATCGCGCAAATCGCTCCGCAAATCGCGGCTGAAGGTGCGACCGAAGTGATCGACGCGGCAGGGAAGTATGTGTTTCCCGGCTTTATTGATCCGCACGTCCATATTTATCTACCGTTCATGGGGACGTTCGCCAAAGACACCTACACGACCGCCAGCAAAGCGGCCCTCGTGGGAGGCACCACGTCGCTGATCGAAATGTGCTGCCCCGCGAAATCCGACGAGCCGCTGGCGAGTTACGAAATGTGGCTCGCGCAGGCCGAAAAGAGTGCTTGCGATTACACGTTTCACATGGGCGTGTCACGACTCGACGAAATGGCCGTCTCGCAATTACGAGAAATCGTGAAACGCGGGATTGCGTCGTTCAAAATTTTTCTAGCTTATAAAGGTGCGTTCGGCATCAACGATGAAGAGCTGTATGGCACGCTGAAAGTGGCCAAGGAACTGGGCGTGATCGTCACCGCCCATTGCGAGAATGAAACGCTCGTGTCGCAATTACAAGCACAGCTTATCAGTGAAGGCAAAACCGGCCCACAGTGGCAGGATGCTTCGCGGCCACCCTGTGTGGAGGCCGAGGGGGTGCATCATTTGATGACCTTCGCCGAAATGACCGGTGCCCACGTGTACTGCGTTCACACCTCCTGTCGCGAGGCGCTGGAAGCGGTCCAGCAGGGTCAACTCCGCGGAGTCAATGCCTGGGTCGAATCGGTGATTCCCCACTTTGTGCTCGACAAGACCTACACCAAGCAGCCAGATTTTGCCGGCGCGAAATATGTCATGTCGCCCCCCTTGCGCGAGGCCAGTCAACACGACGCATTATGGGCGGGCCTGCGATCGCGGCTGATTAGCACGGTGGGCACCGACCACGCGCCGTTCGATTTCGTCGGCCAAAAAGACATGGGCAAAGCCGATTTTACGAAAATCCCAAACGGCATTCCTTCCATCGAAGATCGGGTGAACATTCTTTACACCCACGGGGTTTGCGGAGGTCGCATTGATCTTAATACCTTCGTTGACGCGGCCAGCACCCAAGCGGCGAAACTTTTTGGGCTGTATCCGCGTAAAGGAACGGTGCAGGTGGGGAGCGATGCCGATCTGGTGATTTACGATCCGAGTTATCGCGGCAAGTTATCCGTCACAACGCAGCAAATGGCCGTCGATTATAATGCCTTTGAAGGGTGGGAAATCGAAGGCAAGCCGAGCGAAGTCACCGTGCGGGGCAAAGTCCAAGTGCGGAGCGGCAAATTCGTCGGCGAACTCGGCCACGGCAAGCTGCTGACGAGAAAGCCGACACATTTTTGAGAAAACTCTCGCAAAGGCGCGAAGTCGCAAAGATAAGAAGTTGCTGTGTGATTTATACATTTTTTTATTGATTGTGCCTTCGCGCCTTTGCGAGAGATACTATTTTTTCTCCAAGGTCAACAAAAAATACCGATGCACGCCGCTACCAACAGTGAAGGGCATGAGCAGTCCCGAGATGGCGTTCTCGATCAAGCGGGGTGGAAATGCTTTCAAGAACGCACGAGCGGCGAGCGGCATTTTGAAGAAGCGGCGGGACAAGCTGTAAAACCGCGCGAGATTGTGACTGATTGCCTCCGAGAGATCGAGTTGTTCGCAAACTCGAAATCCGTGTGTCTCGGCGACGCGCAGCCAATCAGCGAGCACGGCAAATTCTTCGACCGCCATCGTCTTTTCCACCAACTGCGCGGCGAATTGCAAGTCAGAGTCGTAAGAGTCGAGCGACGCTTGCCGAAAGCAGTCGATCACGATGAAGCGGCCTTGTTGTCGCAGTACGCGCTGCGCTTCTGCAAGCGCCCCTTGCCAATCGGTCCCTTGGCATAAACACTCGACCGCAAAGATGGCGTCGAAGGAATTGTCGTCGTATCGCAAACGATGAAAATCACCCTGCTCGAAAGCGAGATTCGGCAGTTTGCTGGCTTCCTTTTTAGCGGTGGCGACGTGCTCGGGGGACAGGTCCACGCCCGTGAGTTGGCTGGCGGGAAAACGCTCGGCGAGATTCCGCGAGTTGTAGCCCACGCCACAGCCGACTTCGAGCACATTTTTCGCGGCAAACTGCTGTAATCGCCCGGCAATCAATTCCACTTGGCCGAGATAACCCTCGGTCGAGAATTCCTCGTCGCAATTGAGGGCGACGTGCATGGCGCCCTGTTTGGAGTGAAACAGCCGATAGCCGCGATCGCTTTGCCGATAGTATTCAAGCACGGCAGTGGAGTCGATGATCCGCGCGGCAATCGCTGTTGTGTCGAAATGTTTGGCAATGATCTGTAAGCACTCGGCGAGCGGCAGATCGGGGATCGACGCGACTTCCATGCGGCGGTGCTTCCTCTATTGCTAACCGCGGGCCAGGGCGTCGGTTTGATCGACAAAGTCATCGCCGGTCCACTGGGCATCGTCGCGAATCATCTTCTTACCATGCTCAGACTTTGCGGCGCGAGCAGCGGTCTGACGCTTGACTAAGTCGGCATGAGTCGTGAAATACTGCACACTATGGCCTTTGAAGTCGGCAATCGTCTCGAACTTGTGCTTCTCCATGAACGCGAGTAGTTCCGCGCACATGTCCTTGACGATGCCGTAACCAAACTTCATCACGCCGGTGCAAACCTGCACGGTGTCGGCACCCAAGAGAATAAATTGGGCCGCGTCGTTGCCGGTCTCCACGCCGCCAATGCCGCTCAGCGTGCAGCCGGGATGTTCGTCGCGGATCACCTTGGCGATCTCCATGCACATGCGTAGCGCAATGGGCATCACCGCTCGGCAAGAATATCCGCCGGGCGTGGTGTAACCTTCCACTTGCGGTTCCGGCCGCAAGGTATCGAGATCTACGCCCAGCACGCTGCGAATCGTGTTGATCGCGGCAATGCCTTCGCAACCGGCCTTAAGCGCAGCACGCGTTGGGTCTTCGATATGCGTCACATTGGGGGTCATCTTTGCCCACACCGGCACCTTGGCCACCGCATTCACCCACTTCGAGACTTCGCCCAGGATGTCGGGGTTCTCACCCATCGCGGAACCCATTTTCCTTTCGGGAAGTCCATGCGGACAGGAAAAATTCAGCTCAAAGGCATCGACACCCAAGTCCTGGCAGCGCTCGGTGATCTCGACCCAGGCATCCTTGTCGAACTCCTCCATGATGGAAGCAATGAGAATGCGGTCGGGGTATTTGTCTTTCACCGCTTTGAGCTCATCGACCCACACATCAAAACTGCGGTCGCTGATCAGCTCGATGTTTTCCCAGCCGATTATCTCCTTGGATTCCCGACCCCGCAGACGTGCGTAACGGGGCTGGACGTTCGTGACCTTGCTGGCGTCGAGGCTGATCGTCTTGCAAATGACCGCTCCCCAGCCTTCGTCGAACGCCTTGCCGATGACGTTGCCGTTGGTTCCCGGCGGGCCGGAACCGATCACGAACGGGTTCGGCAGTTTGAGGCCATTAACGATAGTTTCGAGCGTAGGCATGGGCGGTACTCCAGAAAATCCGAGGCAAGCAGCTAGTTTCACCCATCCCGACGGGGGAGTCAATTACTGCTCGCGGCTTATAGTGGAAAGTGGCAAGGACCGATTACAATACTTCTTATTGGCCAGCATTAGTTTGGAAGTGAACTGCCCTATAGGAGTTTTTATGTCAATCGACCAGTTAGTGTTTGTGGGACTCAATGGCTATGCCTTGGCGTTGAATCGAGAAACCGGCGAGATTGTTTGGTCTAACGATCAAATGAAGTCGGGCTACGTGAGTCTGCTGGTCGATGGTGACCGGCTGATCGTGTCCACGAACGGCTATATATATTGCTTGAATCCCCTCACGGGTGAGATACTGTGGAACAACCCGCTCAAAGGCTACGGCGCAGGAGCGCCGACCGCGCTTGCCTCGGTGCGAGGACAAAGTCCTGATTGGCTCATTCAACAGGCGGCGGCAGTTGCCGCTCAGGCGGCGGCCTCCGATTAAGGAGCGAGGTCATAAAAAGCCATGTCGTGGATTTATCTGCTTATCGCCGGCGCGCTGGAAATCGGCTGGGCCGTGGGGTTGAAGTATTCGGAGGGGTTCAGCAAGCTCGTGCCGTCGGTGCTGACGCTAGTGGGCATGGTAGCCAGCGGATTCTTCTTGGCGCTGGCCGTACAGAAAATTCCTCTCGGCACGGCCTACGCCACCTGGACCGGCATCGGCGCGGTCGGCACGGCGATTCTGGGGATGGTGCTGTTTGGTGAATCCGCAGCCGCAGCGCGATTGTTTTTCATCGCGCTGATTTTGGTGGGGATTGTGGGGTTGAAAATGGCGAGTTAGCCGGCAGTGTTTCACTGCCGAGGTTTCACTGCCGAGATTGCCCGGCATCGGGACGGTGCCGGCTAACATTAGTCCAGGAAACTTCTTACGGCACCACCGTCACCGTGCTGAATTGGCGGAAGTGATCGTCGAACGCGAACGCCTTCTGGAGGCCGAGCCGAGACTGCATTCAAGTCTCCCAATCTTCGATCTTCAATCCTGCCACTCGGTTGAACTCGCTCACGTTATGCGTGACAAGAGTGACATCATGGGCTCTGCAGATTGCGGCAATCAACAGATCGTTGGGGCCGATGAGTTGTCCTTGACGTGTCAAGTCGGCTCGAATCTCGGCGTAGGCTTCTGCCGCGACATCGTCGAAGGGAAGCGAGGGGAAACGCGAGAGAAATAGCTGCTGGTGGGTCCGCGTTTTTGACGGATCGTTGGAGAGTGCCGCGTCGAAAAACAATTCCGCTTTCACAACCGAACAAACGCGAATTTGCAGTGGATCAGCGGCATCGAAGCGAGCTCGTAGCTTGGGCGACCGGCCGTTAAGATAGCGTACGCACGCGTTCGTGTCGAGCAACCATGTCATGCGATGGGTTCACGCGCTTCCAAGTCGCCCTGTTCGTGCCGCTGCAATCCCAAGCCGGCGCACGAACCGTACGTTCGCTCGATGAAATCGGACCACGTCAAAGCCGTGGCCTGTTGGCTGGCGGCTGGGTTACCGTCACTCGCCGCCGGAATCTGCACTTCCACCTGCGTACCCTGAGCCAATTCCACAGGTTGTAGAGGGCGGAAAATACCAGAATCGAAAACGGCTGGGATGAGGTGGTCCATAACTTTAGTATAGACCGAATTTAGTACGAAAGTCCAGCGTCATTTCTTCCCGCCGACCGCGCTCAGCACTTCGTCCAAACACTCGACCATGAAATTGGCGTCGTCCTTGGTGATGCACATCGGCGGCTTGATGCGGAGCGTGTTGCCGAAGAGGCCGCCCTTGCCGAGGATGAGGCCGCGGTGTTTGCATTCTTCCATCACGGCGGCGGCCTCAATATTGGCGGGTTCCTTGGATTTGCGATCTCGCACCAGTTCGATGCCGAGCATCAATCCCATACCGCGCACTTCGCCGATAAGAGGTTGCTTTTCTTGGAGCTCGAGCAGGCGGTCCTTGAGATAGCCGCCCACTTCGAGGGCATTCTGCTGGATGTTTTCTTCATCGATCACTTCGAGCGTGGCGAGCCCTTGCGTCATGCTAATCGGATTGCCGCCGAAGGTGTTGAAGTGGATGCGGTTCTTCATCACCTGAGAGATGGGCTCGGTCGTCGTGAACGCACCGAGCGGGATGCCGTTGCCGATGCCTTTGGCCATCGAGATGCCGTCAGGGACGACATCGTAATTCTGATGCGACCAATAATGATGACCCGTGCGGCCAAAGCCCCCCTGCACTTCGTCGGCGATGCACAGGCCGCCGTGCTGACGGACGATGTCGTAGACGATCTTGAAAAACTCTTGAGGCGGGGTGACCGTGCCCCCCACGCCCTGGATCGGCTCGCCGATAAAACAGGCGATGTCGCCCGACGATTGATATTGGATGACGTTCTTCACATCGTAGGCGCA
Source organism: Bythopirellula sp. (assembly GCA_034439695.1). Classification (GTDB taxonomy): domain Bacteria; phylum Planctomycetota; class Planctomycetia; order Pirellulales; family Lacipirellulaceae; genus Bythopirellula. The sequence continues at coordinate 24,869 of JAWXAV010000017.1, read as the reverse complement.
CTTGAGTCCGCACGAGGGGTATTCCAAATCGTAGGGGCAGCGGTAACAGTAGCCTGCGTTGGTGTGTAGCACGTTGAGTTGCGAGTTGGATTTGAACTTCCAAGTGCCGTGGGCGGTAAGGCCCATCGGCACCGACGTGCCGCCGTGATAACCGTTGCGAAGTGCGACCACCGCATCGTTGCCGGTATATTCGCGGGCCGACAGGATGGCGACTTCGTTCGCTTCGCTGCCGCTGTTGGTGAAATAGCTCCGCGTGAGCCCCGTGGGCATCTTGCTGGCTAGCTTCTCGGCGAACTGCACAATCGAGGGGTGGAGATAAATCGTGGTCGTGTGCTGGAGCTTGCCGGTTTGCTCGCGGACCTTGTCGACGATCTTCGGATGGCAGTGGCCAACACTCACGGTGACGATCCCCGCGAAGGCGTCGAGATAGCGCTTGCCTGTTTCATCCCACAGGTACTGCATTTTCCCCTCGACAATCATGAGGGGGTCTTTGTAGTACGTAATCACCCCCGGCGAGACGTATTGATGCCGGAGGGCGATGACCTGATCGCGCGTAGGACCGTTGTAGGGAGTGGGGGTATGATCACAGGAAGGCAGCTTGGCTGAAGTCGACATCGGCAGATCTCCGCGCGAAGGCGAGTAGAGTGGTGATTTGCTTTCGATTCTAGCGAGTAAGATTGGTCTTGCCCAGAACAGACCGTTGGCTCAACATGCTGCGGTGAACCGTGATATACATTCGATTACGCCCCAGGCATACTCGACCACAGGTGGCGGACGATAGCGAACAACCAACTCAACCGGGGATCACGCCATGGCTGATTCTTTCGCTCAAACGGCAGCCTCAAATGACGGCATCGTCGAACTCACAACCGATCTCACTGGCTCCCCCTACTACAGCCACGACATGGCTCCCGTGCCGCGCAGTGAACGGCGATGGTCGATGCGCGACATGGCGGTGCTGTGGATTTCCATGTCGGCGTGTGTTCCGACATACATGCTCGCCTCGGGCATGATCGAGGAGGGGATGAACTGGTGGCAGGCAATTGTCACCATCTTTCTGGGCAACGTCATCGTGCTCGTGCCGATGGTACTCAACGCGCATGCGGGAACGAAGTATGGGATTCCGTTTCCCGTTTATTGCCGACCCTCGTTTGGAATTCTAGGGGCGAATGTGCCGGCACTCCTACGGGCGCTCGTGGCCTGCGGCTGGTTTGGAATTCAAACTTGGATTGGCGGCTGGGCGATCTACAAGATCCTCGTCGAGTTCATCCCTTCATGGGACACCCTCGAAAAATTGCCGGTGATCGACATCAACATCGCCCAAGTGGGTTGCTTTTTATTCTTTTGGGCGATCAACATGTGGGTGATCTACAAGGGAATCGAGTCGATTCGCATTCTCTTAAATATCAAAGCTCCGTTGTTGATTGCCCTCGGCCTCGTGCTGCTGGGTTGGGCGTACTATGCGGCGAACGGCTTTGGACCGATGCTGGCCAAGCCCTCGGCGTTTGACGTTGGCCAATCCAAAGCGGGCGAATTCTGGCCCTTTTTCTTTGCTTCGCTCACGGCCAACGTCGGCTTTTGGGCTACGCTGTCGCTGAACATCCCCGACTTCAGCCGATATGCGTATTCGCAACGCGATCAAGCACTTGGTCAGGCGTTGGGGCTGCCGACGACAATGGCGTTGTTCTCGTTTATCGGCATCGCCGTCACCAGCGCGACGGCAGTCATTTATGGCGAGACGATTTGGGATCCAGTCATTGTGCTCACGAAGTTCACCAATCCGATCGTGCTCGTGGTGGCGATGCTTTCGCTCTGCATCGCCACGCTAGCAACCAATATCGCTGCCAACGTGGTAAGCCCCGCCAACGATTTTGCGCATCTCGCACCGCGCTGGATTTCGTTTCGCACAGGCGGATTCATCACGGGAATCATCGGCATCTTGATGCAGCCTTGGAAATTGGTCGCCGATCCTACGGGCTATATTTTTCGCTGGTTAGTGGCGTATTCCGCGCTGCTGGGGGCGGTCGGCGGCGTGTTGCTCGCTGACTATCTGGTTCTGCGCAAAACGCAGCTCGATCTCGCGGGACTGTATCGTCGCGAAGGACCATACTGGTATCGCGGGGGGTTTAACCTCATTGCGGTCATCGCGCTCGTGCTTGGTATCCTGCCCTGCATCCCCGGGTTTCTCGTGCAGATTTCGGATCAATTTGCAGATATCCCCAAGTTTTGGGCAGACTTGTATCACTATGCTTGGTTCATCAGCTTCGCAGTGTCATTTGTTGTCTATCTGGTGCTCATGAAGCTGTTCGACCGCAATAATACGCAACATGCCTGAGTCCGACACCGATTTCCGAAAACTGCTCAATCGCACACTCGCGGCGATCATCGCGGGCGGTTTCGCGGTCACGCTGTGCTATTTTTTCGTTGATCGGCAAGTGGCGTTTTACGTCAACAACCACGGCATTAACAAAATCACAGCGTTCAAGTGGCTGACTTACTCACCGCCCCTCGTGCAGACTTGGTCGCCGGTGGTGATCGCGTTACTTGCTGTACGTCGTGCATTCGGACCTTGGAAGAATTGGCAGCACGTTTTGTTCGTGGCCTGCGTAAGCTTAATTATTGCCGATCAATTTCGCTACTCAATCGGTGACGCCGCTGGCCGTTATTGGCCCGAGACGTGGCACGACGACAACCCCTCGCTCATCGGCAACGGCACGTATGGTTTTCATCTGTTCCATGCGGATGATGACGAAGGGAGTTTTCCCTCGGGCCACGCAGGGCGGATTGTGGGATTTCTGGGAGTCTTTTGGCTCGCGCTACCACGCGGGCGTTGGCTTTACGTATTGCTCGCGCTGCCGATGTTGGTGGCCCTGGTGGCGATGAATTACCACTTTGTGGGCGACGTGGTCGCGGGAAGCGTACTGGGGGCAATTGTTGCGGCATGGGGGGTGAAACTAGGAAAGCAGGCTTCTAATGCCTCATGAGGTTGTATCTGCTACAATTTAGCTGAGGCGTAGCCTATCTATGAGCACTGGCGAACAAATACCTACCGTAGTGTCGTTTGGCGAAGACGTTTTGGACAGGATGGTCTTGGCAGTGGAAAAGGTGCGCGACAGACTTCGAAGAGCCACGACTGCCTTAGATGCGCATAATGTACCTTACGCCGTAATCGGCGGCAATGCCGTGGCAGCCTGGGTTTCAAAAGTTGATCCGAGCCTGGCACGCAACACCGCCGACGTTGATCTGTTAGTCAATCGAAGCGATTTTGAATCAATCAAAAATGCTCTTCAACAGGCTGGTTTTATTTATCGCCATGTAAAGAGCATCGACATGTTTTTAGATGGAGACGGAGCGAAGGCACGCGATGCCGTACATATTCTCTTTGCCGGCGAGCGCGTGAAACAAGCTGACTTACTACCTGCACCAGAACTCAGCATCGCAGACGAGCATCCCACGTATCGCTTACTCGACCTAGAACCGTTGGTGAAAATGAAACTCACTTCCTTTCGGCGTAAGGATCAAGTGCATATCCAGGATCTCATCGACGCTCGCCTTGTCGACCAGTCATGGACCGCAAAGCTTCCGCCCGAAATCGCCGCGCGGTTGCAAGAACTTCTCGATGATCCCGAAGGCTAGCAACTCTCGCCTCGCTTCGGCGGGGCTAAATGATTATCCCGCCACAATTGCGTCATAACTATCTGGTCGGCGATCGCGGAAGAATTGCCAGGTGTTGCGGACGTCGCGGATCGAATCCAAATCCATGGCGGCCACGACGATGGCATCGCCGGAGCGGTCGGCTTGGGCGATGAATTGGCCGCGCGGGTCGCAGAAGTAGCTCTGGCCGTAGAACTCGCCGATCCGCCATGGCTCTTCAAAGCCGGGTCGATTGATCGCGCCGACGAAGTATTGATTCGCCACGGCGTGGGCGGGCTGTTCAATCTTCCACAGGTATTCGCTGAGTCCCGCGACTGTTGCCGAGGGATTGAACACGATCTCGGCACCATTCAGTCCCAAGCAACGCGCTCCCTCGGGGAAGTGGCGGTCGTAGCAAATATAAACGCCGACCTTGCCCACCTTCGTGTCGAACACAGGATAGCCCATGTTGCCGGGGCGGAAGTAAAACTTCTCCCAGAAGCCGGGGTTGCAATGGGGGATGTGCATCTTGCGGAACTTGCCGAGATACTCGCCTGTCGAGTCGATCACCGAGGCCGTGTTGTAGTAGACGCCCGTGAGGTCTTCCTCGTACATGGGGACCACGATCACCATTTTGTGCTTCTTGGCCAGCTCTTGCATGAGTTTGGTCGTGGGACCATCGGGGACGCGCTCGGTCAGTTCATACCACTTGGGATCCTGCTCGGCACAAAAGTACGGGCCGTAGAACAGTTCCTGCATGCAAACGACTTCGACCCCCTTGTCGGCGGCATCGGCCAGCAGCGCCACATGCTTGTCGATCATCGCTTGCTTGACTTTTTGAACGCCGGACGTGACCGGCTCACAGAGAGTGGCTTGAATCAACCCACCGCGAACGATTCTCGGCATCGGATGCTCCTAAAAGCTTGGCCGCCAGACAGGTAAATAACTAAGTAGTTGGCGCACGGTGGCAAACCGTGTCGACTTGGCTATCATAACGGGTTGCAATTGCGATGACTACTACTGTCTAAAAATGCGGATAGTACCTTCGCCGTTCCGCGCGGAGCAAGCTCCGCTGCTAAATATTCTCCATAACTTAAAAGGGATTCCCATGCCCGCGACCGCGACTCCCGCCGTTCCTGTTGTTCCCGTGCTCTCTGGTGGACGCTGGTTCAAAAGTCCTGCCGCCGAAGGGGGCGATGTTTACAATCCTTCCACCGGCAAGGTGATTGCCCGTGTGCCGTTTTGCACTACCGAGGAAACGGCCGATGTGGTGGCCGCCGCTGCCGCCGCGCTTCCCGCTTGGAGCGAAACACCGGCGGTGGAACGGGCGCGGATCATGTTCCGCTATCGCGATTTGGTCGCCGCGCATTTTGAAGAGTTTGCCGCGCTTGTCACTCGCGAGCATGGCAAGACGCTCCCCGAAGCGCGGGCCGAAGTGCAACGTGGCCTGGAGGTGATTGAGTATGCGTGCGGCGTGCCGAGCATGCTGATGGGCGACACGCTGCCCAATATCGCCTCGAGCGTCGATGCCGAAACCAATCGGCACCCGGTTGGGGTGTGCGTCGGCATCACGCCCTACAATTTTCCCTTCATGGTGCCGCTGTGGATGTTCCCCGTCGCGATTGCCTGTGGTAACACGTTTGTGTTGAAGCCTTCGGAGAAGGTGCCACTGTCTGCCGTGCGATTGGGTGAGCTGCTGATGGAAGCTGGTCTTCCCGACGGCGTGTTCAACATCGTCCACGGCAATCGGACTTGTGTCGACGTGTTACTCACGCACCCCAAGGTTGCGGCGATTTCGTTTGTCGGTTCGACCGCGATCGCCAGATACATTTACGAAACCGGCACGAAAAACGGCAAGCGCGTGCAGTCTGCGGGGGGTGCGAAGAACCATCTCATCATTATGCCCGATGCCGATCTCGACCAATCCGTGAAGGCGCTCTCGGCGTCAGCCTTTGGTTGTGCGGGACAACGCTGCATGGCGGGGAGCGTGGCCGTGGCGGTGGGAAGTGCTGGCGATCCGCTGGTGGAAGGTCTTTGCGATCACGCCGGTGGGTTCCGCGTGGGGCCGACCGATGGCAACGAGAATGTCGACATGGGGCCGCTCATTCGCCGCGATCACTTGGAGCGCGTGGCCGGTTATTTGGAAGTCGCCGCCCAGGATGGTGCCCGTGTGGCGCTCGATGGCCGCCGCGAATTCGAGGGCAATGGTTTTCTGCTGGGGCCCAGTGTGATCGACCAAGTGGAACCGACCATGCGCGTGGCCCAGGAAGAAATCTTCGGCCCCGTGCTCTCCGTGATTCGTGTGAAAGACCTGGAAAGCGCGCTCGACGTGGGCCGCAGTTGCCCCTACGGCAACGGGGCGTCGATCTTCACTTCGAGCGGCTACGCGGCCCGGCAGTTCAAGCGCCATTTCAACGCCGGCATGATCGGCATCAACGTCGGCGTGCCCGCCCCCATGGCGTGGTTCCCCTTCACGGGTTGGAACCAATCCTTCTTCGGCGACCTGCACATCCAAGGGACCGAAAGCGTCCACTTCTACACGCGGCAAAAAATGACCCTCACGCGGTGGTTCGCCTCGGCGGAGGAATCGCATCACGATCCGGTGTGGAAAACGGGGCGGTAGGGGTAAGAATAGAACGCGGATAAACACAGATTTAGCGGATTGTCGCGGATGTATTGCAATCCGCGAAAATCCGTCTGATCCGCGTTTGTCCGTGTTCTATTGCCTTCAACTGCGTGCTGTCACACAATAGCGTCATGACTGAGAAGCGCACTGGCAAAAGAATCGTGCGACCGGCCACCGTCGAGGAGCGCGAACGATACCGCACGATCTTGATAGAAGAAAAGGCGGGCATGGAGGCTAACAAAGCCTTGGGCCGTGCAGTATTAGCCGAACGACGCGAGCTCGGCGCCATCGTGGCTGAGTTAAAAACCATCCGCGAACAGCTCAAGATTACTCTTACCGAACTTGCCGAACGCACGGGCATGACCGTCGGCAACCTGTCACGGCTCGAAAACATGGAAGGCCCGAATCCGACCATCGAAACGCTCCGCCGCTACGCCCACGCCATTGGCCATCGCATTGAGTTCGCGGTGGTGGCGGAGAAGTGATGTCGCTTGTACTCGTGGGCATATCATTACTGCGCGGACATGTCCACGTCGGAGTACCTCCGAGGGCATCCCACCCGCCGGGAAAGCCGACTGACATCCCTCAGCTTTCTGGCATTTCTGTGGGGTTGACAGGCTAGTCCACAAAAGGATAATTGGCGAAATTCCTGCTATTGATACTGAGTATTAGTATTATAATTCGTATCTGTGAGCTATTTTATGCTCCGATAGCAGAATATCAAGAGAGGGTGCGACATACATGGAATTCTTCAAGTCTGCCAAGGGCCACTTAACACCGCTGTCACTTCACCACCCACTTCGGCATCGAGCCGGTTTTACACTCGTCGAACTTTTGGTCGTGATAGCTATTATCGGTGTGTTGGTGGCAATGCTACTTCCCGCCATCCAAGCCGCTCGAGAGGCGGCCCGGCGGATGAGTTGTTCCAACAACATGCGGCAAGTTGGCTTGGCGACGCATAATTACGAATCGGCCAACAAGAAATTTCCGCCAAGCATCTTTATTGGTCCTAACCAATTCCGCTGGTCTGCTCAAGCTCGAATTCTGCCCTATCTCGAACAAAATAACCTGGCTGCCAATTTCTCTTTCAACCAAGACTACAACACTGTTTTTCTCAACGGCTTCTTGTTGCGTTCCCTACGCGTGGCCAACTTCATTTGCCCGGACGAAGTCCGCGACGAACAGCGCGTCGACGACGCCACCGGGCAACCCACTGACTACCTCCTCAATTACGCCGTCAACAGTGGCGTGTGGAAGGTCTACGACCCCCGCGATCGTAGCGGTGGTTCGGGAGCCTTCTATCCCAATGCTGGACTCGGCACAGAGGATTTCCCGGACGGGCTCTCCAATACGTTGATGCTCGCCGAGGTCCGAGGCTGGCAGCCCTACTATCGTGATGGCAATAACGGTACAGAGACGATTGTCAACTCTAGCGCTGAAATCTGCACGCTTGGTGGCAACTTCAAAGCCGATAGTGGACATACAGAGTGGGTCGACGGTCGCGTCCATCAAACAGGCTTCACTGCCGCGTTGACTCCCAATTCTCAGGTTATTTGCAGCAGCGGCGGCAAGCCTTACGATGTCGACTGGACCAGCCATCGCGAAATCGGCTGGGATCCAGCGAGCCCTGCCGCCTATTTAAGCGACACGACAGTAACCTACGCGGCCGTCACCTCGCGGAGCTACCACAGCGGGAATTTGGTGAACGTCGCTCTCATGGATGGCTCCGTTGATGGGATCACGGGGGAAATCGATCTCTTGGTTTGGCGTTCAAAAGCCACTCGCGACGGCGGGGAAACGGCCTTCATCGACGCGCCCTAAGCAATAGTCCTCCCTCATCTAACCTCTTCCTTGCAGAGTGATTTTGCGACCGCCACTGGTGCTATTGAAACCTCAACAAGGCGTACTTCTTCTTCCCGCTCCGCAGCACCATCACCGTCTCGCTCGCCAGATGCTCGGCGGTGAGTAGGGTGTCGATTTTTTCGATGCGGCGGTTGTTGATGTAGGCTCCCCCATGCTCGACCGCGCGGCGGGCGTCGCCTTTGCTTTTGGCGAGGTTGGATTCGACCAGGGCGTCGACGATGTTGAGGCCGTCGCTAAGCCGCGAGCGGCTTAATGTTTTGCTGGGGACGTCGGCGAAGATTTCGGTGAGTTGTTGGTCGCTCAGATTGTTGATTTCGGCACCGAAGAAAATTTCGGTGGCTTTTTGCACGGTCGCCACGGCGACCTCGCCGTGGACGATTTTTGTTAGCTCTTCCGCCAGGCGGCGTTGGCTCTCGCGCTTGCCGGGGTCGGTTTCTCGTGAAGCGTCGAGTGCTTCGATTTCCTCGTGCGAGAGTTCGGTGAGTAGCCGCAAACACTTGCCTGCGTCGGCGTCGTCGACGTTGATCCAGTATTGGTAAAACTGGTAAGGGCTGGTGCGATCCGCGGCGAGCCACACGGCACCGCTTTCGGTCTTGCCCATCTTCGTGCCGTCGGACTTGGTGAGCAGCGGCCAAGTCAGGCCGTAAAGCTGTGTGCCGCGCATTCGGCGGGCGAGATCGATGCCCGCGGTAATGTTGCCCCATTGGTCGCTGCCGCCAGCTTGGAGCTCGCAGCCGTACTTGTCGCTCAGGTACACGAAGTCGTAGGCTTGGAGGAGCATGTAGCTGAACTCGGTGTAGCTCATGCCGCCTATTGAATCTATCTTGCTCTGCACTTCAGTTACATGGCCTTCATATTCTGCCTTATTGTCTTGCGCCTTAGCAGCAGCTGGCCCTAATACCGTTTCACTTTCGGTTGACTGCATTGGCTTAACTTCAAAAGCCTGCTGAACTTTTGCTAATTGACTCTTTACCGAGTCCTTCGCCTGCATGACGTTTTGAGATCTTGCCAGGCGACTCTTAACCGAATCTTTGGCAAGCATTACATTCACGGGGAAGTTTTTGCCGATGTCGCGCAGAAAATCGAGGTAGGTCCAACTGCCGGTCCAATCGAAGTTATTCACCAAGAGTGCTTGGCACGAGCCTGGTTCAAAATCGAGGAAGCGGGCCATCTGTCGGCCCATCCCGTCGACATTGGCTTGCAGGTCTTCCTTCGAGAGCAAATTGCGTTCGTCGCTCTTGCCGCTGGGGTCGCCGATCATGCCGGTCGCCCCACCGACCACCGCAATGGGCCGATGCCCTGCTTTTTGAAACCGCCGTAGCATCAAGAGGCCCATGAGACTGCCCACGTGCAAACTGGAGGCCGTGGGATCGAAACCGGCGTAAAGGGTGCGCGGCTTCTCGGCGAGCCAGGCATCAAGGCCGGCGTCGTTGGTGGTTTGATGGATCAGGCCACGCCACTTGAGATCGGAGAATAAAGACATTGCAGATTGCGGAGTTCGGATTGCGAATGAAAGGCGACTTAACGAATCACCAATCATAATTCCGAAATCCGCATTCCGAAATCCGAAATTGATTTATCTCCACATGTCGTCGCCGGCGAAGGGGTTGGTGAAGCCATCGAGTTTCGGCTTGGGCAGCACCTTAAGCACCTGCTCGGCCAGTTTAAGATCGTCGCGGGTGGTGATTTTGAGGTTCAGCGGCGAGCCTTCGACAATAGTGACGGGATGGCCCAGTTGCTCAACTAAGGCAGCGTCATCGGTGGCGTTTTTTCCCCCGCGAGAGGCGTAGGCTTTGAGGAGCAGATCGCGGCGGAAGACCTGCGGCGTTTGGGCTTGCCAGACCGCTTCGCGGCTCACGGTTTCGACGATCTTGCCTTGAGCGACCTTCTTGAGCGTGGCCGGCTCGGGAACCGCGAGGATGGCCGCGCCATCGCGCTCGGCGGCGGCGAAGACTTCGTCGATCCATTTGTCGACGAGACACGGCCGGGCGGCATCGTGGATGGCGACCAGATCAATGTCCGCTTTCACACGGGCGAGGGCGTTCTCCACCGAGTCGGCTCGTTCCTTGCCGCCGCGGCAAACTTCGATCCCCATGATGGCGATATTCGCGCCAAACTTGCGATTGAACTCTTCGGTGTCTTCGGGTGAGATCACCACGATCACTTGCTTCACGTCGGCACGATTCAAGAACTTTTCAGCCGAGTGGAGCCAGACCGCGCGACCGGCCAGCGGCGCGAAGGGCTTTTTGTAGTTCTGATCGCGGAAGCGGCGACTGGCCCCCGCGGCAGGCATGATGACGGCAACTTTGGGCATTGGGGTTGGTGGTGGTTAGCGGTTAGTGGTCAGTTGAAAAACAGCATACCAAAAGTTGGCAATTTGCAGCAGCGCCGGGGCTTGACCCGCTTTTTATCCGCCGCAAGCGGCGGCGCTTATTGGGAAATTCCTTTCCTCTGTGGCGTATCGTGCGAATAATTCCGATTGTGACGACCGACTAGCTACTCTTCGCCTTGTTGGCTCCTCCTCGCTTTGTTGATGGGGAGCAACATGGGTTTGGCCTGCACGTTTGCTTTTCTCATCACCGCAGGTCGAAATGAGCGCTCGTGGAACTAAGCGGCTCGCGCGCAAACTGCTACCTTGCAATGCTTTACGCATGGATGCCGTTCGCTCCTTCGAGCAGCGGCATGGCCTCTGCAATCCCTCGGTGCAGCAGTTACCCATCACGAGCACCCGAGGAAGCAGCCGTGGCCTACAAGTCTCGCACGAATTCAGGAGCCCCCGCCAAGAATACTTTCAATGGCTCAACCAATGGGCATGCGAAGTCCAATGGTGCTCCTCGCAAGCCTGTCGAGGGTGATCACTTCGAGAATGAAGTCGACGACGAAGCGATCGATGATTTCGCTCCACTGGATGATGTGGAAGTCGACGATGAGAGTGCCATCGACGACCCCGTGCGGATGTATCTCATGCAGATGGGTGAAATTCCCATGCTCACCCGCGATCGAGAAGTTTCCTCGGCCAAGCGGATTGAACTAACCCGTACCCGTTTCCGCCGCGCGTTGCTGGGCAACGATTTCATGCTCCATGGGGCCGTGGAGCTGTTGCAAAAGGTGTTCGAGGGTACGCTGCGTCTTGACCGCACGATTGAAATCTCCGTCACCAACACGAGTGAGAAGAAGCGGATTCTCAAGCAGATCGGACCGAATCTGGTCACCATCCGTCATCTGCTGACTCAGAATCAAGCCGATTACCACATGGTCGTGAGCCGTCGGGCGACGAAGCAAGTCAAGCGGGCTGCCTGGCGGCGTCTCGTTTGCCGCCGGAACAAGGCGGTGCGGTTGGTTGAAGAGCTTAACATTCGCCTGCAACGCTTGATGCCGCTGTGGGATCAATTGCGGGAAATCTGTCAGCGGATGTGTTCGATCAAGGAACAACTCAAGAAACCCGAGGAACTGTTGCACTCGGTGTTGCAACGCGAGTTCACCGAGGAACTGCGTTACCTGATGAAGATTTCGCTGGAAACGCCGCAGACATTGGCGCGGCTGGTGGGCCGCACCGAAGGGCACAAAATTCAGTACGACGCCGCCAAGCGCGAACTTTCCGCCGCGAACTTGCGGCTCGTCGTTTCCATTGCCAAGCGTTATCGCAATCGTGGGATGAGCTTCCTGGACCTGATTCAAGAAGGCAACACCGGCTTGATGCGGGCCGTCGACAAGTTCGAGCATGCCCGTGGTTATAAGTTTTCGACCTACGCCACATGGTGGATTCGCCAGGCGATCACCCGAGCCATTGCCGATCAAAGCCGCACAATTCGCTTGCCGGTGCACATGATCGACACGATGAGCAAAATCCGCAACGTGACGGCCTCGTTCATCCAAGAGTTTGGTCGCGAGCCAAATCCCGAGGAAATCGCCGAGAGGGCTGGCTTGTCGCTCGAAGATGCCCGCTGCGTGCATAAGATGACGCGGCATCCGTTGTCGCTCGATCAACCGGTGGGCGATCACGAAGACAACTATTTCGGCGAGTTCCTCGAAGAGCAGCGCGACGACGATCCGCTCTATGATTCGAATCTCGAAGCCCTCAAGCTGAAACTCGAAGAGGTGATGACCGACCTTTCGCACCGCGAGAGGGAAATCCTGCGGCTCCGTTACGGCCTGGCCGACGGCTACACCTACACACTTGAAGAGGTGGGCAAGATTTTCTCGGTCACTCGCGAGCGGGTTCGGCAGATCGAATCGAAAGCGGTGCGGAAGCTGCAGTCACCGTATCGCTGCCGTTCGTTGACGGGGTTTCTCGATGGCGTGGAGCCGATACCGGCGGAAGCGACTTGAGCGATCTTTCAAGGCACTAGCCGCGATTCGACGAATCGCAGGTTTCCTGCGATCAAGTCTGATCGCGGCTATTGTCAAATCATCAGTTAATTGAGAAGCACTCAATCTCGAGCCGCATCAGCTCCTCGGCGACCACGGCGGCGGAATTGGGTCGGCGGAGCGGATCTTTCGAGAGCAGTCGATGCACGAGCGAGGCCACGGGCTTGGGAAGCCGGGGGTGCATGTCGCGGACGCAAATGGGTTTCGCTTCGCGGTGCATGCGGACCAACTCATCCGGCGACTTCGCCGCGAATGGCAAATGCCCCGTCAGCATTTCGTAAAGCGTCACGCCCAAACTGTAGAGATCGCTGGTCACGTCCACGGCCATGCTGGATGTGACCGCTTCGGGAGCGATGTAGTTGAGTGTGCCGATGACGGGCCGTGAAGTCCAATGACGGGCTTCGCTGATCGAATAGGCAAAGCCCAAATCGATGAGCGTCGTGTGCCCTTCGGCGAAGACGAGGATGTTGCTCGGCTTCACGTCGGCGTGCAACATTTTCACGGTCTCATGCAGGGCTGCGAGCGCCTCGGCCACTTGGCGGACAATCCACAAACTCATGGGGATCGGTAGCCGTGAGCCTTGCTTGAGAATCGTGGCCAGCGAACAGCCGTTGAGTTTTGGCGTGACAAAGTAAAACGGCGCTTGCTGCACGTTGGCCGAAAGAACTGGCAGCAAATGCGGGTGCGAAATTTGCCGGCCAATCCATACCGCGCGGCGCTGCATTTCAATGGCTTGCGGATCTCGCCACCATTCCTTGCGGAGAGCCTTCACGACATAGTTGGCGGGTTGACTGGCCGGGGCATCCGCCGCACGGGCGGAATAGACACGGGCAAGCTCGCTTTCGCTTAACAAGCGAACCAATTGCCAGGGCCCCATGCGACCCACGGCGGATTGCTGGGAGGGTGAATCCGTCGCGGCGAAATTAGCGGTTACAGGAGATGAGGTTTCCAGAGTGGCCATACAAAGATGCTATGCCTTGTGATTATGTCTCGTGAAAAGGATCGAGCGCAGCGCGAGCCAGTTAATGGCACTTGCTCTGCACGCGGGTTGTGCTCGGCCGGGCCAATTAGGCTGCCGAAGATGCTGGGTCTATTTCCTACAATCGGCCAGCCGAACCCTTGGACTCAACGGCCAACTGGCAAGTTGCAGAACGATTTTGCGCAGGACGTGAATTTGGTGAACTGGCGAAGGCTTTAACGTCACGAACCGACATATTTTGCCAGCAAGGTACGAGCCGTCGCTTCGTTTTCGGTGCCGCCGACAATCGTGCGGCCATCGGCGAAGATGGTGATTAAGAATTCGTCGATACTTAGCCGGACGAGATAAGGATTCGCCGCGACCTGGCCGACAGTGCGCAGCTTTTCTGCTAGCACCGCGAGATTGACCGGCTCAGTCTGGGCGGACGAAATTTGCACCGAATTGCGGCCGCAGAGTTTGGTGACAGCAGCGCCGCGTTCGCCGGTGAGCCAGGGAAATTGTCGCTCGCCACAGGTGAGGCAATCCGCGCGACGGCTCCCTTGCATGTTGATCGAGCGAACATGGTTGTTCCAGAGATCAAACACGGTGAGCTGCGGATTCACCGCCGCAGTGTTGCCACTACAAATTTTCATCGCTTCCATCGCCTGGTAGGCGGCCACCACGGCCACGATCGGCGCGAGTACGCCAGCGGTTTCGCAAGTGGGCATGTTGCTCGCCGGTGGCGGTTCGGGCAGAAAGCAACTCAAGCAGGGCGATTTCCCTGGCAGAATTGCCATGGTCTGTCCTTCGACCCCTACGCAACCGGCAAAAACCCAGGGCAGATTGTTCGCGACGGCAAAGTCATTGATGAGATAGCGCGTTTCAAAATTGTCGGTGCCATCAACGATCACCTGCACGTCGCTGGCGAGGCGCTGAATGTTGCTGGCGTTCACGTCGGCCACGACAGGATCAATCACGACCTCTGAATTCACAACCGCGAGTCGCGCCGCTCCAGCCACGGCCTTGGGAAGTTGCGAGGTGGCATCGGCTTCGGTGAACAGGGTTTGGCGATGCAGGTTGTCGCGTTCGACAAAATCGCGATCCACGATTCGCACAAAACCAACGCCGGCCCGCACTAACAAATCGGCCGAAACACAGCCGAGCGCTCCGCAACCGACGATGAGTACCCGCGCTTCGCGCAAGTGTTGTTGGCCCGCTTCGCCAAAGGGAGCGAAGCGAATTTGGCGGCGATAACGGTTTGGTGAGGAATCGCTCATAGTTCATTCACACAAAGTAGCCAGCCAGGTCAAACTCGGGAGCCAACTCGGTTTGCAGGCGGTCGCAGCCAGCTCGCGCCGTGCTGATTTCACTTGCCGCTTCCTTGCGAATGGCAATCACCGGCTTGCCGCAAGTCGCCAACCAGATCGGCGGTCGCTCGTCGCTGGCTAACTCGACCGTATAGACATCGCATTTGACAGCGGGTTGAGGATCGTTTGCACCTACGCGCACCGCCACAAAACTTTGGCGTGGTCTCTCCGCATCGGACATAACTTTCAATTGATCGACACTCAATAACAACAG
Organism: Bythopirellula sp.; assembly: GCA_034439695.1. Classification (GTDB taxonomy): domain Bacteria; phylum Planctomycetota; class Planctomycetia; order Pirellulales; family Lacipirellulaceae; genus Bythopirellula. The sequence continues at coordinate 9,840 of JAWXAV010000017.1, read as the reverse complement.
CAGTACGGCGGGTGACCAATCCAATTGGCGAAAAACTTCGTCCCAAGATAATTCATTATCACGCAAGTCGGCCACAAGCGGCACACCGATTCGACTTGCTGATTGGCAAACTTCTGCGGTGGGATTGTCAACCACAAGCACGGTTTCAAACTCGCGCGCGTGTTGCAAATCATTCTTCGTCGGCGAATCGTGTCGCAAACCTCGCAGCACAACCCGCTTGGATTCGAGCCGGAAATCGCGGCCATCGCAATACCAGCGGCGTAGACCCACCGGCACAACTTCTTGCCGTTCCGAACCATCCTGCATTAAGAGTCTTAGTCGTAAGTCATACCAAAACGGCAATTGGGGCGTCCAATAACAGGGTTCGATCAGAAGTGCTTCGACCGAGCCAGCCTTTGGCTTGAAGGTGAAATCCGCAGTAAGTGTTTTGGCAAAATCGCAATAAGGACCGCAAGCGACTCCAATAATCTCAGCGATACCTGAAGCAGCTCCAGCTTGGAGCATCATCCGCGCGTGATTCTCGGTGCGCTCGCCAACTATCAGCGTTAAATGTTCGTGCATCATTAACCGGCCGCCAAGGCTTTTGCTGTTTTCTTGAGTTCTCGCGCGAGAAACTTGCCTGTGATCGACGCGGGGTTCGCCGCGAGTTGTTCGGGTGTGCCCACAGCCACCACCCGGCCCCCTTCGTCGGCCGCGCCGGGGCCAAGATCAATCAGCCAATCGGCGGCCTGCATGACCATCAAATTGTGATCCACGAGCACGAGCGAGTGCCCCATGTCGACGAGCGAATCAAAGCAATCCAAAAGTTGCAATACGTCGGAGAAGTGCAGACCGGTGGTCGGTTCGTCGAGCACAAACAGCGTGCGGCCTCGTCGCTCGCCTGAGATGTAAGTCGCCATTTTGAGTCGCTGGGCTTCTCCGCCGGAAAGCGTGTTCGCCGGCTGGCCGAGCCGCAGGTAATCAAGGCCCACATCCATCAGGCATTTCAATTTTGACAAAATTTTGCGATGTCCACGGAAAAAGGTAAACGCCTCGCGGACCGACAAGTTGAGAATCTCGGCGATGTTATAACCACGATATTTCACATCGAGCACTTCGCGACGGAAGCGTTGCCCTTGGCACTCGGAACATTTCATATAAACGTCGGCCATCAGTCGCATGTCGATTTGCAGAAAGCCATCTCCCTGGCACGCTTCGCAGCGCCCCCCTTCGACATTGAAGCTAAAATGGCTCGCCTTGAAGCCGCGTGCTTGGGCTTCATTGCATTCGGCAAAGAGCGCACGAATCGGATCAAACGCCTTTACATACGTCACGGGGTTCGAGCGCGGCGTACGGCCAATGGGGCTTTGATCGATGAGCACCACGTCTTCGATTTGGTGGACGCCCAAAATCTCGTCGAACGGCTCGGGGCGTTCGACTTCCTGACGCAATCGCTGCGCCACGGCGGGAAACAGCGTTTGCTGTACCAGCGTACTCTTGCCCGATCCACTCACGCCGGTGACCACGCAAAACGTCGACAGGGGAAACTCGACCGACACGTTCTGCAAATTATTGCCACGGGCCCCCTCCAAACGGATCACGCCATGATCCAAGGGACGACGGCTGCCGCGTTTCCCTAGTGTTCGCCGACCGGCAAGCCAATCTCCCGTGCGGCTGTCGCCACTTTCGAGCATCGCGGCAGGCGTGCCTTGGAACACAATCTTGCCGCCAAACTCACCAGCACCGGGGCCGAGTTCGACCACCTGATCCGCCGCTTGCAGGACGGTACCCTCATGTTCGATAACGGCCACGGTGTTGCCACGGTCACGCAGTTCACGGATCGAGCCGACCAATTGCGGCACGTCGGCTGGATGCAGGCCGACGCAAGGCTCGTCGAGCACGTACAACATGCCGACCAGATTGGAACCCAAGGCCGATGTGAGCGACACTCGCTGTGCCTCGCCACCACTCAATGTTCGCAAGGGTCGTTCGAGAGACAAATGCCCCACGCCAACACGGTCGAGATATTTTAGTCGGTTCACCACTTGGTCGAGCAACAATCGACCCACTTGTTGTTGCCAGGCCGTGAGTTCCAGCGCCGCAAACCAATTGAGGCCATCGCGAATCTTGAGCCGCGAAATCTCCGCGACGTTTGAGCCACCGATGCGCACGGCAAGCGCGGACGGATTCAGCCGCGCGCCGCCGCATTCGCGGCAAGGATAATAACTTCGCCAGCGGCTCAAAAACACGCGGAGGTGCATCTTGTATTTGCGCCGTTCGAGCCAGTCGAAGAAACCTTTTAGCCCGCCGAATTTTTTCTCCGGCACGCCGTCGCGCACGATGGCCAGATGCTCGGGCAGCAGTTCACGAAACGGCACATCGACGGGTAAATTGTATTCCTTGGCGAGCGCCAGCAGCTCTTTCAATTCGTGCTCATAGGCCGGTGTGTTCCACGGAGCGACGGCTCCCTCGCACAACGATTTGTTGGGATCAGGCACTACCCGATCCATGTCGATATCGATCACATTGCCAAAACCCTCGCACGCCGGGCAAGCACCCAGCGGGTTATTGAAATTGAGGAGTTGCGGCTCGGGGGTGGGGTAGTCGATCTTACAAGTCTCGCAGCGAAAAAATTGGCTGAATCGCTTGCATAGCCAAGGTTGGCCTTCGATTTCCACCTGCTTGCCAAAATCTTGGGGCAAGTTGTCCGGCTCACGGGCATCAATCCAAACCAGTGACGTGCCGCGTCCCGCTTCTTGCGCTGCTTCCAAGGAATCCCGCAATCGCGTCATCCCTTCGCTACTCGCCGTCACTCGATCGAGCACGACATTAATGGACTCACGCTCGGCAAGTTCAGGCACCGCCTCGGGATTCAATTCCACAAAGCGATTCCCCAGCACAATCCGCCGGTAACCAAGCGCGATCAAATCGGCAACCCAAACCTCGGTGGGGCGTTGTTGACCCCGATGGGAAATGAAACCCACCATCAGCCGCGTACCGTCGGGGAGTCGCGAAAGTTTGTCGGTCGCCGATTCCGCCGAGTCTTGGCTCACCTTTTGGCCGCAGCTATGGCAGATCACCTCGCCCACGCGAGCAAACAACAGTTGCAGATGCTCGTTAATTTGCGTGGCACTACCAACGGTGGCCCGACTGGAGCGGCTGACATTCTTGCGCGTGACGGCAATTGATGGCGGGATCCCCTCGATACTATCCGCCGCGGGCTTGTCCAGTTGCTCCAGAAACTGCCGCGTGTAGGTGGAGAAACTTTCGATGTAGCGGCGTTGTCCCTCGGCGTACAGAGTGTCGAGCGCGAGGCTCGTCTTGCCGCTGCCGCTCACGCCGCAAAAGGCGATCAACTGCCGATGGGGCAGATCGAGATCGATCTTCTGCAAGTTATTGACGGCAACGCCGCGGAGCGAAATCGTGGACTGCGTCACAGGGGTTTAACCAGCGAGGGCTCGTGGGTGCGGGGAAACCCCTTATCATAGCGGTCCGCCAAGTGAATTGCACTACCCACTACGACTGCTAATACACTTCGTCGTGCGTCCCCACCGATTGAAGAAGTATCGCCTCTCGACCGTTTAGTTCTACAAATCGAAAGACGATCCGCAGGTCGTAGCCCGCACGACATGCCCACCTTTGAGCCAGATCACCTTTGAGCTTGTGCGTCTTCAATGATGGCTGAAAAGCATCTTCAGCCAACGCCACGAGAACATCTTGCAGAGACTGGGCATCTTGGGAACTTTTCTTGGCGAGTCGTCGAGCCGCTCTCGTGAAAGCGGACGAAGGCAACAGTTCACGCTTCATTCCAGAATCTCGCGCATTATTTCGTCTACGCTTACCGGTTGGCATTCACCTCGGGCAAATTCTGCCTCTGATTCGGCCACATCCCGCACTACCCGCGCGCGGCCGGCTTCCGCCATCCGGCGTTTCAAAATCGAAATCAACTCAAGCTGCTCATCGGAGGATAGACGGTCCGCAGCCTCCACTACGTCAGCAAATGATATTACTTGAGACATCGCCAATAACACTCCCAATATACAAAGTTCGAGTTCAGACCTATTATCCAATTTCGACGCCGAAAGCCAAGCGGCAGGCCGCCCATACCAGACAAGCCTAATTACATTATAATACCTTCTATGTCGATGAAACATCAAAAATCGGTCCGCAACTTGTCCCTCAAGAAACTGAAAAACCCGTTCTACACGCTACTCATCCCGGTGGGGATGGCGTTCGTGGTGACTGTGTTCGCTTATGGCTTCATGGCGTTTATGGAAGTGAACGCCACGAACCCGGAAGCTCGCGAGCAGGCACGTCATCCACTGTTTGCTTGGCTCAATGAGCATGGCACGAGTGTCGTGATGTGGGAACTAGGAATCTTGGGAGTGCTTACGGTGGGAGCGATTGGCACGGATAGTTGGTGGATGAGCGAGTCGCCCATCAGCAATAGAAAACCAGAGGATCAATAACATGAAACTGAAACGCTCTAGCGAAGTGCCGCAAAAGCCCGTCGAGATGGAAGGGGCCACTGGCTGCCAGGTGCAGATCCTCGTGGGGAACGATGAACAGGCCCCCAACTTTGTGATGCGGCAGTTTGAAGTCGCCCCCGGCGGACACACGCCAAGGCATTTTCATGCCTACGAGCACGAAATCTTCGTGGTCGAGGGCAACGGCGTGATCGTCGACGGCGACCAGGAACTTCCTTTGCATCAAGGAGACGTGGTATTTGTCGCGCCCGACGACGTGCATCAATTCAAGAACACGGGTGACGCGCCGCTCAAATTCTTGTGTCTGATTCCCAACTCTGCCACGGGGAAACAAGTAACGGTTGTTCCCGAATGTGGTTTGGAAGATTAAACCAAATAAGACTTGTCCTTCTGCGACCGTGAGCTGCCGCTCACGGCTATGACCATGAGCGATGCTCACGCCGAGATCGAAAAACTGCGTGCCGAAATCGGCGAGCATGACCGGCGGTATTACGTCGACGCCAAGCCGACGATTACCGATCTGGAATACGACCGCTTAATGGAACGGCTCAAGAAGCTCGAAGCGCAGCATCCTGAGTTGGTCACCGCAGATAGCCCAACTCAACGCGTCGGTGATCGACCCGTCGAATATCTCGTGCAAGTGCGGCATCTCGTGCCGATGATGTCGATCGACAACACTTACAGTCTGGCTGAGCTACGCAAATACGGCGACCGAACCGCCAAGTTACTCCCCGACGGGGAAATTGAGTGGGTCGTGGAGCTCAAGATCGACGGCGTGGCGATGTCACTCATTTATGAAAACGGAGTGCTCGTGCGAGGAGTGACACGCGGCGATGGCACCACCGGGGATGATGTCACGCACAATGTTCGCACGGTGGTCGATGTTCCCTTGCGGCTCAAAGGCAAGAACATTCCGCCGCTCGTGGAAGTCCGCGGCGAAATCTACATGACCAACGCCGAACTCACGCGGCTCAATGCCCTGCGGCAAGAACAAGGCCTCGAAGCTTATGCCAACACGCGCAACACCGCCGCGGGAAGCATCAAGCTGCTCGATCCGCGAATCTCCGCGCTGCGGCGTTTGCGGCTCTTTAGCCATGGCGTTGGCAAGGTTGAAGGCCTCACCGCTAAAACGCACATGGAGTTTCTCCAGCAACTCGGCGAATGGGGCCTGCCGGTCACGCCGCACGTCGAGGTGTTTCCCGACTTGGAAGCCGCGATTTCACACTGCGAGAAACTCATCGAGCGACTGCACGAACTCGAGTTCGAAGTGGATGGCCTTGTGCTCAAGGTCAATAACTTTGAGCAACGCGAACGGCTAGGCGCAACCAGCAAGAGCCCGCGCTGGTTAATCGCCTACAAGTTTGAAAAATACGAGGCAGCTACCAAGCTCAACGAAATTCGCGTGCAAGTGGGTAAGACCGGCACGATCACGCCGGTCGCCGAACTCGAACCGGTGGAGTTGGCCAACACGATTGTCAGTCGGGCGAGCTTGCACAATGCCGAGGAAATCGAGCGCAAAGACATCCGCGTGGGCGACACTGTCATAGTCGAGAAGGCGGGGAAGGTAATTCCCCATATCGTGCGCGTGGAAACCCATCTGCGACTAGAGGGTGCGCAAGTATTTCAGTTTCCAACGAAATGCCCGGAATGCGAAACGGTTTTGGAAAAAGACGAAGGTGGCGTTTACATTCGCTGCCCAAATCTGACTTGTCCGGCCCAACTACGTGAACGCTTGCGTTATTTCGCCAGCCGCTCGGCGATGGATATCGAAGGCCTGGGTGACAAACTGGTCGATCAACTGGTTTCGACGGGATTGGTGAAAGAGTTTGCTGATCTTTATGAACTCACGGTGGAACAATTATCAGACCTGGAGCGAATGGGGCAGAAATCGGCACAGAATGTGGTGGAGGCACTGCAAGAAAGCAAATCGCGTGGTTTGGCGCGTTTGTTGAACGCTCTCACGATCCGCCATGTCGGCACGCGGGTTGCGACAATTCTCGCGGATCAATTTCAGACCATGGCCAAACTGCAAGAGGCCACCGAGGAACAGCTTAGCGAAATCAATGAGATTGGCCCCACGATTGCCGCGAGTGTGCATCGCTTTTTGCACAGCGATTATGGCAGCACCACGATTGCCAGCCTGACAAAGGCTGGCCTCGACATGGGCAGCCCTCACGCAGAAACGGCCCCGACTGAAAATCAAATCTTCGCGGGCAAGACGGTTGTCGTGACGGGCAAGCTGGAAAAATACACTCGCGATGAGATTCACGCTCTTGTCGAACGTCTCGGTGGCCGCGCGGCGGGGAGCGTCTCGAAGAACACTGACTTTCTAATTGCCGGCGAAAACGCGGGCAGCAAAATGGATAAGGCCACCGAGTTGGGCGTGAAAATTATGAGCGAGGCGGAGTTTGAGCAGATGGTTCGTGAGGTGTGATCACGTTCAGTCCGCGATTGCTTTCTTCACCTCCGGCGAAAGTTGCATCGAAAGTTTCTCTGCATTCAAAATCAATCCCTTGGCTTCTACCTTGTCACCCGTCTGCCAAAGCAAAAGTCCCAAGTTGTAGTTGAGTTGTTTCGCATCCGGGTGCTCGCCAAGCGCTGCGCGATAAACTTTTTCCGCTTCCTCGGTCATTCCCAATTGAGCCAGTAACCCGCCGTAATTCGCACTCGCTGCCGGATCGTGGGGCTTGAGGTCGAGCGACTGCTGGAAGGCATCGAGAGCCAAGTCCGCTTCGCCTAAAACATAGTACGTGTTCGCAAGCTGCAGTTGTGCTCCGAAGTGTTTCTTATCGAGCTTCAGGGCTTTCGAGAGCGCGAACAATGTGCGTGGATATTGGCCCAACTGAAACTGCGCGAGTCCGAGTTGGTAGTACGCTTCCGCGGAATTGGGCCGCAACAGAACGGCTTGCTCCAGCGGCGCGAGAGCTTGTTCCGCCTCGCCGGCCGCGTTGAGCGAAGTCCCCAGCGCTAACAGCACTCGCCAATCGTCGACGTTAGCCGCCACCAGAAAACTCGCCAGTTCGACTGCCTCATGGTGTTTGCCCTCGCGATTCAAAAGCATGATTTTGCCCAATTCACCACTAAGGGTGGCGGGAAACTTCTCGGCAATCATGCCGTAAAGTTTTGCAGCCTCCTCCGTGCGATTTTTTTCGAGATAAAACTGAGCTAGCTGTTCGTGGGCTTCCGCTTGCCCCGGACCGAGTTGAATCGCTGTCTGCAATTCTGCTTCCGCGCGCTGCGCGTCACCAAGTTTGGCGAGCACCATCCCCAAATCGCAGTGGTGCGCCCATTGGTCGGGAGCAATTGCCACGGCCGCCTCAAATTGCTTTTGAGCATCTTCCAATCGCCCGCTCATCAGATAGGCCAAACCCAAATCGGCATGGGCCGTGTGCGAGCGGGGACGCAGGTTCATCGCCTTTTCAGCAAACACGACGGCTGTTCCCGCATCACCACGGGAAAGCGCATCGCGGCTGAGCAAGGCATGGCACTCCGGCAAATTGGGCGTAAGTGCCGCAAGTGCCGCCAAGCGTCGGAAATCATTGGGCTCGGTTTCGCTCAAGCGTCGCTTCTCGGCCAGCAAAAGTGCCGCCACAATTGCCAGCAAAACCGACCATTTTGCGGCATGGACAAAGCCGGGAACGATGAGCACTGCTGGGGCGGTATCGATTGGTTTGTCGACCAAATTGTCCTGGGTTTTGCGTTCGCTCACTTTCCAGATGAAGCCGTCGAAATAGAAATGCAGGAACGACGACGTGACGAACAGTGCCACGAGCCATTGGTAGGCGTTCTCGTTCGTGCCGCTGAAAATGTAAGCATTCGCGTCCACCGTGAAAAAGCGAATCGAGCTGTAGGCCCCAATCGCGGCGAGATACAGCCCCAACATCGTCCAGCGGTCGCTGAACAGAAAACCTAACGGTCCAAACCGCTCGCCAGCCCGATTAAAGAGTCGTCGATTGTAAATCCAAACAATCGCGTAGTATTGCACGGCATGGAAAATCTCGAACATCGCGATGCCAATCAGCACGTTCACCGACAGCCGGCCCGTATACCAATAAAACCAACCCGTGATGCCGATGAGCAACAGCTTGATCCAACTGATGGGCAGTCCCGCGCGGATTTGGCGAACAAGGTTGATCGAGTACGCCGTGAGAACAATCGCTCCAGTTATGCCCACGGCGAGTTGCGTCCCCTGCAACCAATCAGGGCCGAACAACGGTAAGCCCGACTGCCACATCGCGTTGGCAATGCCAAACACTCGGGCATCACTAAAGATCACACCTGAGACAAAGACGATCAGACAGAGCCAATGGTCGAGACGCGCGGACCAGCGATCGTTGACACCTCGTTTGATGTCGTAGATGCGCATAAAGCCGTAGGTCTGCATCAACCCGTGCCATGTTCCCCAAATGAGCAGCACCAATTCCAAACCATGCAGGTGCTTCCAAGGGAGATGCAAAGCCTCCGCCAACCAGGTGGGTGGCGAAAAGCATAGCGCGATGGCAAATACCATGACTGGCACGAGCGTGAACCGCCAGGGATACCGCCAGAACAGCTCACGATCCCCGTAGGCTCGCATGAAGCCAGGCAGGTGGTGTCCGAGCGAAGCAAACGAAATCACCGCTAGCGATACTTGCTCGGGGGTTAGCACTTGCCGCACGAGAATCAGTACGACCGGCACAATCAACAGTGGCGTCACAACCACGTAGGCCATGTCCCACCAGGGCGAGACAATCCAGGCCTGAGAACGAGCGGGAGTCGGGGAACCGGCAGCAACAGTCGACACGGGATTACAATTCGCCGAGGATCGTGGGGAGTGAGAAACTGAAATAAAGTATTGCACCTTTGCCCCCTCAGAGGTGACGGCAGGGTCCAAAAACCAGCAGGAAATGCCAAGTCGCGTGCGGAAACTTACGGCTTTCCCGTGGTAGAACAGTACCCCCGCGGCTACTGGACTACCCAGTTTCTAGCGAGATTGCCTGTTTTTCTTGGATTTTCATCGCATTCAGTTTATGCTGGAATAATAGCTGGTCTGCCAGCGCATGAGAATTCTTGTCATTTGGAGAGGCTTCGGAACCCATGACGTTCTTACAACAGAAAAAGTGGCAACTGACTTTATTGGTGGTTGCATTCAGTGGCGTTTGGCAGAATGCGATTGCCGCGGAAGGTGAACCCGCCGACGAGACGCCGGCCGTTGATGTTTTCGACGCTATCGATCAAGGGATCGTGGATGTGAAATTCATCGCGCGCGATAGCCAGCGCGGTCGACTGTTTTTGACGAACAAAACCGAAAAGCCTGTCGATGTGATTATTCCCGACGCCTTTGCTGGTGTTCCCGTGTTGCATCAATTCGGCGGGGGTGGTGGCGGCATGGGCG
>JAWXAV010000016.1:0-33676 GCA_034439695.1 Bythopirellula sp. | reverse complement strand
GGTGGGAACATTATGCCGAGTCGCTGTTTATGCGATGGACCTACGGCCAGCGGATTCATGAAGTGCGTCGAGGGTTCACGGCGCTGGCTAATCGTCATCCCCGCGAGCCGTATTGGTATCTGCAGGCCTTGGCGACAACACCGGAGCAGCGCGGGCAAGGTCATGCGGCCCGGTTGCTCCAGGCACAAATGGATGCCTGCTCTGCAACGAACGAGTTGATTGCGCTCGAAACTTCCCAATCAGCGAATGTCGCCTACTATCAGAAATTCGGTTTTCAAGTTGCTGATGAGCTGATGCTGGAACCAGGGCTTCCGGTGTGGCTGCTATGCCATTCGGCTCCAAAGCAGAGTATGTGAACGAATTTCTGGTTTCTTGCAATCCGCAGTTCGACGAGAGACATATTGTTAGGGGATTCTCTCGTGTCGAGGGATCGCGGTCTAAAACAAGCCCGCTACCAGCATTTGACACACACATACACCACCACTACCAAGAGGAGCCGGTCTCATGAAGCGAAAAATTTGCGTATTAGCCGCGGCAGCACTAGTTCTGTGTTCTGCCCAGCTCGTTTCCGCACATACAGTCAAGTATGCGTTCGATCTTACCGGCGGGGCCGAGGTTCCTGCCGTCGTTACGGGTGGTACAGGCACAGCGCTCGTGACCTTCGATTTAGATCTGGTGACGATGCAGGTCCAAGCGGATTTCTCGGGGCTCACCGGCAACACCACCGCTTCTCACATTCATTGCTGCGACTTTCTGCCGAACACTAATGCCGGCGTGGCAACCACATCGCCTAGTTTCACAGGTTTCCCACTGGGAGTGAAAGCAGGAACCTACGATCACACTTTTGACATGACGCTAACGAGCAGTTATCGCGCTGCATTTTTAACAGCTAACGGTGGATCGGTCGCAAATGCTTTGCAGTCCCTGTTGAATGGCCTCGACAGTGGCAAAGCGTATTTCAATATCCACACATCATCATTCGGTGGCGGCGAGATTCGAGGTCAAGCCGTCTTCATTCCCGAACCAACTTCCGCGGTGCTTGTGCTGGTGGGGTTGGGCCTGCCGATGTTGCTTCGCCGGTCTCGGTAGGACCGCGAAACCGCAAGCGGCGAATTTGAAATTTTACTGGTCGGCACCGTGGGGGTGCCGACCAGTTTTTTATTGCGCTAGAATTTTTCCTTATACTTGGCAAACGTAATAGTAATTGAGAATGTCGTGTTCGAGTTGCTCGACACGCACATTCTCAAAACCGGCTTCGGCCAGCATCTCCAAGGCTTTTTCTTTGCCCCAGGCGGCACCCAGGCCCATGCCTCCGCTGGCTAGCGACACGCTCATACAGTGCATGCACGAGATCGTGTACAATGTTGGGCCGAGAGGACGGTCGATGTTTTTGTCCACGTGGCTCGACGCGGCAATGTCTTGCATCAGGTACACGCCGCCGGGACGGAGTGCTTGGCGGATGTTTTCCAACACGAGATCAGGCCGCGCTTGGTCGTGGATCGCATCGAACGTGAAGATCAAATCCAGCTCGTGCTTGAGTTTCCATTTGGCGGCGTCTTGCACATGGAACTGCACGTTGCGCAAGCCACGCTTCTCGGCAATCCCACGGGCGTTGGAAATCGCTTCGATGGAGAAGTCGAGGCCCGTAAATTGACTTTTTGGGAAACGCTCGGCCAGGTGCATGAGAGCCAAGCCGCTGCCACAGCCGAGGTCGGCGACATTGATCCCCTGCTCCAGCTGTGCCTGAATTCCAGGGATCAACGGCAAGATGTGGTCATCGAGGGCCGCCACCACGGTGAGCGCGCTTTCGGAAGCCATCACTTCGTGAAACCGTTTGTAAGAGGAATACGGCACGCCACGGCCATGCTCGAACGCGGCGGTGACTTCATCTTCCACCGCGCCCAATACGGCGATCCACTGGGCCACGCTGGCGATGTTGTCGGTACCTGCCTCACGAGTCAGACAGGCGGCGTGTTCCGCGGGGAGGTGATATTTTTTGGTGGCGGGGTTGTATTCGACAATCCGGCCGGTGACCATCGCGCCGAGCCATTCGCGCACATAGCGTTCGTTGAGTTCGCAGCGCGTGGCAATTTGCTCACTGGTGGCGGGGGACATTTCCGCCAAGCGATCAAAGAGCCCGGTGCGGTGGCCAATCGAGGTCATCAACATGAGCGACGCCTCGTTCACCGCGTTGAGCATCCGCTCGGCAAAGGCATTGCCATTGGTGTTGGGAGTTTCCAAAGTGGAGGTACACATGTTCTGCTGTTCCTTAATTTGTGATCGCTGTGAGCAGGCCGGTATTCTTAAAGTAATGGGGGGTTGGCATACTTAAGCAAAGTGCGTGCCAGGACGTGGTGGGGTGAAAGTGTGCTGGTCGTCAACGCGTGGGGTGCTTAACGGAAATGGCTTGCGCCGCAAATTTGAGACAGTCGCTCTCAGATTCGTTCTTCAGCTACATCAACATAGGCGTTATTTTTCTGGGAGTCGGCTCATGGTCGGGCCGGGTGGCAACTGCTAAGATCGTAATTCTGCTATGCTTGTGCCCATTCTGACTCGGAGGCCCGCCCCATGGTTCGGCAGTTTTTTGTGCTGATTGTCTCGCTTGGTTTCTTGTGGATTCCCGTGGTTCAGGCGGAAATCGATGCAAGCCCGCTCGCCGTGGAAGTCGTGCCGGCGTTCACAAAACTCCAGTGGCCCGATTGGCTTACCGGCCTCGATGAAGGCAAACCCCGCGACCCTCGGCCGATTATCGTCACCGGGGCCGGCGATGATTCCGGGCGAATGTTCGTCGCGACTCAGTATGGCACGATTCATTTTTTTGAGAATAACCCCGAAGCAACCGAGCTGCACACATTTCTCGACATTCGCGACCGCGTGATGGAATTTAAGCCGCAGGAAGCCGAGGAAGGTTTCCTTGGTTTGGCGTTTCATCCGAAGTTCAAAGAGAACGGCGAGTTCTTCGTTTATTACACGCCCCAGCCGACGGCCGACAAACCGCACGTCGCGCGGATTTCGCGCTTTCGCGTGAAAAAGGATAATCCCCTGGAAGGCGATCCCGCGAGTGAGGAGATTTTGCTGGACATCGACCAGCCGTATTGGAATCACAACGGCGGGACGGTCGTGTTTGGGTCCGATGGCTATCTGTACCTCGGCGTGGGGGATGGAGGGGCCTGGAACGATCCTCATATGAATGGCCAGAATTTGCAGACGCTCTTGGGCAAGATTTTGCGGATCGACGTCGATCACAAAGGCGAACCCAATCGAGACGGAAAATCAGCCCCCTACGCGATCCCCAAAGACAATCCGTTTGCGAGCGACGCTCGCTACGCCCGCGGCGAAATTTGGGCCTATGGCATCCGCAATCCCTGGCGGATTTCCTTTGATCGTGAGACCAGCACCTGCTGGGGGGCCGACGTCGGCCAGGACCAGTGGGAAGAAATCGACATCATCGAGAAGGGTGGCAACTACGGTTGGAACTTGCGCGAAGGTCAGCACAAGTTCGGTCCCGGCGGCGTGGAAGCAACCGAGCGGGTCATTGATCCCATTTGGGAGTATCACCACGACGTGGGAAAATCGATCACGGGTGGCTACGTCTATCGGGGCCAGCAGATTCCTGAGCTTCAAGGGGGATATCTCTACGCCGACTTCGTGACCGGCCAGGTGTGGGCACTCTGGTACGACGAAGAGAAAAAAGCAGTGATCGCGAACCGTTCGATTCGCGACAAAGGCCCCGTCGTGATCACCTTCGGCGAAGATGATGATGGGGAAGTTTATTTCACGAGCGAACGGGAAATTTTTGGGTTTGCAGCGAAGCCGTGAGTCGGTGGGTTGATCCCACCGGACAATGGCCTAGTCGCTACAGCTCGACGTGCGTCACGCCACCCACTTCGTCGAAGTGGCCGATCTTGAGGACCACGCCGCGCGAGCCTGGCATTTCGGCGACGAAGGCCGGGTCGCAAACGACGATCGGGGGCATCGCCAAAAGCATGGCGACCGTCGAAGCGTACGACGCAGTCAGTGACAAGGCGACGAACCACGGCAACGTGCCGGCAGCCATTTCGGCAGCCATCCACAACAGATGGTCTCGCTTGGCCTGCGAGAGTTCTTGCTCGATGCAGTATTGTTCGATTACATCGGCTCGCTTGAGCGGACTGGTCAGCTCGAGAATCTCGTCGAAGGTACAGCCGTCCGTGCGGCATTTGCGATGCGTGTTGGCCGTCCTCAGGGCGAGCTTTCTCCGCTGGAACTCGAGATGGGCATGATAGGCAGCGATCGCCTTTTGTCGGCGTCCAACAACATATTTGACGACCGTGCGCGGTATGGCCAACCCTAGGTTGGCGGCTGCCACCATGGCTGCGAGCGGTCGGCGGTAGAGTGCCAGGCTTCGATACTCCGCGAAGACTTCCTCTTGAATCTTGCTGATGGCGGCCGTCAGGTCTTCGCGCGTCGTGAGGATGAGCTCGTCGCCCATTTCGATACAGAGTGGCTTAAGATAATAAACTCGCGCGCCTCGTTTCATGGCAGGACCGCTCAAGAATTCGTCGAGGCGCGTTTGCACGCAGGCCGGGATCGGGTCGGTGATCTTGTCGAAGTTCTCTTGCTCGGTCACCGTGACAAAGAATTTTCCTTTGGGGAGACGAATCGAAGCCTGGAACAGGTCGAACTCACGGACTTGGGTGAAATCACTGCGATGCTTCTTGACGACCGAGGCCCAACGCTTTTCCTGAGAAGCAAAAGGCCGCGACTCGCCCAGCATTGTCTCGGCCATCGTCTTGCTCTCCTCCTTGGGTGGCACCCAAATGGAATCTCCCACCCAAGCTCCGAACGGCTGGAGTTCCTGTTCGAGCGTAAACGGTTTCGCGATAGCGGGATCGACAATCGAGGGAGCTACGCGGCGCGCGGTACGAGTTTGGATCGTAGGGCGTTCGATGGTCCGAGGCATGTTAAGTCTCCAACAGTAAGAGGTAACGCAATGCCGAACTCACTAAAGGGCATGGAACACTATGCTCGCCCAAGTTCCCGTTGCTAAGCACTGAAAACTGGGGATGCGCTGAGAGTGTATTCGCCTGTCTTCTCGAAATCTTGGCCGCTCTCCGAAAAGGAGGATTCGCTGGGCAGTGATTATTGTCTAATCTTGTTCAAAAGTTTTTTTGACTGACTTCCGTAAGCGTAACCATTCTTGGTAGCGGGAGACAATCAAATTCGCTATACAAGGGAATCTAGGTAAGTTAAGAAACTTCCCCTGTCATTCCCGCGCAGGGCTAATCCTCGCCGACCACATCTGCGCAGTGGTACCTGCGGAGACGGGAACCCAGATCAGCTTAGAGTTGCCTCACACCAACCGCCGATAAGCTTCCATGACTGCGGCCGAGCCATACTCGCGTTCCAGGCGGCGGATCGTGAAGTGGGCCCGCGCGATATCTTGAAAGTGGCCGATGAAGTAGGTGTTGATGAGTGCCCCGCCCACCGCGCCGATCACGGGGATCGCTTGGGCGGCTAGCTTTTCACTCACCACCAGGCCGAACCGCTTGCCGATCATGTTCAAGAATTGCACCAAGGGCGGAGCGGCCCGGTCGGCCAAGCCGTGCTGGGCGACATACTTCGCCGCATCGCTGATCTGTTTGCCCATCGCGACCCGTACCGCCATGTAACCGATGTTGGTATCGTCGGCGTCCTGCGCATTTTTTGTCTCGCCGGCGTCTTTGGCCCGAATGCCAGGATCAAGCGCCAGCACCTCCAAACAAGCGAGGCGTGCTTCCAACTGGCTCAAATCTTCCCCTTGGCTCCGGGCGATGTCGGCCACGCTCCGCAGGATCAGCAGCGTCGACAACGGCAATTCAGCCGCAACGGTGAGACCACCGAGCGCCCCACCGGCCGCGCCGCTCAATCCCGCCATCAACTTGTGCGACATGAGCCGCGCCTTACTTATCCCATAACCCTGCCGCGAGAGATTGTCGTGACTCCCCAGCGAAGTGACGGCTAGCTCCAGCGCCTTCTCCAGCGATTTATCCACGGCACTGTAAATGATCCGCTCGGCCGCGGCGGGCAGCAACTTGAGCGACGCCGTGATCGGAGCCCCAATCAATTCAGCCAGCCGTTCGGCCAGGCCTTGATGTTCGAGGATTTCTTTCGCCTCGCGCAGCTCCTGCATCGCGGCAGAGCTGAGTTTCATGGCGGGAAGCTGATTTTCGTTCATGGTGGGCTTACAAGATTGTTGAAAACGAACAGGCGAGCGGCCGACGTCAGCCGAGCGCAATATCTTTGTGGCTTTTATCATCTATCCGCTCGCTAGCGCTACGTTCAAGCCATATCAAACCGATCGAGGTTCATCACCTTGTTCCAGGCCGCAACAAAGTCGTGAACGAACTTCGCTTGTGCGTCGGAGCTTCCGTAGACTTCCGCCAGGGCCCGCAGTTGCGAGTTCGAACCAAAAAGGAGATCCACGCGCGTGCCGGTCCACTTCGGCTCGCTCGATTTGCGGCATCGGCCTGCGAACAGTTCGGCGTCTTTCGAGGTCGGTTGCCACTCCGTGCCCATGTCGACCAGGTTCACGAAGAAGTCATTGGTGAGCGCTCCGGGCTGCTTGGTGAATACACCGTGGCCCTCCTGGCCGGCATTGGTGCCGAGGGCGCGCATGCCGCCCACTAGCACCGTCATTTCAGGCGCGGTCAAGGTCAGCAATTGCGCCTTGTCAATGAGCAACGCTTCCGCCGGGATGGTGTAATGTCCCTTGAGATAATTGCGGAAGCCGTCCGCAATCGGTTCGAGCACTTCAAAGGCTTCTCCGTCGGTCTGCTCAGCGGAGGCGTCCATGCGTCCCGGTGAGAAGGGAACCGAAACATCGGTGCCTGCTTTCTTCGCTGCTTGCTCGATCCCGGTGCAACCGGCGAGCACGATCAGATCGGCGAGTGAGACCTTCTTTCCTCCGGATGCACTCGTGTTGAACTCACCTTGGATGCCTTCCAAAGTCTTGAGAACCTTGGCGAGTTGGGCGGGCCGGTTGACTTCCCAATCCTTTTGCGGGGCCAAACGAATCCGCGCGCCGTTCGCGCCGCCGCGCTTATCCGATCCGCGGAATGTCGACGCCGATGCCCAGGCAGTGGAAACTAATTCCGAAACCGACAGACCGGACGCCCCGATCTTGCTCTTCAGCGTCGCGATGTCCCCGGCATCAATCAACTTGTGATTCACTGCGGGAATCGGATCTTGCCAAATCAGTTCCTCCGCCGGAACCTCGGGACCGAGATACCGAGTGCGCGGGCCCATATCGCGGTGAGTCAGCTTGAACCACGCCCGGGCGAACGCATCGGCGAGCTGATCGGGGTTTTCCAGGAAGTGTCGCGAGATTTTTTCATAGGCGGGATCGAAGCGCAGTGCTAAGTCTGTGGTCAACATCGTTGGCAAGCGTTTCTTCGATGGATCGTGCGCATCGGGGATCGTCGCGTCGGCTCCCTTAGCGACCCATTGATGGGCACCGGCCGGGCTTTTGGTGAGTTCCCATTCGAAGCCGAACAGGTTCTCGAAGTAGCCGTTGCTCCACTTTGTGGGCGTGTTGGTCCAGGTCACTTCCAATCCGCTGGTGATTGCATCGCCGCCAACGCCCGTGCGAAAACTGCTCTTCCAGCCCATCCCCTGCTCTTCCAGGCCGGCACTTTCGGGTTCGGTCCCCACGTTCGACGCCGGGCCGGCACCATGGGTCTTGCCGAAACTGTGGCCACCGGCAATGAGCGCGACCGTTTCTTCGTCGTTCATCGCCATGCGCTTAAATGTTTCGCGAATATCCACCGCCGCCTTGAGCGGATCGGGATTGCCATCTGGACCTTCGGGGTTCACGTAGATCAGACCCATCTGTACCGCGGCCAATGGGTTCTCCAGTTTGCGACTATGGATGTCCCCATCCGCGTTGTCGTCGGAGACGAGCACCGCGTCGTCCTTACCTTTCTCAACGCCCTCGCTGCCGTGAGCGTAGCGAATGTCGCCCCCCAGCCAGGTCTTTTCTGAGCCCCAATAGACATCTTGGTCTGGTTCCCAGACATCCTCGCGACCCCCACCGAAACCGAACGTTTTGAATCCCATCGTTTCGAGCGCGACATTACCCGTCAGGATCATCAGGTCCGCCCACGAAATCTTCTTGCCGTACTTCTGCTTGATTGGCCACAACAGGCGACGAGCCTTGTCCAGGCTGACATTATCGGGCCAACTGTTGAGTGGCGCGAAGCGCTGTTGGCCCCGACCCCCACCACCGCGACCGTCGCCGGTGCGGTAAGTACCGGCGCTGTGCCACGACATGCGGATGAACAAGGGGCCATAGTGGCCAAAGTCCGCTGGCCACCAATCCTGAGATTCGGTCATGAGCGCCGCGAGATCTTTTTTTAACGCCGCGAAATCCAGACTCTTAAATTCTTCGGCGTAGTTGAAATCCTCGCCCATGGGATTGGTCTTTGACGAATGTTGGCTCAAAAGTTCGAGCTTCAACTGGTTGGGCCACCAATCGCGGTTCGTGGTGCCACCGCCGGCAGTATGCTTAAATGGACATTGGGCTTCGGTTTCAGACATGAGAATTCTCCCTAATGTTTATAGTTGGTCTGGCGATTATAATTTAACCACGAATAAAACGAATAACACGAATGAAGACTAAAATCAAACCGCTAATCCACGCTCATGTTCGCTAATAAAAGCATAAGCGTCTATTAGCGAACATAAGCGGTTAATCTTCTTCTTTTCTTATTCGTGTAATTCGTGGTTTAAAAAAGTTATCTACTTAGGTGTTATCTTCTGGCACTCCGGACACGTCCCCCAGTAAATCACCTCTGCCTCGTCGATCAGATAACCCGAGTCGGCGGCGGCGGTCAAACAGGGCGTGTCGCCGATGGCACAGTCGACGTCGACTGTCTTCCCGCACGAGCGACAAATCAAGTGGTGGTGATTGTCACCCACCCGATCCTCGTAGCGAGCCGGTGAACCTGCGGGCTGAATGCGCCGGATCAGCCCCTTCTCGGCCAGCATCCCCAGGGCGTCGTACACCGCCTGTCGCGAAATCGAGCCAATCTCGCCGCGAACTTCCTCGGCCACTTCCTCGGCCGTCGAGTGAGGCCGCTGAGCCACGGCGCGGAGCACAGACAGTCGCTGGGCCGTGATTTGCAGGCCACGTTCTCGAAGTTGAGCCGCTCGCAGAAGTTGGGCAGGGTCGCTAGTCATGCCCCCGAATCTAACACGATTTTGGACCTTGTCAAGAATTAGACTTTGGCAATTTCAGCGTAGACGGAGGGCTAATGGACGTCGTCTCATCGTCTTTTTCTAATGGCAGGTGAACGCAAGCAACTCACTACTGCCCTCATCTCCCGGGGAAACAGCATGGAACAGTCTTCACGACTGCGTGGACGAGTCGTTCTTGTGACTGGTGTCTCTCGACGAGTCGGGATCGGAGCGGCCATGACGCGTCGCCTGCTAGCGGAGGGAGCTTCCCTACTGGCGACCGGGTGGTCGAAATACGATTCGGAAGGTGAAGGTCGGCAACCGCCCGAAGAAGATCCCGCTACGCTTATCAAGGAACTCGATTCCACTTACGGTCGGCTGCACTACATTTCCGCGGATCTTGCCGACCCCGAAACCCCACGGCGACTCGTGGACAAGACGGTCGAATTGTTCGGCACCATCGATGTTGTGGTCGCCAACCATGCCAGGGGATCTGTCTCACCGTTGGAACAAGTAACGCACACCGATCTCGATGAGTGCTGGGCAGTGAACGCGCGTGGAACGCTGCTCCTAGCTCAAGCGTTCGAGAAGGTCTATGACGCTACTCGGCCAGGAGGTCGTTTGATTTTAATGACCAGCGGCCAGCACCTCCGACCCATGCGTAGAGGCATTGCGTACACGGTCAGCAAAGGCGCGATCCAGCAAATGACGCTGTCGCTCTCGGACTTCATGGCTGATAAAGGGATCACCGTGAATTGCATCAATCCGGGCCCCGTGGATACGAAGTACGCCACGGGCGAGTTGCATCGCAGTGTTGAACGGGGTTTCCCCGCGGGGCGTTGGGGGCAACCGGAAGACATCGCACGACTTGTCGCTTGGCTCGCCAGCGATGAGTCGCAATGGATTACCGGTCAGACAATCAACTGCGAAGGTGGCTGGCGGGGAGCCGTGCCACGCGAAGTTCCCTGAATGGTGAAACTTTGACGGTTGTACCTTGCGGGCCAGTGGTGCTGGTTAGATCGCACCCTACCAATATCCGCTTGCAGCAGCCCCGCCTCCGCCGATGTCTTTCTTGGATACGCTTTATCCGCGCGTGGACGCGCAATCTCTTAACGGCCAAGGAACGGTCTTATGTCTCGCATGTGGCAAGTGGTCGGGGCAGTTGCTCTCGGTTTTTTCGCGGCTCATGAAGCAGCGGCAACCAGCATGAAGGCGGCATTGGCCGACGCGGCGTGGGATGAACCCACGATTTCTCTCGAGGCCGACAGCCAACCCGACACTACGCTCCAATTGGCCGGTGATCTTTACGCCACCGAAAATTTAATTCTCCCCTGCGGCGGCTGTGAAGACGATGTCTGCGATCATTGCTGTGACGACGATTGTTGTGGCGGCGTGGATTGCGGCGCGGGCGTTGGTTACTGCTGCCCAAAATGGTATGCCACGGTTGGCACCGTGATTCTCGATCGCGAAACTCCCACTGCGGGAACGATCGTTGCCGCCAACCCCGCCGGCACGCGCTTCTTTGGTGCGGAAGCATTCGACTTCGACTATGAAGCCGGTCTCGAAGTGGGCCTCGCCCGCCGTTTCGATAACGGCTGCATCCTTGAAGGACGCTACTTCGGCATCGACCATACCGCGGCGGAGACCATCGTCACACCGGGCAACTTCATCGGTACCGGCTTCACGGGCCCTGGCGGTACGACCGTCGCGGGACGCTATCTGACGAAGCTTGACAGCTTCGAAATCAATCTTCGCCGTCAGCATTCCGATCGTGTCACGCTGCTTGGCGGTTTCCGCATGATCGAACTCCGCGACGACGCCAACTTCGTGCTCAACAATAACGTCGCCCGCGGCAACTACGTTTACGACAACAAGCTCTATGGTGGCCAGCTCGGCAGCAATCTCGACCTTTCTCCTCGGGGCGGGCGCTGGCTGGCCAACGTCGAGTCCAAGGCCGGCATTTATAACAATCTCGTGGAGGGTGGCATCTTCGAATTCCAGGGCGCCAACTTTATCGGTACGTTTAACGGCGAGGAATCCAACACGGCGTTCGTCGGCGAAATCAACCTCAACACCGGCTATCGGATCTGCGAGCATGTGGTCCTGCGTGGTGGTTACCAATTGCTATGGATCGAGAATATAGCCCTGGCCAGCGACGCGGCGGTACGCAGCCTGCTGAACCCGAGCCTCTTGAACACGGTCGCCGACGATGCGGGCCTGTTCTATCACGGTGCCACGGCGGGTGTCGACTTTGTGTGGTAGGGTGGCGGGTGGCACGCCAAAAACAGCCACGAAGTGGTGCCGCTATGACAGCCCAGGGCGATAGCCCTGGGTATTGTAATGCCATATCCAGTTAGCCCCGTAAGGGCGCAATAACCTTGGCGTTCATTAATCGTGCCCTTTCAGGGCTTTTAGTTCTTTGATGTCTAATACCCAGGGCTGCGCCCTGGGCTTTCGTATTACCGGCCTTTCAGGCCTTCATGATAGATAACCTCAGGCCTTCGACCTCTACTCACGCCCCAAACTTCGCCAGTCTCCCCGCGTTTGCGAGCGCGAGGATCATCAGATACTTCGCCTCGAATTGCCCGAGGCCGCCGCGCAAACATTCGCTCTCGCCGAAGGTTTCGCAGGCGTCGGTGCGGCAGTTCTCGGCCACCAGCAGTGTCGGCACGGGATGCCAACTGTGGCTGGCGAGCATACTTGGCGTGCTGTGATCACCCGTGCAGATAAACACGTCGGGCTTGAGCGCCATGATTCGCGGGATGCAGCCGTCGACTTCTTCGGTCCGTTTCACCTTCGCGTCGAAGTTGCCATCTTCGCCCGTGCTGTCGGTGTACTTAAAGTGGATGAAGAAGAAATCGTACTTCGACCAATTTTCTTCGAGCACGGTCATTTGATCGTCGAGGGTCTGCGCGTTGCCGAGGATGTCCATCCCCACGAGCCGCGCGAGGCCCTTGTACATCGGATAGACGGCAATCGCCCCGGCCTTCAATCCATACACTTCTTCGTAGCTGGGTGGATTCGGTTTCGCCGAGACGCCACGCAGCGTGCAGCAATTGGCTTTCGAGTGGCCGGCCAAGATTTTCTTGGCCTGCTTCATAAACTCGGTGGCGACTTGCACCGTCTTTTCGCTGTCGGGATTGGTCGCGCGCGGTTCAAGCGGCGGCACGCCGGTGGCTTGCGGGTCGGTGTCGGCCATGTGGCCCCCCAAACCAGGACCACGGAAGACGACGACGAAGCGATGTTCCTTCACAGGTTCGACAAACACTTGCACGCCGGGGATCGACACTGCGCGGAGCTTGATTGCGAGCGGCGCGGAATCCTCGCTAGCGATGCGGCCCGCGCGACGGTCGGTGATGTTGCCCGCGGCATCGATGGTGCAGAAGTTCGCGCGGATGGCGACGTCACCTTCTTGGAGTTCAAAGCCGATGCCGGTGGCTTCCAACGCGCCGCGACCAATCAGATATTGGAGCGGGTCGTAACCGAACAAACCGAGATGGCCCGGGCCGCTGCCGGGACTGATGCCCGGCTTCACGGGAATGCTGCTGCCGAGAACACCGCGCTTGGCGAGCGCATCGAGATTGGGGGTCTTGGCGGTTTCAAGTTCGGTAAGCCCACCGGGGTATTGAGGCAAGCCGCCGAGGCCGTCGGCGACGAACATCACGATCTTGGTGTCGTTCTTGGCTTGCAATTGGCGGGTGAGGTCGTGCATATCCATGGCAATAAGTGGCTAGTGGTTGGAGGCTAGTGGCTAGGGAAATGTTTACTATCGTCGATATCCAAAGCGTTCTGGCAAGGGCCACGAACTTTGAAGTGCTCTTAAATCCAGATTGTATAACCACTAAGGCACAAAGAGCACAAAGCATACGAGCTTTGAGCATATACTTGATGCCAAAATTACTGCAAAACTAGGATCGAGATTGCATCTGGAAAGTCACCTTTGTTCTTTGTGTCCTTCGTGCCTTAGTGGTTATTGAAATTTGAACGTTATCTTTCTTGCCGGGGACATGACGATTGCACCAATCGGGGTTAGAATCGCGGTTCCCCGCCCTGCCCTCTCGAATCCTGTGAAACGCGGAAAGGATCACCATGGCTGTTGCCACGATCACCTACGACCCCAGCGGAACTTACCTCCCCGAGCATGGGTTAGCGCCCGATGAGTTGGGCAAGATCGCCCCGAAGTTGTTGGCCGCGCGCGACGAAGTGCTGGCCGATGCAAAACTGTGGGCCGAGGGGGGCACCGTGCCCGCCAGCAAGTGGCCGCTGGATGCGGGGTTTCATTTCATGCCCGAGCGGTTGCTCGCCGAATACGATGCCAAAGGTCAAGAGAGCGAAGTGGGCCGCATCATCGCCACGGCCAACCGTCTGGCGGCGGTCGTGGATCGCGCGGTGCTACTGGGCATCGGTGGCTCGTACATGGGCGCGAGGGCTTTGCTCGAATCGTGTTGTCATCCATATTTTAACCAACTCCCCCGCGAGGCGCGGGGGAATCGACCGCGGATTAGTTTTGAAGGCAACAACGTCGACAACGACGCGCTCCACGGTTTGTTCGATCTGCTGCCCGAGGTGGTGTCGCCGGGAAATGTGGCTGATCGCTGGGGGATCGTCGTGATCAGCAAGAGTGGCGGCACGCTGGAAACCGCCGCCGCGTTTCGCATTCTGCTCAAGCGACTTTTGGATTCGCTGGGCAGCAATCGCGCGCAGCTTGCCGAACTGGTGGTGCCCGTGACCGGCACGAGCGGCAAGTTGTTCGATTTGGCGACCGCGCTCGGTTGTCGAGAAATATTTCCGGTGCCCGACGGCGTTGGCGGGCGTTTCTCCGTGTTGTCGGCGGTGGGATTGTTGCCGGCGGCGATCATGGGGCTCGATATCGTGCAACTACTGGAAGGGGCGAAGGCGATGAACGAGCAATTCGCCACCGCCGCGGTCGGTGAGAATGTGACACTCGATTACACGGGCATTTGTCACCTCATGGAAACGAAGCGCGGTTGCGACATCCGCTTGCTGTCGACGTGGGGCAAACGGCTCGAAGCCCTCGGGCTGTGGTACGATCAATTGCTTTCCGAAAGCCTGGGCAAGCAGGAACGAGGAGCGATGCCCCTTACGGTGGTCAACACCCGCGACTTACATTCCCGTGGCCAGCAGCATCAAGAGGGTAAACGCGACAAGCTGATCACGAACGTCATCGTGGAAAAATGTGCCACCAAGCCGGTGGCCATCGGCAGAAGCGATCAGAATCAAGACGGGCTCAACGAACTGGCCGACAAGACGATACCGGAGGTGTTGTCGGCGGCGACGCAAGGTACGAATCAAGCCTATCGCGATGACAATCGTCCGACGGCGGCGTTGCACTTGCCCGAGATCAATGAATTTGTGATGGGGCAGGTGTTCCAAATGTTCATGTTGGCGACGGTGGTTGAGGGGCGGATGATTGGGATCAATCCGTACGGCCAGCCGGGGGTTGAGGCGTATAAGAAGAATATGAATGCGATTCTGCGCGGGAAGTAGGAGCGAGAAAGTCAAAATGAGTAAAACACTTGGAATGGTTGTTCTCTGGAGCGCGCTGGCAATTTCCGCGCAAGCGGTAACGCTTGAGTGGAAGTTCACCCCGGGCGACGCGCAGAGTTATCACGTTACTCAATCGGCCCGGTTATCGGCTGACTCGATCAAGCAGATCGCGGCGGTGAAACAGGAGCTTGATCTCACCTGGCAGGTCGTCGAAGTCAACGACGACGGTAGCGCGACGATTTCACTACGAGTGTCAGCGTTTTCATTTTTGGCGACTGGGCCTGACGGTCAGGAAGTGCGTTACGACAGCGATTCCAACGAAGAACCCCAGGGCTATGCGGCGATGTTGTTGCCGATTGGCAAACGGCTTTCGGAGGCGGAAGTTCAACTCACGATGACTTCCCGAGGAGAAGTGAGCGACGTGAAACTTCCCGACGAACTGAGCGAGGCCGTGAAATCTGTTCCCGGCGGCAAGAAGTTTGCACAGGACGGTGGCTTAAAAAGTTTTGAATCGCTCGCGCGATTGGGTGCGCCGTTGTTGCTCCCCGAGGGAGACATTGCTACTGGGGCAAGCTGGACGGAGGCTCGCGAGTTGGAACTTCCCGTGCTGGGTCCCATCAAGGCGGAGTTTGCTTACGTGTTGCGAAATCCGCTTAATCGTGATTTGGTGAACATCGACCAAATGATGACCATTGATCTTGAAGCGCAAGACGACGCGGAGCGTTTAGATTTAGTGAATCAGAATTCCTCCGGCACGTTGGAATTTGATACGGCGGCAGGACGGCCGGAAACTTCGACGCTCATTTACGAAGCGGAATTTGAGCAGCCGAATAATCCCACCGGCCAGATGAAGTTGGAACACTCGATTGAGTTCCGGCGGATGGCTGACGATTCGCAGTGATATACGCTTCAGGAATGACCCAGGGAACGCCGTCCCTGGGCTTAAGGTTGTTTGTTGCGATCGACAAGCTGCACTTGGATTTCGTCTCCCTCGATGCGGGTGGGATAGGAGGGGATTTTGAGTCGCGGATTGTCCCGCCAGGTGCCGTCGCAGACATCGAAACACCAGGCGTGCCAGGGGCAGGTGACCGAGCCATCTTCGTTGAGCTGCCCAGCACCAAGCGAAGCGCCCATGTGCGGACACAAATCGTCGATGGCATGGTACTCGCCACCCCGATTGAACACGGCCACTAACTGCTTGCCGACGGCAAAGGTTCCCCCCTGTCCTTCCGGAATGGCACCCACGTTGGCCACGGTGACGAATTCAGACATCGCGAATCTGCACTCTGTAATCGTTGTTGCGAGAGACAATTCCTCAGAATACTCGCAAATCGCCGTTGGCGCAAGCGGGCGGCGATTTTGGCAGTCTGGTTCAAAGTCGGTTTGCTGACTATCTTAATGTTTTAGACAGTGGTTCGCACGGCACCCAATAATGACAGAATCTCCACACGATATTTTGCTCCGCGATTTTCAGCAGCTCATCCGCGCGATGTATCTTGAAAAGGATCAGGCGCGCGGCGTGGATGGCACGTTCATGTGGCTAATGGAAGAAGTCGGCGAGCTTGCCGCGGCGCTGCGTGAAGGGACGCACGATGAACTCGCCGCAGAGTTTGCCGACGTGTTGGCTTGGCTCACCACGATTGCCAACGTCGCGGGGGTCGACCTCACTGCGGCGGTGACGGAAAAGTATGGTTCCGGTTGCCCCGGCTGTGGCCTGTTGGTTTGTACTTGCGACGACGCGGAGAAGCCGTGAAGTTTTTGCCGCGTCTCATGATTCTGCTGGCTGTTGTGCTCACCTGGAACGTGTCGAGTGCAATCCATGCGCAGGAGCCCAAAGTCACCGGCATCCGCATTGGCTTTGCCGACAACTACAAACTGGGTTGTTGGACGCCATTGGAAGTGGAACTCACCGGCGGCGCGAAACCGCAGCTTGGTATTGTGACGGTGACGGTTCCCGACGGCGATGGCGTGCCGACAACCGTGGCCAGTCCCGAGAATCGTCCCATTGCTCTTGAACCGGGGAAAAAAACGACCTTGCGACTGTTTGTCCGCGTGGGGCAAAGTTACAGTTCGTTGCAAGTGAAGTTTATTGATGACGAGGGGAAAGTTGCCACGGCTCGCGTGTTCTACGCGGGGCCGGTTGCGCAGGCTGGTACTTTGCCGTCCGGTTTGCCCGCGACGAATCGGTTGCTCGTGGAATTCGGCCCGCCGATTGGGCTGGCCGATCTCACTGTTAACGATAGCAGCGACGAGTTAACTCAAACGCGGATCGCGCGTGTTGACAGGGCGGTTGATTTGCCGACGGAGTGGTACGGCTACGAAGGAGCCGACACGGTCATCCTCACCACGTCCCGGCCCGATTTGTACCGACCGTTAGCGCAGAATCCGGCGCGCGTCGAGGCGCTGCGGCATTGGGTTGAGATGGGTGGCAAGCTGGTGATATTCTGCGGCTCTGAGTCCGACGAGTTGTTAGTCGAGGGGGGCGCGCTCGCCGAATTGCTCCCCGGCAAGTTCACCGAAACCGTCACCATCGAGCAATCACAGCCCATTGAAGCGTTTGGTGGCGCGGAGGATTCAATCACGCCGACACGGCGGGTGGATTTCCGCGTGCCCATGTTTGCCGATTTGCGCGGCAAGGTTCTCGCCAGTGCGAAGCGCGGCCAGACCGACGTGCCGCTGGTGATTCGCTCGTACATTGGCTTCGGCGAATTGACGTTCATTGGTCTGGATTTTGACAAACCGCCTCTTGTGGATTGGGCGGGTCGCAAGAGCTTTCTGAGCAAGGCGCTCAATCTGAACACGGAAGCAAG
The DNA here is from genome assembly GCA_034439695.1 of Bythopirellula sp. Taxonomy (GTDB): domain Bacteria; phylum Planctomycetota; class Planctomycetia; order Pirellulales; family Lacipirellulaceae; genus Bythopirellula. The sequence goes on along the minus strand of JAWXAV010000016.1, from coordinate 16,163 downwards.
TGCGCAACAACAAAACACCGGTGTCGCGGAGGTGAGTAGCGATGACCTCATTGGTCAGGTGCGAAACACGCTCGATGAGTCGTTCGAGGGGGTCGAGGTCGTGCCGTTCGCGCTGGTGGCCGTGCTGGTTGTGGGTTACATCTTGCTGATTGGTCCCGGGGATTATTTCTTGGTCAATAAAGTTTTCAAACGGCCCGAGATGACTTGGATCACCTTTCCGATTACTGTGGTGGCAGTTTCGGCGGCGGCCTATTGGTTCGCCAATTGGCAAAAGGGAGATCAGCTGCGCGTGAATCAAGTCGAGTTCGTCGACGTTGATGCGACAACCGGTTTTACTCGCGGCACGGTGTGGACTCATTTCTTCACGCCGCAGGTCGCTAAGTTTGATCTCTCGCTCGAACCGGCGTTTCTCAAGCAGAAAGCTGTGGCTGACAGCACGGAACTGGTGGCTTGGCTCGGCCAACCCGGTTATGGGCTCGGCGGCATGCAGAACAGCAGTGGCCAAACCAGCATGTTCGACCGTGGTTACGCCTTTAATACCGCGCTCGACAAGATGCTTGGCTTGCCCGTGCAGTTGTGGTCCACCAAAACGATCACCTCGCGCTGGTCGGCGGATGTGACGGCACCCGTAGAGACGACGCTCAATCGCACGGACGAGCAATTACTGTTGGGCCAAATCGTCAACTCGACGGATGCAGCGTTCGAAGATTGCGTCTTGCTCTACGGCCAATGGGCATGGAGTTTGGGTTCCATCCCGGCGGGTTCGGCGGTGAATGTCCTCGATGCGAGCCAACCTCGCACCGTGCGGACCTTGCTCACCAGCGCCACGGCTGGGGAAACCACCATCACTGAAACCGCCGACGATGGAACCGTGCCTTTTCGGTTAGCGAACGCCGACATCACGCGGCTCGCCAAGACGATGATGTTTTTCCATGCCGTCAACGGCCAGCGCTATTCAGGAATGCTCAGTCGGTATCAAGGTTTTCTCGACATGAGCCATTTGCTCGACCAGCCCGACGTCGCGATTTTGCTCGCCAAAGCATCGAAGCCCGGCAGTCAATGGCTTGATGGTGACAAACCCTTGGGGAGTGACCAAGATTTGAATTGGACGTATTATCGATTCGTGGTTCCGGTGGGACCGCTCGTTGAGAGCAACTAACAACCGACAACTGACCACTAACAACTGATAAATCACTGTGATTGAAGTTCACGACCTGACGAAGAAATATGGCGAGCTGTTCGCCATCAATAAGATCGAGCTCAAGCTCGATCGCGGCGACGTGTTCGGCTTTATCGGCCCCAATGGCGCGGGCAAGACCACGACGATGCGGATTCTCGCCACGCTACTCAACCCCACTTGGGGCGAGGCGTACGTCGGCGGGTATTCGATTTACACGAAACCCAAAGAGATTCGCCGCATCATCGGCTATATGCCCGACTTCTTTGGCGTGTACGACAACATGCAGGTGATCGAGTATCTGGAGTTCTTCGCCGCTGCTTACCGGATCACCGGCCCCGACCGCCGCAAGATCTGTAACGAAGTGCTCGACCTCGTTGATTTGGGATACAAGCGGAACGAATTGGTGACCAGTCTCTCGCGTGGCATGACGCAGCGGCTCGGCCTTGCGCGGGTGCTCTTGCATGATCCGCAAGTGCTGCTGCTCGACGAACCGGCGAGCGGTTTGGACCCTCGGGCACGGATCGAGATTCGTGGCCTCTTAAAAGAGCTACGCAACATGGGCAAGACCATCATGGTTTCCAGCCACATCTTGCCGGAGCTGGCTGATATCTGCAACAAGATCGGCATCATCGAACGCGGCGAGTTGATCGTGAATGCCGACGTCGAGGACGTGATGAAGCAAGTCCGCCAACAGACAGTCCTAAAGATTGACGTATCCACCGATCGCGATGCGGCGGGCAAGTTGCTCGAAGAGCATCCGATGGTCGAGAAAGTCGAAGTCGACAAGCAGGGCTTGCGCGTGACGCTCACGATGGGAGATCACGATTTCAGCCAACTTGCGCGGCTGCTCCTCGACAACGGCCATGCCCTCACGCGGCTAAGCGAAGAAGAAATCAACCTGGAAACGGCGTTCATGACGCTCACGAAGGGGATTACTTCGTGATGTCAGTCGCAGTTGTGAGTTGCAGGAATTGACAACGGACAAATGACTACGGACAATTCACGATCTGGCCCCGTTCGTCTAGTGGCCCAGGACGCCGCCCTCTCACGGCGGTAACACGGGTTCGACTCCCGTACGGGGTACTTTTTATTCAAGCTCGGCACGCAGTGAGTGTGGCCGAGTTTTTCTCTTTGCCGAGCGCGCGCCGCTCAAAAGCATGGCCGTTGTGCCAATTAGCGCCATTCCTGCCGTGGATGGTTCGGGAACGGCGGTGAGTGTCGCGGTCAGGTTGGCGATTGTTCCGTAGTTGGCTTGCCAAGTGGCAAGATCCGAGGAGCTATTGGGAAGCGGTGAGCCGCCGCGCTGCCAGACCAAAAAGTCACGCCCGTCGACATCTCCATCCACGTCAAAATCTCCCGCGGGGCTTTGGGGTCCGGTCTGCGCGAATCGTTGGGTGAAGGTTGAGAGGTCGACAGTATCCGTCGCCGCCAATCCTGTGACAAAGATGCTGGTGGTGACACTCAAGCTGAAGTGGTGAGCAAAACTGGCATCATCCGAGAGCTGAAAAAAGTTGGAACCCTTGTCGGCCATCACCAAGGTGGCACCGAGATCCGCGCCGGTTGGGCTCGCGAGCTCTTGCGTGAGATAGGCGAGGCCTGTTCCCGCTCCGAAATGAAAGCTCGTTAAGCCGAGCTCTTGATCGACGTACGATTTGCCGTCGGTGAGCGCTTGCACGCGAAACCTCAAAGCTAGGTCGATCGCATTGATTCCGAGCGTGGTTAATTGGCCGTTGGCTACATAACTCAAACCTGGTCGCGTGAGATCGTTGGTGATCGGGTTGACCGAGATTTGCGACAAGAGGGGAGCTGGCGCGGCGGTAGCATCCAGCGAGATCAACTCCCAATTGCTAAAGCGGCTGTTGCCGACGGTGATCGACCCGCCGCCGAACAAATCGGCGAGCGTGGCCCCCTCGGCTGAGAAGCCGCCGAGGGCCAAGTATAACGCAAGGACCGATAGCAATGCCGAAGGTCTCATACTGGTTAGCCATTGAATCATGGAACATGCCTGCTTTCGATCAACTGTCTGCGTGTCATACCGTGATTGGTTGATTATTGAATCACGACGTTATCACCCAACCCGCCGTCGAGAATGTCGAGTCCCGGCCCGCCGACGAGCACGTCATCACCCTCGCCACCGAGGAGAGTATCGGCACCGTCGCCCCCCTGAAGCACATCGTCGTCGGCGCCGCCATCCGCCGTGAGTTGGATCGCGGATGCTTCCAGCCCAGTGGCATCAACCACATCATCGCCACCCAGCGCGTTGACGGTGACACGGTCGGTTGCTGATTCGGCACCGGCTATGTTGACCACGGTCGCGAGGCCCAGCACCGCGGCGTTGCCGCCGCTACCGGTCACGAAGATGACGTCTTCGCCGTTGGTTCCATTAACAATGATCGAGTCGGCTTGTGCGTCGCCCGTTGTTCCACCAATCGTGCCTGCCAGGTTGAGGTTGAATTCCGTCAGGTCCGTCCCCGACATGTCGTTGACAATAATTGTGTCGGTACTGCCGAGGGCATTTGTCGTGATCACTTCCACGTCGTCCAGATCCATCACAATGCTTCCCAGATTGCGAGTGAACCGTACCCGGGAGCCATTCGCCGCGACCTCCATGATTTCGGCTCCGTTGCTACCATTGAAGATCATCTTGTCGAGTCCGTCTTGTCCTTCGATGGTGTCACTGCCATCGCCAGGATCCCATTGGAAGTTATCGTTGCCGGCACCCATAAAGACCATGTCGTTGCCCTGTTGGCCATCGATGAAATCTTCATTGTCGCTGCCGATGAGTAAATCAACTCCGTTGGAACCGAGGAGCGTATCGTTGCCGGCACCGCCATCGACGGTAATGGCAATTAGAGCTGCTAAATTGCCCGTGGCAGAGAATGAGTCGTTCCCTCCGTTGGCGTTCACAACCAAATTTTCTGACGTTCCAATGTCGAGTGAGAATGGAGCGGGATTAACACGGTCGAATCGCACTCGAGTTCCATTGGCGGTCGTCGTGAAGACTTCGTCACCGCCCCCTCCGTTGACCGTCACCGTATCAACGCCACCCCCCCCTTCGTTGAGGTCGGTATCGTCGCCTGGATTCCACACCATGGTGTCGCTACCGTTTTGACCGAACGCTTGATCGTCGGCATCTCCACCGGTCAGATCGTCATTGGCGGAACCACCGAACATAAGGTCAGTGCCTCCCTTTCCCAGCAAATCATCATCGCCCGACTGGCCGAAGAGTTGGTCGCCACCGGAGCCTCCCGTCAGCGTGTCCTGGCCCCCGCCGCCGAAAAGCTTCGCTGCGGGTAAAGCGCCGTTTGTTTCGTCCAAAGAGATCACATCGTTACCCGCCAGACCAAAGGCTTGAATCAAAGTGGTATTCGCGATCGTGGGCGTGCCCCCCACGATATTGACTGCTCCGCCGTTGACGCGAAGGGCCCCCACACTGTCGCGGCTCACCACGATGGTGTTGTCACCCGAGTCGCCGAATACGTTGAGCGTGCTAGTCGCTGGCGCGAACATGGCGCTGACGGCCAACATGCGCCGATCTTCCAGGGGCTCGACGGTCATGAGCTTGCGCAAGCCTCGTGCCGCGGCAGAGGGGGATTTTCGTTTCTTGTTCCAGTAAGATCGCTGTTTGCTAAACCAGGTAAAGTAACTGCGTGCCATGTCTATGTCCTCGTGTTGGAAAATTGTTCTGGCTTGAGCGGGAAGATTGCCCGCTGGGGTGGGCTTTTTTGGCTTCAGTGGCCGGTGTTGCTTATAATCGTCGGCTCAAGTGTTTGTCGGAAATCGTGGGGATTGCATGCTAACCGCACGGTGCTGCCGCTTGTTTGGCGGTCTGCTACAATCAGGTTGCGGCCAGAGCGGGTGGAAAACCCAAGCAATCAGGGGATTGAGCCGGTGGGATTCTCTGCCGCTTATCAAGGCGACTTTTCCAGTGGAATCGGCTCAAAGAAAATTACAAAAAATTTCCGGAGCCCAGCGGGCATGAACGTCAATCAGCTTCTGGAGAGAGCTACGCAGGGCGACAGCGATGCTCGTGGCGAGTTGCTACGTGCCACCTATGACCAACTTCGTGTGCTGGCTGCGGCGCGGATGCGAGACGAGCGTCCCGACCATACGCTCACGGCCACTGCTTTGGTGCATGAAGTTTCGTTGCAACTGCTTGCGAAGAGTGATCTAACCGCGCAGAACCGCGGACAGTTTCTCGCTCTGGCCGCGAAGGCGATGCGCAACTTGCTGGTGGATCACGCCCGGGGGCGGGGCCGCCAAAAACGTGGCGGGAACCGGCAAAAGCTGGCTTTGGATGAAGCCTTGGTCGCTTGCCAAGAAAAGAATCAGGATTTGCTCGAACTGGACGAAGCTCTCGGGCGTTTCAGTCTACTTGATACTCGCAAAAGTCAGGTTGTTGAGCTGCGCTATTTTGGGGGATTTTCGATCGAACAAACAGCGGAAGTTTTGGGAATCTCTCCCGCAACAGTGAAGCGCGATTGGGAAGTGGCCCGGGCGTGGTTGCTGCGAGAGTTGCAAGCGGAGAACGCGCGTGTCGATTGACCGAGCCAAAGCCGCGTTGCAAATCTTCGAAGCCGCGCTGGAGGTTGCGCCGGCCGCAAGGGCCAGTTGGGTGCAAGACGCTTGTCGAGACGATGCCGAACTGGCTGTCGAAGTGTCCACGCTGCTAGCCGCTCATGACGAAGTGGATGATTTTCTCGACAGTGGACCGGAGACAACTAAGATTTTTTTCGCAGCGGCTTCCCTACCGAGCTTGGAACTCGTGGTGGGACAGCAACTCGGTGACTTTATTGTCGAGCAACAGATCGGCGCGGGAGGCATGGGCGTTGTCTATCGTGCTCGCCAAATCTCGCTCAATCGATTAGTCGCACTCAAAGTTCTGCCACCTCATCTGCGATATTCCGAGAACGCTCAGACCCGGTTTCAACGTGAGGTCGAGGCGGCAGCGCGCTTGAATCATCCCAACATCGTGGCGGTTTATACCACGGGTGAGGACGATGGCGCGACCTACTACGCCATGGAGCTGATTGACGGCCCAGCCCTGAGCGAACTGATTGAAGAGCTTAAGCATCGCCCCCTGGCGGAACTGCGCGAGTGCGCGGCACGCGTCTCTGTGTCCAATCAATCACAGGCCAGCACACGTTCCAAGGCAGGTGATACGACGCCCCCGCCCGGCGACTTGATCGTGAAAGCCCCTGATTGGGAACTGTTAAGCCGAGGGAGAAACTATTTCGATGCCGTGGCGAACTTGATCGCCGATGTGGCTGAGGGTTTGCAATACGCGCATGCGATGAAAGTAGTTCATCGTGATATTAAACCTTCGAATCTGCTCCTTTCCAAGGACGGTGAGATTCATATCAGTGATTTCGGACTCGCCCGCGTGGCCCAGGAGCCAGGGCTGACGCGGACCGGCGAGGTGATTGGCACGCCCTATTACATGGCTCCGGAACAAATCTATCCCGCCATGGGCGTGGTTGATGAGCGGACCGACATCTATTCCCTGGGTGCGACGCTCTACGAACTTCTCACCTTGCGTCCGCCGTTTGGCGGGGAGCAACGCGAGCAAGTCATCGCCCAGATTACTCATGACGAGCCGGTCGCTCCCAAGACCGTCAATCACCATGTGCCCCGCGATCTGGATACGATCTGTCTGAAAGCTCTCGAAAAATATCCGCCCGCGCGTTATCAAACAGCCGGCGAAATGGCCGAAGACTTAAGACGCTTTCTGGCGAGAGTTCCGATTTCCGCCCGCGCGCTAACTCCGTTGAGTCGCGGCCTGCGGTGGGTTCAGCGGCATCGCACCTGGGCCACAGCACTGGCTACGATTTGTTGCCTCGCAATGATGGCGCTGTTTTTTGCCTATCGAACTTATCGCTCCGAGGTGCGTTGGAGTGATGCCCAGTTTGCACAGCTCTTTGAGACGGCCCAATTGGCGGCCCTCGAAGGCAATCTGGAGCGGGCCAGTACGGCGATTGACGACGCGGAGAAACTTGGCGCATCTGGAGCAGAACTCTTGCTGCTGCGTGGACAGCTTGATCTGCAAGCGGGTGTGTTCCAAGACGCTTGCGACAAGCTAGAACAGGCCGTCGAGCAAATGCCCAACAGCGTAGCCGCCCACGCTCTGCTCGCTAATGCCTATGAATCCAACGAGGAGCACGAGAAGAGTGCGCGGATTGCCAAAGTGCTTCCCACTCTCGAGGCAGTCACCTTGCAAGATTACTTGCTGCTGGGCCAGGCACAGTTCTACAGTGACTTTGCCTTGGGGCTGTCAACTCTCGATCAAGCCGTGCAGCTCGACAAGACGAGCGTGCAAGCGCGGCTGACTCGGGGCAGTATCCTCGCTGAACGAGCCATGGATACGGGCGACATCGAAACCGCGGATCGGGCTCTGGACGATTTGCGCATCGCCGGCGAATTGCTTGATCCCAATTGCTATTTATTGGGAAATCAATTGCAGGCTCATCTAATCGCTGCCACCGCCGAGGAACTCGCCGGCAACGAAAAGCGCCGGCAGCAGCATCTCGCGGAATCGCGCCAGATTGCGCAAAAGCTGACACGCTTTCCCGAGCAATATCGGTCTCACCGGTGGCGTGGCTTGTACTTCGAGTACATCTGTGAAGATCGGCAAGCCCTCGAAGCTTGGTTGGCGATGCAGGAATGGCAAATCGCGTATCTGGTTCTCACTTATTTCCGATTGGGGAATGTCGACGAGGGAATTGCCGTCTGCGACGAGCGACTCGCCCGAATCGAGAATGCACGCTCCACGCAGTTTTTTCGGAGCCTATTACTGTCCTCCCAGGTCAGTCAGCCGAACGAAGTGGTGGCCGGCTTTGCTCCGCAGGGGCCTGAGACGTTGGACGGGCTTAACCTGCACCGTTTCAATTACACGATCCAGTGCCTCGCCGGTAATCTCCCCCGTGCCCAAGAGCTGAGCCGCGAGTTTCGTGCAACGCCGCAAGCTCGTTCCCCGAAGGGGCCTTGGCGACACCATCTGCTGGCATTTACTTGTGGCGACATTGACGCCGAGGAATTCCTCAAACGGTCAGCAGAATCGCGGATCGACCTGTGCCAGGCGCACTTTTTTGTGGCGATGTCGCATCTCGCGCGCGGAGAGCGCTCCAAAGCACGCCAGCACTTCCAAACGGGGTCGCAACTCAAAATCGTGGGCTCCTTGGAAGAAGCCATCAGCCGATCACTTCTGGTACAACTCGAGCGCGACCCAGCTTGGCCGCGCTGGATTCCGGAGCATACCATCGATGATTAGTTCAACGAGTCAAGGGCTTATTCTGCTGCTGACCCTTGTAGTGGCTGTACGTGCCGAGGCGAGTGGCGCGACGGAGCTTACGGACCAACTCAACGCGGTGCTCGATCAGCACGCCACCGCACGTCGAACCACTGTCACGCTGAAAGTGATCGATGTGGAGAGTGGCGCTGTGCTCTATGATCGCGGGGGAGATCGGCTGCTGACGCCCGCGTCGAATCTCAAAATCTACACCTCGGCCTGCGCGCTCGACACTTTTGGTCCCGATCATCAGTTCCAAACGAAGGTGCAGGTGAAGGGAACTTTGCGAGAGGGTGTGCTGACTGGCAATCTCGTGCTCGTCGGCGGTGGAGACGCGATGCTCACAAGCGGCGATCTCGATCAACTGGCTGACCGCGTGGTGAAGGAACTGGGCATCACCGAGATTCAGGGCGAAGTGGTTGCCGATAACTCGCGGTATGCTTCACCGCTGAAAGGCCCGGGGTGGATGTGGGATGATGACCCCGAGTACTACAACATGTCGATCACACCATTGATGGTCGATTTTAATGTGCTGGAGCTAGCGCTGACTGCGGGCGAGGAAGAAGCCATCAAAGCAACATTGCTGTTGCCGACGAGCTATCCCTCGATCAAGTTCGTCCCACGCAATTCACTGGGCCAAGACATTTTGGCAACGCGCCGGCCTTTTACGCATTCCTTGGTGGTCGCTCAGCGGGGAAAGCTCAAGAAGCCCGAGACAATGCGGATCACGATGCTTAATCCGGGCAAGTGGGTCGAGGGCGTGTTCACCGCGATACTCATTGAACGAGGTGTGCGCTTCTCGTCGTCAAAGCAAACGGCTTCTTCAACGGGTGGTGATTCTCAAGAAGTAAAACATTTGGGCCAGTCACTCGCCAAAACCTTAAAACACTTCAACCACAAAAGCGAAAACGCCGTGGGGGAAGTGCTGCTCCACGAGATTGCCATCGCCAAAGGGGCCAAGAAACCGAAGTGGGCAGATGGGGCAGCGTTCATGAGCAGTTGGCTGATCGACACCGCCGGCCTAGAAAAAGATTCATTCCGCCTGGTCGATGGCTCGGGGTTGTCGCGCTACAATCTCATCTCGGCGGATTCTTCGGTCCGACTGTTGAAGTTTATGCACCAACATCCTCAAGCCAAGACGTTTTACTCCGCGCTGCCGACCTATGAAGTGCAAATCGACGGTAAAAAGCAAAAACTCGTGTCGGCAAAGCCCGGCGGGATGGGAGGTGTGTCAACTATTTCTGGGTACGTCACGACGACCCGCGGGCAATTGCTGGCCTTCTCGCTCTTGGCCAACGGCTACATCGGCTCCGCCAAGCCGGTGTTCGGGTTGCGGAATGAAGTGTGGGAAGTGTTGGCGCGGTACGAAGGCACGGAGTAGATGCATAGAGCGCTTCAAAGTTAGGTGTAGCGTACAATTGCAGCTAGCAATACAAAAATCGCTCGGAAATTTGCCGTAGCACTGTCTGCTAGCAACGCTCCACCAGCTTGTAACCGGACTAGTGCGCGTTTGTTCAAACAAGTCGCCGATTATGGTCAATTTGGCAACGTGCATTTCACTCCCAAGCGGGTATTTTCGGTAGTTGGTTGTACGAGCAACTTCTACTTCTCACGAGGTTGCATCGGATCCCGACGCCATGATAGACATGAGCACCAGCGCGAGCTGGTGGTCGGCACGAGACCAATCACGATTTCTGCCTTCACGGCTTGCGCCGGGGCTATTGTGAAGCTTTCGCTTCTTCCCACGTGTCCAACTGCTTCGTGGCGATCCATGGCCCCGCGACGCTTGAGAACCAGGCAAAATGTTCGGAGCTTGTGTGCGCGTCGAACGCCGCTTGGTCGTCGTACTTCTCGAAGATAAAGACGCGCAGGTCGTCAGCGGGATCGAAACAGATGTCGAATTGGCGGCAACCCGTTTCCTTGGTGCGCGAGTTGTTGGCGTGTCTGAGCACGGCCTCGCGGAACGGGCCGACGTGTTCAGGGTGGACCGTTAGATAGACCGAGACGATGAACATGCGATTCTCTGTAAACTAGTACAGCTCCTGCCTGTTTAACACGACATCATTGGGTCCACAGTAATTAGCCACTGATGAAACACGGATTGAACACAGATAGTAAAGATCAAAAAATTATTACGCGTCCGAGACTATGACAGTAGCGATGCGTGGAGGCATCACTACCAATTATCCGTGTTTAATCCGTGAAAATCCGTGGCTTTTTTCAAAGTGTGGCCATGTCAACATTATTAAAGTTGCGTTGGTAGTAGCCCATATATTGGACTTTTCGTTCGAGGGCTTCTATCACCGGGATCGTGAAATTCACGTTCTCGAAACTTTGGGCGCTGCCCAAGCCGCCGGGGCTGAAGACGTTGATCTCCATCAGCTTGTCGCCGACGATGTCGAGGCCGACGAAAAACATGCCGTCGGCCACTAATTTGGGCCGCACGATCTCCGCGATCCGCAAGGCACTCTCATCCACCACGGCTTGGGCCTTCTTGCCGCCGGCGTGAATGTTGCTGCGGATGTCGTCACCCGAGCGTACGCGCCGAAACGCCGCGTACTTGCCTTTGTAGCGCAGCGGCTGGCCGTTCATCATGAACAGTCGCATGTCCCCCTCCGCGGCGAGGGGCAGATATTCCTGGGCCACCACGTAGCCGTCGCGCGAGATCGACTCGATCATCTGGTTGAGATTGCCAAGCTGATCCCCCACGATGCGAAACACCCCCTGCCCTCCCGAGCCTTGCAGCGGCTTGATCACCACGTCGTTGTTGTGCGAGCGGGCGAAGTCGCGGATTTCCTCGCGGTCGCGAGTGATGAGCGTCGCGGGCCGGACTTCCTCGGGGAACAACTGGAAGTACATCTTGTTGATCGCGTGGTTGAGACCATCGGGATCGTTGAGCACAATCACCCCCCGCCGCATCGCCGCTCGGCCAAACACGATCCCCGCTTGTTGAGCCCAACTCCGCGGGCCTTGATCCTGGGCCGGGTCGTTGCGGAGCATGAGAATATCAATGTCTTCGATCGTGATCCGCTCGACGATCCCTCGACTGCCACGCAACTCTTGCAAGAACGTCTTGGTAGATTTGTACTTCGCCGGTGGGGCCGTCCGTGCTCGCGCGCGGACCTTGTCATCGGGATCAAAGGCGAAATCGCCCGTACCGATGAGCCACGCTTCGTGCCCCTGATTGACCGCCGTCATGGCGAGCCGGGTGGTGGTGTAGCCTTCCTCTTCGGTCGCAATGTTGTTAACGACAAAACCAATCCGCATAGAGTGTTCCTATTGAAGTGTTCCGAAGGTAAGCTCTTGTTGTCATTCCCGCGCAGGCGGGAATCTAGTTTCTTAGGCCTTCATCTGGATTCCCGCCTGCGCGGGAATGACGAAATTCATATTCTACTCGTTCTTTACCCTGCGGAACTTTAGTCTTCAATGAGATTCAGCACCGTCATGCCCGCGCCGAGTTTTTCCAGGCGTTCCGCCACGCCCGGAAGTTGCAAGTACCGCGGTTGCAGCACGGCAGGCAAAATCACCTTGCGATGCAGCAACTCGCGGACGAAGCGAATATGTTCGCTGGCAATCTTACCGACGAACAAGGGGTCGAGCGTCCCCCCCTGCCCCAAATAGTCCAAGATTTCCACCAACCCCCGCAAATAGACGGCATCCTTGGTAAATCCGCCACCGCGATAGACACGCATGGTGACGGTATAAGCCGCGCGTTGCGTAAACTCAAATTCCTTGGTCAGGGCGCGAAACGTGTCGATAAAGGTTGCCCCTTCGAGCAACATATGCACCGCCCACACCCGTGCGGCCAATAACCGCAACCGAGGTTTGCTCAAACCCCCGACCAAGTATTCGCTCAGCACGGCGATCCCTTCCTGCAACGAATCGTAACCAGCCAATCCCGTATGCAGCAATTTGAACGGCTCCATCAAGCCGTTGTAATACGTCAAAAGGTGCGTACCAACTTCATGGTGCAACAACGCGTCCACCCGGCTGCGCGGAATCTTGGCGTCCCGACCGATTAACAAGTTGCCGTCCGAGCACATCAACCCAGCATACATGTCGTCACGAATCACCACCTCGGCGGTGAACTGCGGCAGCAGCGCTTTGTAGTGCTCCACTTCCTTGCGAGCACGCTTGGCAAACTCCGTGGCGTTGACTTCCCCTTTGCTCATATCCTCGCGGTTATGGGCGTTGATTCTTTCAAGCAAACTCTGTGCCAAGCTCAGCAGACTCGCGGTGAGCTCGCCGTAGACTTGTTGACTCCCATAGACGAACCGCTTCGTGCCCACGTCGCTGAGCATCGTGATCTTTCGGTCGAGCTCATCTTGCCGTTGATGGAACAATTCCGAGAGCGTGGGATCTTCGATCTTGTTGATGGCGAGTTGGAACAGATCGCGTTTTAGCTCGGCGGGTTCCATCGCGAGAGGTCGGTAGTAATAGCGCGGTTCAACTTCAAAGTGCCCCTTTTGAAATTCATGCCACGCCGCCTCGGCGTTCACCGGCGTGACTTGCAGCAAGAAGCTAAAGCTCTTGCTGATCTCATTAAGCCGGCGATCGACGAACTTCACCGACTTGAGAATCGTGCTGCGACCGAGTGAGTAAAAGTGTTCCGGAGTCGCGTTGGTGTGAACCTTGCAAAAGGCAAAAAAGGCTTGTTTGAGCGCCCGGCCGATGTTGCGTTTGACCATCCGTAGAACGGCAGGATAGACTTCGCCCGTATTGTGGTTGCGGTAGATTGGCCGCACGCAGACCCCGACGACCTCGGTCCCCATCTCTCGAAGCTTGGCTGGCGTGAGGAGCATAGCCACACTGCCAAGAGTCGCAGTAGAAGTCGTATCGACCGCCACTGCCGCCGACTGTTTGAGATGTGTGATCCGTTCAAGTTGTCGGCGGAGTGCTTCAATGGTGCGCATCGGCGTGTGAGGGCTACGAGCCTCGATGGAAAATGCGGGGCGAAATTCCGTGGGCTCCAGGGCACTCTCGGCAAAAGCCGCCTCGACATCGGCGTCGTCTGCCGACCAAATCTCAATCATCAAGAACGCACCAAACCGCTCGCGCTGCGGGCCGATGATTGTTTTGAGGAGCAGCGTTAGCTCTTTCTTGGTCATTGAGTGCGGGACGATCAGGTACGATGCCTCGCCATGAACCAACTCGCGCGTCCCGAAATCACCCTCGGCCGGTTGACGGTAAACGCAGAGGAACGGCAACGGTCGTTCCATATAGAGCGAGCCACCCCCCGGCAGATCGCAACGAACCGGCTGGCTCGCCAACAGCCGCGCGTGGATATCGGCAACGAATTCCTGCGAAAGAGGGACGGGCTGGGAGGGCGCGGTACTCACAATTGGTCAAGCTCCTCTAACACGCCCGGCAAGGTGCTTTCCAGTGCCGTCGTGATCGCCGCGAGCAGCACCGCATCGGGTACGCCGGTCCATTCATCCATGAAGAACTTCTTGAACTCGATGCATAGATTGCAAACGGTGTTGGGAAAACGCTCACCAATCCACTGAGCAAAGTAGCCCCCCTCGAATTTGATATTCTCGCGGACATCGAGCTTGCCGCCGGGAAACTCATGCTCGCGTAGGTCGCGCATGAATCGCTCCAGCACGGGCCGCCAACGGGGATCATTGTAAGCTGTGCCGAGGTTGACTTGTGGGTTAAGTTGAGGATCGTCGAACGGCGCGTCCGGCCCGAGGCGATGATGGTTGTAGGTGTGCAGTTCGTAAATCACCACGCGGCCATGTTGGTCAACGAGCCGGGTCAAGAGTTGCTCAACGGCATCGTAAAACTCGGCACGGATCGCCAGCGATCGTTTAAGCACGTCATGAGGCAACGGATTATGCCAAACGGTGAGTCCCCAGGCATCGGCGGGGGTGCGATAGACGGCCTTTTCGCGCGGCCGATTGAGATCAACCTCAAACCGCGAACGCCGGGCAATCACCTTGGTCGGCGCAATCGTGGTCCAGACGGCTGTGAAGGGATCCTCCTCACGAAGCCGATCTGCCTCGGGAATCGCAAACAGCGGCGCGACTTCCTCACGGACATCATGTCCGTCGTGCAGCGCCACGGCGACCACGTTGCCCGTGCCTTCAATGATTTCCCAGGGGTGGCGTGCGATGGCTGCACCTTCTTAGCATTTCGTTGATTTGGACTGCACACATGATATTTTGCAAAAGTCCCGTGGGGAAGTGCTGGCTAAGGGCGTCTTTAGTCATCCTGACGGGAGTTCCACGACCGGAAGGATCTGGTTTGCAATCGAATACGCATGGGCTACGATTAAGAGCTCGAAAATAGATTCTTCAAGTCGTAAAACAGCTTTCAGAATGACCGTTTCTCCCTTCAGGTTATCAATCATGCGCCGAATTTGCTTAACGGTTTGTTTATCACTCACTTTCATGGGACTGAGTTCGACTAAAGCTGCCGAGCCGTCAGGTATATTCTCGCTTACTCAAGAAGAGGACGGCATCACAATCAATATCGATGGTGAGCTGTTTACTCGCTATCTCACAAAATCCGGACCGCGTTCGGTGCTCTGGCCCGTGATTGGCCCCACGGGCAAGGCGATGACCCGTGCCTATCCGGTTGGCGAGGGCGACGCAAAAGAAGCGGAAGATCATGTTCACCATCGCTCATTGTGGATCGGCTACGAAGGGGTGAATGAGCTCGATTTCTGGCACGAACCGGCCACAGGCCCCAAGGCTTACCCAAAGGGTGAGCAGCGCCACCGACAGTTTGATCGTTTCGAAAGCAGTGGCGATACCGCCATGATCGTTGCGACAACCGATTGGCTCGGACCCGACGAGCAGAAGATTTGTGAAGATCAGCGGACCTGGACTTTTGGAACGGACGGCGAGGATCGTTGGCTTGATTGCCGCATGGTACTCACCGCGAGTGAAACGGACTTGCGACTCGCCGATAGTAAGGAAGGTTTCTTCGCTGTGCGCGTCGCGGACAGCATGAACGTCGATCACAAGCAAGGGGGCCGAATCGTCAACAGTCGTGGCCTCACCGACGCGGCCGCTTGGGCACAGCCGGCGGAGTGGGTTGATTATCAAGGCCCCGTGGCCGGCGAAAAAGTCGGCATCGCCATCTTCGCGCATCCCGAGAGCTTGAACTATCCCGCCCCCTGGCATGTGCGGACCTACGGCTTGTTCGCCGGCAATCCGCTCGGCAAGGTCGCGTTCATCGACGGTGCAGGCGACATCCGTGATCGGCCTCCCCGAATGACGCTATCCAAGGGCGAGTCCCTCGTGTTGCACTATCGCGTGGTGCTGCATCGCGGTGATGAAAAAGAGGCGAAACTCGCGGAGAAGTACGCGGAGTACATCAAGGAAAAAGAGTAAGCACTTAGCCGGAGCCAAACTTGGCTCCGGGCTGCTTCAATGATTCTGCCCGGACTGCGTTGCTGTCCGGCTAGGGCCGTAGTCGTCGTGTCAGCAACGTCAGCATGCCACAGGCGAACAATCCGATCGCACTTGGTTCGGGTACGGCAAGAATCGCGGCCGTAAGAGGCGTCGTCTGGCCGAAAGTGCGTTGCCAGATGAGAAAGTCCCGGCCATCCACGCAACCGTCGCCGTTACCATCTGCCTCGGCTTTGATGGTAGAACCATAGTCCGCCTGCCAAACTGCCAGATCTGCGTTATTAACGGTTCCGTCAAAGTTGTAGTCGCCTGCTGGAAGATTAAGCACGCTTACATTCAT
>JAWXAV010000015.1:0-14048 GCA_034439695.1 Bythopirellula sp. | reverse complement strand
TTCTCGAGAAATCGGTGCCCAAACACCCGCACTGGAAAACTACAGCAGGTGCCCAGACGATGGCCGGCCGATTGGCGAACGTACCTATGCGACGCCACAACAAGGAAACAATTCCTCGCCGTGAACAAGGTGTATTTTAGCAAATTCGCGCGGCCATTTCTTTTTGTGATTTTTGGCTACGCGTGGAAATTCTATTTTTCACGCGGAGGCGGGAGGTCGCAGAGAGATTGGCCACGAAAAACGCGAAGTGGCACAAAAAAATGTATTGACAACGACACAGCTTGCCATGCGCGTGATGGCCATCGGTTGCTTTGCGCGTCGTGACGAATGGAATGTGATCGCGGGGACTAAATCATCCCCTCCTTTCCAAGGAGGGTCTAGCGGAGGATTCTTTAACATTGCCGAGGCTTAAAGACCCCACTATTTCTGCTTACGGAGTAATTGGCGGTTAGTTCCTCTTCGTTGCAATCAAGGCACTCATTAGGCCGGCGATCAGGACAGCCAAGTACAGTTGTCCTGTCACGGCTTTCACCCAAGCTAGCGTTCGCGGGGGTGTCGACAACGGAGAGATATCGCCGTATCCGATGGTGGTCAGCGTCACAAAACTGAAGTAGATGAAGACATGGCGACTGTTATCACCTTGTTCGATTTGCCGCCCAATGGCTGCGTCAAATTGAAAGGATTCCGAATTGAAAGTGTGGAGCATTGTGTACATAAGGCCCCAAGCAACGCCCAGCAGCAAGTATCCACAAATCGCTCCAAAAATGCTGTCTAAAGAAATCTCCCGTGACATAAAGATGGATTGGATGATTTTGCCAGTTACAGCAATGAAGAACAAAGCCCCGATAGCATGTCCGGCAAATAAGCAGATCTGCTGTGCACTAGGGTTTAGGAAGTGACTGCCAATCGATAATGTTGCGGCTGGAACGCACAGGACACAAGCGATAACTCGCCAACCTTTATCTCGCGTCAATACAAGTACCAACATCACCATGACTAAGGCCAACATGATGTCGAATAGCCAGCCTGCTGTACCGAAACCCGATATCATGGGCTGGATGACCAACAAAAGCAGGAGCGCACCTAGAAGAAACAGGTATCGCCATTGACGGAACAAGTTCGCAAGCGGATGCATCACACCACCACGTGTAGGAGATATACTGTGCTTTTTCCAAACGAAAAGCGATTCGTAGCTTACTCCTGCACTTTTTCCAGGCCTAGGTGAAATAAGGCATCGCCCGTATAGACCACGTTGGGAAGTTCCATGCCAATAATGACACCATCTTCCGGCGAAACAATCGGTGACTTCTGGTCACCGAGTGGGTCCACGACTTCCCCAAGCTGCTCGCCGCGCTTCACTTCGTCGCCCGGTTTATGCGTCGTGAGAAACATGCCGGCGGCACCGGGTGGAACGCGCAGCCACCGCGTCTTCTTGTACACGGTCGCCTTGCGAGCTTCGCCACCCTCGGAGGGGATCATCTCCATGTGGCGCATGATGTTTCGCACGCCGATTACTCCACGCTCGATTTCTTCTGGTTGCAGGACGTGGACGCCGCCCGCTTCGTAGATGATGGCCGGTATGCCGGCATCCAACGCCGATCGTCGCAAGCTGCCCTTGGGCCCCGCGCCGTTGAGCACGACGCCTATGCCGAAACTACGCGCCAGGTCGAGCGCGGCGGGGCTACTGAGATCGGTACGGATCTGCGGCAGATTGACGCGTCGATCGGATGCCGTATGCAAATCCACGAGTGCGTCCGATTTGAGAATTACCGGCCCGAACACCGAATGGGCAGTGATGCTTGCTGAACTTCCCTTGGGGCTTCCGGGGAAGGCGCGATTCAAATCACGGCGGTCGCTCATGTAACTGCTACCGGCGAGAAATCCATGTCGATTGAGCGTCGGAAGAACGACCAGCATGCCCGAAAGCTGTTGGGGGTCGGTCTCGGCGAAGACGCGACGGGCGACCTCCACCCCGTTCAATTCATCTCCGTGGATGCCGGCACTGACTGCAAGAGTTTTTCCTGGTTGCTGGCCGCGGGCAATCCAAACAGGGACGGCCATCCGCATGCCAACGAAATCCGTCATGGGCATGCTGGTCAGCTTGTGTTTCGTCCCCGGCTGAATTTCCACTCCAAGTGCTGTTAACGCTCCCCAGGCCTGCGTTGAAGGAATTTCCTTTTCGGCAGGTGCCGAAACTTCCTGAGCCACTACCGGCGTTGTGGAAACGACACCAATACCTAGGCCGACCAACAGGACAATGGACGAGATCAGCCGCAAGGTTCTAGATACGTTGGGACGATTCATAAGAGTTACTCCAGTTCAGATTGAACGATGAGGAGAACAAACTTTTCAGTACCGCACGAGCATATGCAGGATTGTTACGCAGGGGTCGATTTTTTGGACTGGCGTTGCATTACTTCTCACGATCAATTGTACCATGCGACAAATCGACTGTCCGAGAATCGACAGGGCGAAATTCTCGTCCATCTCATCATTGTTCAGTCATAGGGTTCGGCTGACGCGATGATTCAGTTCCTCTCCACGATCGCACCACTGCTGCCACGGTTTGGTTAGCTTCGACCGTACCGCCATGATCGACGTAACCTGCGCGTAGTAGCGTGTCGCGAACGCCCCCGTGAGCCTCCGCCAAGTGAAATGCGATTCCCTGGTCTCTGAGCGTGTTGTGCAAGTCGACGAGCAATTCGGCACCCGCCAGATCGATTGTCGGCGTTGTACCCAGGAAAAAGATTGCGAGCTTCACTCCTTCTCCACGCTGCGCCAGCAATTCGACAAACCGGTCCCGGACATAGTCTACGTTGAAGAACAGCAAAGGCCCGTCACAACGGAAAATGAACACCTCTGGCAAGCGCTCGTTCTCGGGATGTCGCAAACGGTCGGCGAAAAAATCGGTGTCCCGCACGCGGCCGAGTTCGGTGGTGTGGGGCCGAGAGCCACGACGTAGTAGCAGCACGAGCGACAGTGCCGCGCCGATGAGCACACCTCGCAGGATGCCCGATCCGAGCACGCCCAAGAGTGCCACTACAGCGATGCCAAACTCTGTATGGCTGAACAACCAAAGCCGCTTTAACACGCTCACTTTGAACAAGCCAGCAACCGCCATGAGAACAATGGCCGCGAGCACCGGCTGTGGTAGGTTGCGCAGCATTCCGGACAGAAAGACTGCGACGACGAGAATTACTAGCGCGGCGACGAGAATCGAAATGGGCGACTTGGCTCCGCCGCTTTCATTGACCAGCGATTGCGACATGCCACCACTGACGGCGAAGCCTTGTCCTAATCCGGCAGCGACATTAGCGCCGGCCAACGCTAGGAATTCCTGGTTAGGATCAAATCGGTAACCATGTTTGAGCGCGAACATGCGTCCAATTGCGGCCGTCTCAACCGCTCCAAGAAGAAAGCAGGCCATGGCAAGCGGGAGCAGTTCATTGAGATCGGATAACTGTACGGCGGGCAGACGAATCGGCGGTAATCCCTGTGGGACTTCGCCTAACATTTTTACACCGCGGCTCGATGGGTTCGTTGTCGAAGCAATGACGATGCTGGCGACGACAACGAATAGCGCGACGGGCTTGTCCTTGAAAAAGCGTTTTCCAAGCACCAACAACAGCAATGCGGCGAGTCCAAGCAGGAGCGACGCGATATTTGTTTCGTGCAAGTGCGAAACGAAGTACCACGTACGTTCCCAGAAATCACCATGCGTCCCCTTGAACCCGAAAAGTTTAGGCAGTTGCGTGCTGGTGAGAAAGAGTGCTATCCCACATTTGAAGCCGACGAGCACCGTCTCTGACACAAAATTCACGATTACTCCAGCTTTGGCCAGCCATCCCAGGAAATACAAGCTGCCAGTGACCATGGCAGTGAAAGCCGCCAAAGCGCCGAAGCGCGCGGTATCACCCCCAGCGAGTTCACCAAGCGATGCGCCGACGAGAAGCGAAATGGCGGACGTGACGGTGATTGCGGTGTGCCGCGAGCTGCAAAATAGCCAGAAAATCAGCCCCGCGAACATGCAGGCATACAGACCGGCTTCGGGGGGAAGGTTGGCCAGTGAGGCATCACCCAAGCTGGCCGGAATAAGATACGCCGCGAGAGTAATGCCCGCGATCAAATCGGCGCGCAGCCATGCTGCCTGATATCGCGGTAGCCATTCCAGCATCGGGAGCCATGTTTTCATTGCCACCGTTTAGTACTTCTCCGGCACAAACTTGCGGTCCTGCAACGAGGCTTGGTCATCATAGGCACCTTCCTCTGAGCGCTTGGGCAGTGCAATTTCTTCACGCGGGAGTTGCTCGTAGGATATCTGGCTCAACAAATGGGCAATGCAGTTGAGCCGGGCCCGTTTCTTGTCGTCAGAACGCAGAATATGCCAGGGAGCGTGTTTTGTGTCGGTGGCGTCAAGCATTTTATCACGAGCACGCGAATATTCGTACCAGCGTTCTCGTGATGGTAAATCGACGGGGCTGAGTTTCCACTGTCGCAGCGGATCTTTGATGCGTGCAAGGAATCGCCGCTCCTGTTCCTCGTTGGATACCTCTAGCCAGTACTTGAGAAGGATGATGCCGCCGTCGACGATATACCTCTCGACCTGCGGACACAAATCGAGAAAGGCTTTATGCTGTGTCTTCGTGCAGAAGCCCATCACATGCTCAACACCTGCACGGTTGTACCAACTGCGGTCAAAAATCACGATCTCACCGGCAGCAGGAAAATGTTGCATATACCTCTGCAAGTACATTTGACTCTTTTCACGATCCGATGGTGCCGGCAGCGCGACAACGCGAAACACGCGCGGGCTAACTCGCTCTGTGAGAGCTCGGATAGTTCCGCCCTTACCTGCACCATCGCGTCCTTCAAAGACGACGATGACGCGCAGCCCCTTGGCCTTCACCCACGCTTGGAGCGTGCATAGCTCGGCCTGAAGGCGTCCAAGTTCCTTCTCATATTGCTTGCGATCCAGCTTAGATTCACTATCGTTCTTGTGCTTTTGGGACATGCGACATTATGCCTTTCGGATCTTGCACTCTGATGGCAAATGCCAACCTCATCGATAAGTTGGCTCTTAATTCTTGACCTGATAGCCGCTCGCGAATGCCGCGATAACCGAGGTCACCAGAGTGCGATTCTGTGATGGGTGAAAAGCAGTGCTTTCACGATTTTACACGCACCAGCATCGTTTTCAATGGATTCGCAGTGGAGTTTGTATCGCGAATTCGTTGCTAAACCCTAGTTAATCCACCGGCTCTGCCGGTGAGAATTGACAAGGATTTAGTTGCAGGGTTTGCAGTCGTCGATGTGGCTGTCGTGCAAGGGGGCGGACCAGTTGAGGCCGGTGGTGGCGATGACGCGCTGCTCGAAATCGCCGAGCAGGCCGCCGAGGATTTGCCAGCCGTCGGGGCGGCGGAGTTCCAGATCGCCTTGGAGGTTCACGCGGACGATGCTGTGGGCGTGAACGCCCGCGGTTTCGAGGTCTTCGTGGTTCAGCTCTTCGGGTAGCATGACCGTGAAGAGTTGCTCGCCGGTCATTTCGATGAATTTCACGATTGTATTCCGTGCGATGAGAAACTGGGTTCCCGCCTGCGCGGGAATGACGTTTCGTTCTTATTTGAGGGCGAGCTTGGTGTTTTTGCCGGTGGTGGTGAATTCGAGTTTTTCTTCGCGGGCGAGCCAGCCGACGGCGGCGAGGATCAGGTCCGCGGGGGCGTCGATTTCTTTTTTGATCGTGGCGAGCGTGGCGTCACCCTTGTCCGAGAGTAATGCCCAAACCGCGCCGGCGGTGGCACCGATTTGGACGGCACCCAGGGCGGTCGCCGCGATGGAGGCATCGCCGTTGGCCAAAACATTGGAGGATGGGGATTTGGAAGCTGGGGCTTTCTTGGTGGGTTTGGCAGGCTTTTCTAACTTGACGGGGGGAGGCGTCGCTGCGGAGGCAGATTTCTTTTTGGCCATGGGGGGTCTCCAAAATAATGGTCGGGCCAGGAAGGGGATTGTGCCGCGAGGCAATCCAGGAGAGGGCATTGTAGCGAAAGCGGGGAGGTAAGCCAACTAGCTAGGGAAGTGGTTAGTGGCTGGTGGTTGGAGGCTAGGGGGGAGAACATTTTTCCCGGATCGCGTTGCGATCCGGCTGGGTCGTTTTGTCCTTAAGTCCCTTCGTCCTTATTTGAAGATTCCCCATTTGTTGAAGCTTTTGCGGGCGGCGGCTTCGTCGAATTCGATGTCGAAGACTTTGTGGAGCTTCGTGATTTTGAAGACTTCGTAAATTTGCGGCGTGATGCCGCAGAATTTGAGTTTGACTTTGAACTCGGTGGCTTTCTTGTTGAGCTGCACGAGTTTGCCGAGCGCCGAGGAGGCCATGAATTGCACCGGCGAAAAGTCGACGACCACGCGATCTTCCTCGCTCTTGCCGAGGGCCGCGTTGATGTCGTCGAAGACGCGCGTGAGCAAGGCGGGATCGACGAGGCGGTCGTCGGTGATGCGGATGGTGAGGATGCCATCTTTGCTGGCGGTTTGGATTGACATAGCTCGGTACTCGTGGAGAGGAGCGTTACGGGATATGCGTTAGCATCGCATGAGTGTGGGGAGATGGCAAGCATTATTTGAACCACAACGACACGACGGCACAACGAGTTACAAACAGCGGCAAAGATTTGACAGATCGTCGTGCTCGTCATGTCGTTGTGGTTACTAAAAATTGCAGCTTTCTCTATAATTGCGGGTAGGTTCACAAGTATCGTAAGGAATTGCCATGTTTCTGGATTGGCTTAACTCTCGCCGACGGCGGAAATGGTTGGCGTTGCCGATTCCCGCTGAGTGGGATGCTTGGTTGCGGCTCAATGTTTGGCAATACGCGCATTTGGACGAAGCTCGGCAACGGCGGATTCGTGAGTTTGTCTGCGTGTTGTTTCACGAGAAGGATTGGGTTGGCGGGAATCGGCTGGTGGTGAGCGACGAGATGCGCGTGACCATCGCGGGGCAGGCGGCGCTGATGACGCTCGGTTTCGAGAAGCCGTGGTACTTTGATCGGCTGCGGACCATCATCGTTTACAAAGGGGTGTACTCAGCCACGCCGGAATCGACGAGCGATCTCATTATGGGCGGCTTCAATCTGCCGGAGGAGCAGTTTGACACACGCTTGGGGGAATCGTGGCAGGGGGGGCCGATTGTGCTCGCCTGGCAGGCGGTGATCCGCGAAGGACGCAATCCGCGGTCGAACCGGTGCGTGGTGATTCATGAACTCGCGCATCACATGGACAGCCTCGACGGCTCGACGAACGGCGCACCGCCGATGACCGATTTTAAGTTCGAGAAGCAGTGGTATCAGGTCACAAGCGCGGAGTATGACCGGTTGGTGCAACTTGCGCGGCAGGGGGAGCGGACATTGCTCGACAAGTACGGGGCGACGAATCAGGCGGAATTTTTCGCGGTGACGTGCGAATGTTTTTTTACGCAGCCCCATGAGTTGCAAAGCGAACATGCTGAGTTGTACGCCGTGCTGGTGCGGCTGTTCGGGCAGAATCCGTGCGAGTGGCTGCCAGCGGAGTGAATGGTATACTAGAATTGTCTACCAAGAATTCATGAAGAAATAGCCACGGAATTTCACGGATGAAACACGGATGAATGGCCGTGTTTAATCTGTGTCCGGTCTGCCGGACTGGAAGACCAGTCATCCGTGGCTAGTAACTCTGTATTGCATAGTCGCGCTTAAAAGTACTGTTTGCCGGATTGAGTATGCTTTTACGCTTTGCTGATTTCACTTTGCGACCGCTGTTGCCGGAGGATGCCGAGTCGTTGGCACGCGAGGGGAACAACCATAATGTGTGGCGGAATCTGCGCGATCGATTTCCGCATCCGCTCACGGTTTCGGATACGCGGGCCTACATTACGAACGCGCTTGGCCAATCTCCCACCACGACGTTTGCGATTGACGTTGACGGCCAAGCGGTCGGGGTGATTGGGCTGACTTTGTGCGAAGGCGAACGTCGGCATAGCGCGGAGCTGAGCTACTGGCTTGGCGAACCCTACTGGGGGCGGGGCATCATCACGCAGGCCGTGCAAGCCGTGACCGAGTACGCGATCAAGGAACTCGGCCTGTCGCGGATCGAGTCGTATGTGTTTTCCTGGAATCCGGCCTCGGCGCGCGTGCTGGAGAAAATGGGCTTCGAGCGCGAGGGGATTCTGCGCAACAGCATCATTAAGGATGGCGTGCTCTTGGATCGCTGGTTGTATGCGTATCTAGCGGGGCAGGGGGATTCTTGATGCGTTGCGGATGGAGCGCTCCGCTGCGCTGACGCTTCGCGTCGCGGCTAACCATTCGCGTCGCGGCTAACCGGTGGGATTCAGGCGTTCGAGGGCTTGGGCGGGTTCTAAATTAAAAATCGCGCGGCCGTCGGTTTTCCATTGATTGTGGCGATAGACGAAGATCGCGGTGACGTAGCGGATGTCGCCGACGGCTTCGACTTCTTCCATGTCGCCGCCGGGGATCGCTTCGAAGCCAATCGTCGCGCCCGAGAGTCCGTAGATTTCGCCGGTCGCATGGTCGGTGGCGAAGAGTGGTTGGCCCACGAGTTCGCAGCTTTTCCAACGCAGCCCGCGAGGTTTGCCGGTGGCGTTGGCCGCGGTAAGAAAAATCTCTGCAAGACCTGCCTGCCGCGGGAACGCTTCGATGGCCCGTTGGTACAGCGTGTGATGCCGGGCTCGGCGCGATGCTCGCCACCAGATGGCCAGCGCGATCGCGACCGCAATTCCAGCGAGCACCGAGAGAGCGATATTCATGGGCTACGGCAGCATCGGGAGGAGCGGACTCTGCGGTGTGTCTGGCAACGTCTGAGGCCCGTCTGGCGTAGGTAGGATACTTTCCTCGGTAAGCGGAAAGGCTTGTTCCGGCGGTGCGTCGGCAACGTCCGGCATGCGATCATAATTGTGAACACCCAGCAGTTGGTTAAGCTGCACGTGGCTGCCTGGGTTGGTGCAACCGTTACCGCCGCAGGTGGGAAAGCTCTCCAGCGGCAGGGCACCGCACGAGCCACAGCCGGATACACGGACATAACGCTGTTGGCGCGGCGGGTGGCAATCCATGGGGCGAACCATTGGGGCGTGGTGCCCCGGGCCATAGCCCAGCCCGCAGAATTGCGGCAGGGTGCTGGGGAGGTGGTAGTGGCCAAGCAACTGGGCCGAGACTTGGTCGGCTAACAGGCTCGCCACAACAATGAAGCCGAAGCTCAGTATGCGGAGTGTCATCGCAATCGTCCGTGAAGGGTGACAGCAGGGGTTCTGTAATAGCATCGAACCGGCGAGCGGTGTGACATCAGTGCGAGGGGAAGCGAATTTTGGGCGCTGGCCGCTGAGATTTTCGCTAGATGGTGCAATCGTTACGACTGGATGGCCAATCGTGCGTGGGATAGCCATCCTGGCTGTCCACGACAGGCTGGAAGCCTATCCCACGATGTTTTCACGCAATCTTAACATGGCGTTAACACAAGCCCCTCAAGATTTGGGGCTTTTTGCGGGTCGGTCAAAAGATTTGGATTATTTGCGCAAGTCACCCTGCTTCTTCACGCTTTCTTCACCCAGGCCCCCTAAGCTACGGCCAGTTTGGCTGAGGGTGACGCAAGGCCGTGTGCAGCGCGTTTGGGGCAGCATCATCGACTCGCAACTTTGATCGACCACCGACTTTCCAGTGAGCCTCCCGCTCGGTCACTGTGCTCGGTCTTGCGTCCCTCAGCCACTTTGTAGTTCTTGATTCACTTCTTAAGGAGCGAAAGCTAATGAAGAGTTTACTATTCGCGGCAGCGATGTCGCTGTGCCTGGCCAGCCAAGCGATGGCAGCCTTTGATCTGCAAATCACTGAAATGTGGCCGGGTAACGACCCTGGTGAAAATCTTACCGACGATTGGTTTGAGATTACCAACTTCGGCGATATGGCCTGGAATGCGGGAACAGACGGCCCTCTCTATTTCGACGACAGTGCTCCCTCGATTGTCAACGCCGACCTGATGGCAGGTATCGCTTCGATCGGCCCAGGCGAATCCGTCGTCTATGTCAACGGCAGTGCCACGGTTGGTGGCTTGAATGTTTTTGTTTGGACCGATTTATGGCAGCCTGCGTTGGCGGCGATTGGTAAGCCACTGCCGCAAATTGGCACCTATAACGGTTCAGGCTTTAGCCAGAATGGTGATGAAACAAACATTTGGATCGGAGCACTTGTGGGCTCTCCCGATCTCAATGCTTCCTACCCCAACGCCGTTCCTTTCGGTGGCCAGTCTTTCGATAGCTTCTTCGATGTCTTTACCACGATTAACTTTCCCGCTGCCGTGACGGCTGGAAACGACTTAGGTCAGCCTGCTATTGGCACTCCCGGCTATGTCGTACCTGAACCAGCCTCATTGGCCTTGGTCGGGATGAGCTTGGTGTTCTTGGCCGCGAAGCGTCGCTAAGACCTTTTTGTCCGCAAGGATTTATTTGATTCGATGCCCCGTTCTGCACCGCCGCGGAACGGGGCTTTTTTGCATCCCTTTCAGTCTCTCTGTTCATCAGCTTGGGAGAAATATAGAGTGAATTGGCTTAGAACTGTTACGTGTGTCGGCATTGTTGGATTGTTGGCTGGTGTCCAACCTGTCCAGGGGGCGATCTTTCAATTCGGCACGGGGCATACTCAGAACACAATTAGCGGCCTGGAGCAAACGGTGCTCGTCGACGAAGGAGTCGAGATGTCGCTGCAAGCTGGCCCCATCGGGTCGCGATTTAATGACAGCGATCCCCAAGGTCTCGGTATCAACTCCAACAACACATCGGCGGGCATCAACGACCCGGATCAAAACAAATTCAATTTCATCACAGGCCACCCGACGGGAACGCGGGTCGCGGAATCCTTCACATTTTCGTTCAATCAGCCTGGCATACTCCAAGACTTGCTGCTTGATGGCGTGAAAGACGAAACCCTGGAGTATTTTGTGATCAACTTCCCGAACAGGAATGTGCTCACGATTTTCGATTCCCAAGCGGATTTCCGCTTGGGTGTGCAGGGGTTCTCGCTCGGTGATCTGAACGTGGTGAATCCGATCGAATGTCAAACGGAAAATGACGATCTCACGGGGATCAACTACGCGTTCGCCGCGGGAGAAATTTTTACGCTGACGTATGGCGAGGGCGATTACGACGACGTGCCCGGCTACAAGACGAATCCCAATTTCCCGCAGTTTCCTAATGCCGTGGGAGATGGCGCACGATTTCAGGGGGTCGTGATTGAGGTCGTTCCCGAGCCCACCAGGGGTTTGATGTTGCTGGTTGCCGCGGGGTTATGTGTGTGTCGAAATCGATCAGCCGCGATTACTCGGCAATGATCTCGCCAGCATCACGGCTGCAGAGGGCGAAGTAAATATCGCGGGACGTGTCATCCGCCATGAAGTGGACCGAGCCGTCGCAACGCAAGGTATGCACGCCACCGGGGTGATCGGAAAAGAATTCTTCCTTGGAGAATTGATACTTGTCTGGCGGATTGATCGCGGAAGGATCGCCGGCCAAAGGATCGAGATCGATCGCACTGATATTTCGACCGCTGGCCCAAGCGCCGGATGTTTGATTGGTCAGATAGATATTCTCCTCGCCATCGGGGCGTAGTTCTTCTTCAGTGGCTTTACCGGACGATTCGCCCACGACAATTGTGTAACTCGACCCATCGGTAATTTCCTTGAACGCAACCGTCGCAGAAGAGCAGACTTCCGCAGGAAAGCGGCAGATCACGTCGGAGTTGAGTTTCAACAAGACACCCCGTTGAATGTTCCTCAAACTGTTCGCCCCATCGTTGCCATAGACTTCGCCCGAGTTGCGGTTGAGAACATCGGGATCAGGGCCAGGAATGCCCATGTAATCGAGGCAACCCAGGCCGTTGTTCTCGGGATTGCTGGTCAGGCCCGTGATACGATTGTCTTCACCCCGAAAGCGCTGGCGTCGGCTTGTGCTGGGACAAATGTAAGTGGCGATCACGCTGTTGGTGGGACCGGTCAAGTCGGTCTTATTGTTGGGTGCTGAAGTAAGGGGGAGTGAGAAATCGATCTGGTCGAAGAGATTCCCTTGCTCGATATACGGCAAGTGCCATACGGACCACGACAGCATATTTTTCTCGGTGATACCAGCAGGTTTGTACCTGCCGGGAGGAAAGTGCTTTTTCAAACTCTCATAGTTAAGCAGTCCCAAGCCGATTTGCTTGAGATTGTTCGTGCATTGTGATCGACGAGCTGCTTCGCGAGCCGCTTGGATGGCCGGCAAGAGGAGCGCTACCAAGACCCCGATGATGGCAATCACGACCAGAAGCTCAACGAGTGTAAAGGCTGGTCTCCGACGGCGTGTCGCAACAACTTGCAACATGATGCTTCCTAGCTTGAAGAATGTTCAAAAATTAACCGCGCGCACGCCGCCAGCAGCAAATCGAGCCCAGTAGGAGCAATCCCAAAGTGGAAGGCTCGGGCACGGCTTGACTGAGGGCGACCAATGGCCCACCGCCGGCTCCGTAGTTGGCCTGCCAAACCGCGAGATCGAGGCTGTCAACCACGCGGTCGAGATTGCCATCGCCATGTTGGCGGGTCGCAAAGCGAGGATTGCCCATGCCATCCAACCCAAAACCCGCATTACGCTGCCAAGCGAGAAAATCTCGACCATCGACATCGCCGTCGAATACAAACTCCTCGCCGCTGTAGGTGGGGTCATAATCGCCATCCTGGATAAAGATGTTCGATGCACCTGGGGTTCCCAGGATGTAGCTTCCATAGGGAACGCCCTGGCTGGTCTCTACAAATTGATTGGGCGTACCGATACCATGAGGATCGCCAGATTGACGATAATCGGCTGGTCCGTCAAAGCCCGCTCCCCCTTCATTGGTGACATTCGAGACGTGCCAATCGGCTCGGGTCGAACCCGTGCTGTCACCCCACCGGCCGATGTACTCGATTTCATAACCGACGTCGACAAATTCAGCCCCAGCGGGAACATTGCCACCACCCACGGGTGTCCCAGTACTGAAGTTGACCGGGGCATAAAGATAACCGTTAATATCGCTTGCTTCACTGTTGAGACCAACGGAGTCCAAGACGGTCCAACTCGCCAAGAATCCACCTGCATCGAGTTCGTTGTCGTCGTCGGCATCCAGGTCGATCACCGGTGATCCCGGCGTCGTGGTGGCGACGAACGGTTTCGTGGCCGCGCCGCCGTTGTTCTTGATCAGCATGGCCGTGAAGCCACTATTTTCGATGCGATTCTTGCCGGCTTCGCCAGTGAATCCCACCGTGCTGGTTGCTCCCGAACCCCAAGTGAATGAAGTTCCCGTATTCGCCAAGTCAGTCGTGCCAGAAGCGGCAGCGGGATAGACATTACCTGCTTGACGCAAGCGGAGAAATCCATTGGAACCCAAAGTGGGAGTGCTCAAAGCCCCCAAATCAAAGATGTACTCGACGACCCCCGGATCAGCGGTGGCACTGATTTCGTTTTCGAGGAAAATGAGGTAGTGATCGGCGAGCGAAAAGCTCGCGGAACCACGCAGTTCGATATACTCATCCGTGAAATCCAAGGTTTCGCCTGGCGGGTCAAAGTAGATTTCGTTGATATAGAATTGGGCCATCGCGGTGCTGGAAAAAAGCACGAGCAGCGGGCAAGACAAAAGGCTCGAAAGCCGCCTCAACAAGCCAAAAAAATGCATGGGTGTCGTTCCTAGGAGGGTCGGGACCGGCAGCGCGTACTTGCTGCCAGGAGCAGCAGCGCAGGTAAGATGCCATGATCTTACAAGTGCCCCTCGAGGTGACAATCGCTAATGGCAAGAGTTCATCAAACGTTAATATTCGCTTCATCATTCCCTAACAGATTCCTCACAATTGAACGGCATACCTAGTGAGCATCTTAAAGATGGAAAAGTCATTGAACCGCTTAGATCGCCGATTCCGCCAAGGTAGCCGACATTCCCCATATGGACTGAGCCTGGAACCGATCCAGGCACCGAATGCTCCCCATTTTATTGGTCGTCCCCACCGCGCGTCTAGCGCGTGGTG
>JAWXAV010000014.1:0-45007 GCA_034439695.1 Bythopirellula sp. | reverse complement strand
TTGGTGATTCTTAACACCATGATCAGGAACAATACTCCCTGGAGAGACCTCCATGCCTGCTAAAAAATCATTGACAAACAACACAGCCGCTGGGCTGAAAGATGAAATCCCTGCGGGATAAACATCTACTCTTTGCCGACGTGTTCGACTTTGGGCCAGTAGGTTTGGAAGTCGAATTCGGGGCTGTTGTCGAGGTCGTGGCACTGGAGGCACATGTCGACAACTTGGCCGGTGACTTGTGTGGGCTGTACCTTATTGTTGTTCCCTTCGTTGGGTGTGATCTTGAGCCGCAGCGCGGCACGCAGCGATTCCTTTTCCGCGTCGGTGGCTTCTTCGTCGCCACTCTCGGCGGCAACGTGCGAGGCGGCGGGGCCGTGGCAGTTTTCGCAGCCGTTGCCGGTCATCAAGGGCGATTCCTTGAGGCCCATGAAACCGGAGACATACGGAAAATATTCCTGCGGATTCCAGCCGGTGACATGGCAACTCAAGCACTCGGGATCGTACTGCCGTGGCGGATCGAGTTTCACGAGGGTTTCGGTGGCATGGGCATGCGGGGTGTTCTCAAACACGGCCATCGCCTCGGTGTGGCAATCGCCGCAGACTTGGCTCCCCGCGAAGGAATCGTCGGGATGCTTCACGCCCATCAGGCCCAAGCCCGCGAGGGTGGTGGTTTCCAGTTCTTTTTGATAATCGACCAGAAGCTGCTGCATTTCGGGCGAATCCTCGAAACGATGATCGAGCGGCACGCGCTGGTACTTGAACGGTTCGGCGGGATCGTCGTACACACCGATCACGGTGACATACTGCCCCTTCTTGCCCGCTTCGATCAAATAGGGTTCTACTCCCGGAATCACCTTCGCGCGATTAGGGGGCGTTTCCGCGCCGCCGGTCGTGCCGACGAAATCGAACTGCGGAAACTGCTTGGCCAACGCGGTCGCTTCGTCGGGCGTACCATGAACCATGAGGATCGTGAGATCGGGCGTCGCCGCTTCTAGCTCTGGCAAAACTTTCGTGATGGCGGCCACGGGTTCGGTGATGTCAAACTCACCCGAGGCCGCGAGTTCCTGACGATACTTCTCCCCCATCACCGCGGTCACGCCGATTTTTTTGCCGCCGGCTTCGATCACCTTGAACGGTTTCGTCATGCCATAGAAATCGAGATTCGCCGACACGAGCGGATTCTTCGCGCTATCGACGTTAGCGAGCGCATAGAGAATCGGATCGCTGGAAAGCTGCAAATCCTTCGCGCCGAACGTGACGGCACCGTAGCCGAGATCAATCAACGCGCGAATGGCATATTGGTATTTAATGTTTTGTTGCGGACCCGTACGTTTGACGAGGCCCCCCATGTCGAGGGCGACTGGATTCCAGCCATCGGCGGCCAGCTTTTTCAGAAACGTGTGCCGCCGCTTGAGTCCGCCGAGTTGGTTTTCGAGTCCCGCGCAGCCGCAGGGTTCGATGTAGCCGTCCATATCGCCGGAGAAGACGAGCGTGAGTTGGGGCTTGGCCCAATCGACCAAGATCTCGTCATTCTTCTTAATCGCGTCTGCGATTTCTGCTTCGCGCTCAGCGGGCGTTTTGTAGCCCCCGGTGTCAGCGGACCATAACACGCTCGAAAGCGCGAACAGAAACAGAAAGGCTACGCCAAAGTGACGCCTCGACCGGAGATGTTCCGCCTTGAACCGCATGATTGCTCGCTTAGTTGCCTGATGTCTCGTTGGTTCCTGAATCAGGATCGAATGGTAGCGTTTCGACCGCCTAACGACCAGCGCAGTTGCTGGCACCACATAAGTTCGCCGCAGTAATACACGACGAAAAACGGGCTGCTTTATTCGACGGAAAACCGTATTAGTAACCGAACCTCGGTTGTGTCGGGATGGGTCGATTTCAACACGATCACGCCGTCGCCTTGCGGGGAATCGGATTCCTCGCCGGGTCGGGCGATGCGAACCATGGGCCGGGTTCCGACGGGAATCTCCAAGGTGAGCGGAAAATGGACCAATTGCTTCCCCATTTCCTTCGACTTGCCGAGCGACACTTTGAGTTCGGAGGGATCGACGCTAGCTACTTCAAGTTTGGTAGCAGGAGCATGTTCGCCGCGAACCGCCACATTGAGCCGCACGACTTTGCCTTGCTTGCTCGACACGGCACCGATGCGCAAGACGCCTTGATTGGCCGTCCAGCCGGGACCAAATATCGAAATGTCGCCAACCACATTTCCCGTGATGGGGACCGTGAGCTTCTCGGCACTCTTGAGGTTTGTTTCCAAGGTGAGCCAGGTAAAGAACGGACCGATGGATTTACCAGCCGTGTAGGTGGCGGTCACCTTCACGCCGCTCTGGGCACTGGGAACCGGGAGCTTGTCTTTTTCGACCGGGGTGATCGTCAGCTTGATCTGTTTGGCGACTTCGGGATCGCTGAATTCATGCTTGACGATTTGCACTTTCTCTTCGAGATTAGAAACCAAATACGTGGAAACGTCCTTCGTGCCATTGGCCGGCACCGTGCCGAAGAGGAGTTCGGGGGGGAGCAAGGTGTTCGACTCGACAACATCGCCCTCGACGACAAGCTCGATGCGTGAGTGCATGGGATCATTGCTACTGAGCGTCGCTCCATGGCGGAACGGACCCGGGGCGGTCTTGGCGGTCCATTCGAGCATCACGTCGGTTTCCTCGCCGGGGACAATCTCGTTTTTGCCCAAATCGCCGACGGTGCATTTGCAGGTGGTGCTCGCCACGTCGACCTTGAGCGGCGCGTCGCCGACATTACGAATCTTGAACGCGTGCTTCATCGACGTGCCGCGCTCGATGCGGTCGAAGTTGAACGTGGTCTCGGGCACCTCTGCAACGGGGCCTTTCGCGGGCTGAGCTGTCGTGGCGGACGTGGAATCTTTCGTCGGCACTTTCCGCTCGGGAAGGCGGGCTTCGATATAGCCGAGCGCGCTCCCCAACCCGATACCCGCTAGGGCGGAAAAAAGCACGATGCTGAGGGCTGGTTTCATGAAAGGGTTCCGAGAGATTGCCGAACGAAGTCTGCACTCATTGTAGCGCGTCATTCTTACGAGCGTCAATTATTAACCACAAAGGCACGAAGGGCACAAAGAGAGGATTTGTGATTTGGAGAGACTACTTTACGGCAGAACTGAATGTATTTTTCCTTCGTGTCCTTAGTGCCTTTGTGGTTCGATCTCTTGTCATTTAAGGAATTCACGACCTTGCGTGAAAAACTCCTGGAAATCGGCGCGGCGATAGTCGGGGTAGGTCCAATCGAACGGTTGCCACTGCTTCGCGCGGAAACTGAGCGTCACTTCGGCGTAGATGCCCTCGGCGAGATAAATGCGGTGGGCGTGATCCTTGGTCGAAGCGAGTACCAGCTTGGCAAGCGTGAGGTAGCCAGGATCAAGATTCAGGGCGCGCGGCTCAGGATGCTGGGCTGCGGAGGCGTATTCGATTTCCCACTCGTTGGTATGCCGCTTGATTGCTGCGAGTCGGCCGGGGTCGATGGGCTCAGCGGGAACGACGAATTGCTTCTTGAGATCGCTGCCCATCGTGGCGGTGTAATAGTCGGTTTCAGTGAAATCGAAAGCGGGGCTAACGGCACCGAGCGGGCCGAATTCCGTGGCGATTTTTTCTTGGGCCCAGGCCAGGGCCGTGTCGTAGCGCGAGCTGACGGCGATGAGGAGGAGAACGGGATGTGGGGGGGAGGTGGTGCCCATGGAAATTAATACGACTTCGCGAACACCCCACGCTTCGCGCTGGGCGCGCCGGTGAAGAGGCACTTGCCCGGCTCCTCGGGTGCGTCGAGCGGCACGCAGCGGACCGTGCATTTGAGTTCCTTGAGCTTCGCTTCCATCACTTCGCTGTCGACAAAGTGGCAATAAGCCAAACCGCCGGGAGCGGACTCGGCGAAGTAGGCTTCGAACTCGGCGAGCGAGTCGATGTTGATCGTGGCCTCGGCGCGGAGCTTCGCCGCGCGTTCGAAGAGGTTAAGTTGGATGGCCGCTAAGCGACTAGCCGCTGTGGAAACCAACTCGGCACGGGGAACTGCTTCGCCCTTGCCTTCGGTATCGCGGCGTTTGACCATGACTTTGTTCTCGGCGATGTCTCGCGGGCCGACTTCCACGATCAGGGGGACGCCCTTTTTGATCCATTGCCATTTTTTGTCGCCGCCGCGGAGGTCGCGGTTGTCGATCCGCACGCGGAGCGTTTCGTTGTCGTAACTCTGAGCGGTGAGTTCGGCTTTCAGCGATTCGCAGTAGGGCAACACCGCGGCGCGTTCTTCGTCGTTGCGATAAAGGGGCAGCATCACAACATGGGCTGGCGCGAGTTTGGGGGGGAGCACCAAGCCGTCGTCGTCGGAGTGGGTCATGATGAGTCCGCCAATGAGGCGGGTTGAGACGCCCCAACTCGTGGTCCAGGCATACTCGAGTTCGCCCGCTTCGCTTTGGAATTTGATTTCCTGAGCCTTGGCGAAGTTCTGGCCAAGGAAGTGGCTCGTGCCCGCCTGCAGCGCTTTGCGATCTTGCATCATCGCTTCGATGCTGTAAGTGGCGACCGCGCCGGGGAAGCGCTCGCCGGCGGTTTTTTCGCCCTTGATTACGGGCATCGCCATCGAACTTTGCGCGAACTCGGCGTACACTTCGAGCATCTGCCGCGTCTCGGCTTGGGCTTCCTCGGCGGTGGCGTGGACGGTGTGCCCTTCTTGCCAGAGGAATTCCGTGGTGCGAAGAAACATCCGCGTGCGAAGTTCCCAGCGAACGACGTTGGCCCATTGGTTGATGAGAATCGGCAGGTCGCGGTAGGACTGCACCCAACGCGCGAACGTGGCCCCGATGATGGTTTCGCTCGTCGGTCGCACGATGAGCGGTTCTTCGAGCTTCGCGCTAGGAGCGGGTTGCAGACCCCCCTTGCCGTCGGGTTCCAAGCGGTGATGCGTGACCACCGCGCACTCTTTCGCAAAGCCCTCGACGTGCTCAGCTTCTTTTTCCAGAAAGCTCATGGGGATGAACAACGGAAAATAGGCGTTCTCATGGCCGGTGGCTTTGAACATTGCGTCGAGGCGGCGCTGGATGTTTTCCCAAATGGCGTAGCCCCACGGCTTGATGACCATGCAGCCCCGCACGTCGGAGTTCTCGGCCAGATCGGCGGACTTGACGACCTGCTGATACCATTCGGGGTAGTTTTCGCTGCGGGTGGGGGTAATCGCGGTTTTGGGAGCGGCCATGGTGCGTAGGTGAGTAAGTGAGTAGGTGATTTAAGTAGCAAGTGAGACATTCTAGGGGAATTGTCGTCTGGCGAAAATCGCAGGGTTTTGGCCCCCAGCGAGTCGTGGCGAAATTTGTTAGAATCTGAGGCTTCCGTGCGATTCGTTGAATCGCGGCTACGGCTACTGCTACTGACTACGGACAACTTACCACGGGCAACTATGTCTTCTGATGAACGACGTTTTGTGAGCCAACTAGGCCACAATGAAGCGATTAGCCAGGTGTTTCTCGCCTCCGAGAAACAATTGCGGCCCAATCGCAATGGAAATCTCTATCTGCAAGTGGACCTCTCCGACCGCAGCGGGGCGGTGAATGCGCGGCTGTGGAACGCGACCGACACCGATTACAAAGCGTTCGAGAACGGCGACTTTGTACACGTCGAAGGGGCCACGCAACTGTTCCAGGGGAACATGCAGCTCATCGCCAACCGCATTCGCCTAGCGCGGCCCGACGAGGTGTTTGAAGGAGACTTCATCACGCTGCAATCCGCCGACATCGACAAGATGCGCACACGGTTGGTGGAGATTACGGGCAGCGTGCAGTCGCCGCCGCTCGCACGGCTGGCCAAGGCGTTCGTCAAAGACGACGCCTTCATGGCGAAGTTTTGCCAGGCACCAGCGGGGATGAAAAATCATCATGCGTATAAGGGCGGCCTGCTGGAGCATGTGCTGAGCCTCATGGAACTCGTGTTGGTGGTAGCACCCAAGTATCCGCAGCTTTCGCAAGACAAGCTCTTGTTGGGGGCGCTGCTGCACGACGCCGCCAAGGTTGAAGAGCTCGCCTATGAGCGCGACATCTCGTACACCGACCAGGGGCAACTGCTGGGGCATATGGTCATCGGGGTGACGATGCTCGACGACAAGGTGCGACAGATCGTGCAGCAAGATGGCCAGCCGTTTCCCGAACGGCTCCTCATCGAACTCAAGCACATGATTATCAGCCATCATGGCGAGTACGAATATGGCAGCAGCAAATTGCCGATGACGCTCGAAGCGATTGCGTTGCACATGCTCGACAACCTGGACGCGAAGGTGGCGAGCTTTACGCAACTGATGACGGATTGCCCCAACGCGGACAGCAACTGGACGCAGTATTTCAGCCAGATCGGCCGGAAGTTGTTCAAGCCGGAGAGGGTGTAGACTCGATAGACCAAGATTGAAATTGGAGGTAAACTTATGAATGAACCTCATTACAATAGGAAACAGCCATGGTCGACTTCCGCCTGGATAAAACCGTTATTCAAGAAAGCACACTGGAAGCCCAGGGCGACGACAGGGCGTTTTGGTTTTCGAAGACACCCGACGAGCGAATGATCGCGCTCGAGCATTTAAGGCAGGTTGTCTATGGCTATGATCCGGCTACCGAAAGACTTCAGAGAATTCTTACAGTTGTTGAACGTCCATGAAGTTGAGTACCTGATAGTTGGATCGTACGCAGTCAATTTTCATGGGTACGTCAGATCTACTGGTGATATCGATGTTTGGGTCAGAGTGAGCCCGGAGAACTCGCACCGTATTGTTGAGTCACTTGTCGCATTTGGCTTTTCTTCCAACTCTACAAAAGCCGAGGCGTTTCTCGATCCCAACAAAATTATCCAAATCGGAATTCCTCCCTTCCGAATTGATATTCTTATGGGTGTCACTGGACTAGATTTCTCGGCATGCTACTTGAATCGCATTGAAACTGAACTCGATGGTGTGAGAGTCAATATCTTACGACTGGATGATTTGAGAATCAGCAAGCTTGCCAGCGGCCGGCTGAAAGACTTAAACGACGTGGAAAATTTACCTTAACTTCGAGTCTCGAATCCCCAGCGACATTTTGCATCGCGGCTACTTCCCTAATCTCTAGCCTCTCACCTCTACCCTCTTTCTTATGCAAGAATACGAAGACGCCATCCTCCGCTATGTGAATGATCCCAAATATCGCCCGGTGAAGCCGGGGGTGATGGCGAAGAGCTTGGGGCTTGAGGGGGACGATATTCAGCGATTCAAACGCGTCGTTAAGCAATTGGTGAAGACTGGGAAGATCGTTTACGGGCCGAGCCATCTGGTGTTCACGGCTGCCAAGGGTCAGGCCACAGAGATTGATGGGGCCCAAGAAGCCAAATCGGCTAAATCTGTTGTCGGGACGTTTCGCCGCGCGGATGGGGGCTTTGGTTTTGTGCGGCCGGAGGGAACTCCTGCGGGATCGGGGCGCGATGCCGATGTGTTCGTGCCGGCCAATGCCACGGGTGATGCGGCGAATGGCGATATCGTGCGAATTCGGTTGAGCGGTCGCGTGGGTCGCCTGGGGAAAAGTGAAGGCCGCATTATCGACATCGTCGAGCGGGCGACCAATCGGTTCGTCGGCACCTATGCAGTGTCGGAAGGCATGGGGGTCGTGCAAATCGACGGTAAGATTTTTGCCAAGTCGATCTCGGTGGGTGATCCTGGAGCCAAGGGAGCCCAACCCGACGACAAAGTCGTGGTCGAGATGGTCCGCTTTCCTTCGCAGATCCGTGAGGGTGAAGGAGTGATCCTTGAAATCCTTGGCAAGCGGGGCGAGCCGGGGGTCGATACGCTTTCGATCATTCGCGAATTCAATCTGCCCGGCGAGTTTGCCGAGGCGACGCTGGCCGACGCGCGCGAACAGGCGGCCGAGTTCGATGAAACGAACTTGAAGAATCGCACGGATGTCACCGGCGAGACGATCATCACGATCGATCCCGTGACGGCTCGAGATTTCGACGATGCGATTTCGCTTATCCAGCAGGAGAATGGCCATTGGCTGCTTGGCGTGCATATCGCTGATGTGTCGCACTTTGTGCGGACCAAGTCGCCGTTGGATCAGGAAGCGAAGGAACGGGCAACGAGCGTGTACTTGCCCGACCGCGTGATTCCGATGATCCCCGAGATTATCTCGAACAACCTCGCCAGTTTGCAGCCCGACAAGGTGCGCTATGCGATCACGGCGAAGATCGAGTTTAGCCCCGAGGGGCAGCGGATTGGCACCGACGTGTTCAAGAGTGCGATCAAAAGCTGCCGGCGCTTTACCTACGAAGAGGTGGATCAATTCTTGGCGGATCGCGCGGCTTGGAAATCAAAACTGACGCCCGAGGTGCATGGTTTGCTCGGGCGAATGCACGAACTGGCGATGATGCTCCGCGATCGGCGAATGAAGCGGGGTTCCTTGGAACTCAACATGCCGGAACTCGAAATCGATCTCGACACGCAGGGGAATGTCTCCGGCGCGCATTTGGAGATCAACACCGAGAGCCATCAGATCATCGAAGAATTCATGCTCGCAGCCAACGAGGCGGTGGCCGAAATGCTTTTCGACAAGGGACTGTTGTTTCTGCGGCGCACTCATGGTTCGCCCGAGCCGCGCAAGCTGAAAGCGCTTACCGATTTTGTGACCGAGCTGGGTTTCAAAACCGAGAGTTTGGAAAGC
The DNA here is from genome assembly GCA_034439695.1 of Bythopirellula sp. Lineage (GTDB taxonomy): Bacteria > Planctomycetota > Planctomycetia > Pirellulales > Lacipirellulaceae > Bythopirellula. The sequence continues at coordinate 36,312 of JAWXAV010000014.1, read as the reverse complement.
CGGTTCGCTCTGCAAGATTTGCTGAACACCGTGAAAGGTGACTCGCGGGAACATGCCGTCAACTACTCGGTGCTGCGGTCGATGCAGCGGGCCGTTTACAGCCCCGAGGAAGAAGGGCATTACGCGCTGGCGAGCAAATGTTATTGCCATTTTACATCGCCGATTCGGCGTTATCCCGACCTCACGATTCATCGGCTGATCGAGCAAATGGCGCGCGGCAAAACGCCTGACCAACATTTGGGGGAATTGCTCGCCCTGGGGGATCATTGCAGCGAACGCGAACAACGCGCGACCGAAGCCGAACGTGAGCTCAACAAGGTGAAATTGCTCCTCTACCTGCAAGACAAAGTCGGGCTGGAAATGGACGGCATCATCACGGGGGTCGAAAATTTTGGCTTGTTCGTGATGGGGACGCATCTGCCCGCCGAGGGGTTTGTGCATATCACGTCACTCTCCGATGACTACTACAAGTTCGACAAGGCGGGGCATGTGATTCGTGGCTTCCGCTCCGGGAACACTTATCGTCTCGGCGATCCGGTGCGCGTGGCGGTGGCGGCAGTGGACGTGGAGCGCCGCGAGCTTGATCTGCGCTTGCTTGAGAAAGTCGGTGGCCCAACCGCTGGGCGTCAGCCGAAGCGCAAAATTAATCCCAAAGGCCGGGAGCAGAAACCGCGCAAGGGGAATCAGAAACGCAAGCGGCGGTAGCACGCAATTAGCCCAGTCATCTTGGCAGGGAATCCCGGATCGCGTTGCGATCCGGCTAGGTCGTGTTACAATAAAATCATGAACACTCAAATTCCTGCCATATTCAGCGATGGTGTTTTTCGCCCTCTCGTGCCCGTGACGATGGCTGAGGGCACCCACGTACAGATGGATATATCGGAAGCCGAAAATGGGAATACCTCGGGAATCGACATCCAGAATTCTTGGCGGGAATTCTTGAAACAAGTCGAATCGCTTCCCGACACCCCTTCGACTGATGGGCTTACGAATCGCGATCACGACAAGATTCTATACGGAAAGTAAATGGCCGTTTTTGTCGATACGGGAGCTTGGTTCGCGTCGTGTGTGTCCAGCGATCCCGATCATGGCGCGGCGGCAGCTTTCCTGGCACGGAACACCGAGCCTTTGTTACTCTCGGATTTTATCTACGGCGAGTTGCTAACACTTTTCCAAGCTCGGAAGAAAATGCCGCAGGCATCGCTCTGGCTCAAGCAGGTCGAACGTAAACAATGCGAAGTCATAAGGGCGACCGACAGGGATCTGCAGGACGCCACCCAAGTGATCCTGCAGTTTGCCGACAAAGAGTGGAGCTTCACGGATTGCCTGAGTCGGGTCATGATGGAACGGCTGAATATTTCGCAGGCGTTTGCTTTTGACGAGCACTTCCGGCAATTTGGCACTGTGACCGTGGTGCCGTGATTTTGAATCAAGGCCCGAGCCTGTTGAAGCAAGCGGCGGTAGCAGTATTTGGCCTTGGACGCTAAGCCGCAAGCGGCTCGCTCGGCCCCTGGCACCGCGCGGGTAAAGCGTTAGAATACGACTTCTGACCCGCTGCGGCTCGAACGGATTTGATATGACGACCAATAATTCCCTGGCCCACACCCCGCTGTTTGATTGGCACTCTGCGCATGGCGGGCGGATGGTCGAATTTGGCGGGTGGTCGATGCCCGTCCAATACACCGGCATCGTCGAAGAACACCAAGCCACGCGCACGGCGGTCGGCATGTTCGACATTTCGCACATGGGGCGGGTGCTCGTCGATGGTCCCGACGCGGCCAAGTATCTCGACAAGCTGCTGACCCGTTCGGTGGTGGACATGAAGCCGCACCAGATTCGTTACTCGCTCGTGTGCAACGAGTCGGGGGGGATTCTGGACGATGTGCTCTGTTATCAGGTCACGCTCGCCGACGGCGCCCCCTCGGGCTACGGTTTGGTGGTGAACGCCAGCAATCGGCCCAAGGTGCTCGCTTGGATGGAAGCTCACACCAGCGGTTTCGATGTCAAGCTCGAAGACATCACCTCGACCCATGGCATGATCGCCGTGCAAGGGCCGCGGGCGATTGAAGTGCTTGATCCGCTTTGCGGCTGCGAATTGACATCGCTGCGTTACTACACGGGACAGATGACCCAGGTGTGCGGCGTGGAATGTTATCTGAGCCGCACGGGCTACACGGGCGAGGATGGTTGCGAGATTGTCTGCCCGGCCGATAAAGTTGTGGAAATCTGGGAACAAGTGATGGCCGCGAGTGAACCCGTGGGCGGGCGAGCGGTTGGCTTGGGGGCGCGCGACACGTTGCGACTCGAAGCGGGCATGCCCCTGTATGGCCATGAACTGAGCGAGGAAATCAATCCGATCCAAGCACGGCTCGACTTTGCGATCAACCTGCGCGAGCGCGAGTTCATTGGCTGCGAGGCACTCAAAGCCATCCAGCGGAACTCGAATCAGCCGGTGCGTGTCGGCATCCAGATGGAGGGCAAACGGGTGGCGCGCGAAGGGGCCACGATTTTGCTAGGAAATCAAGAGGCGGGGCATGTCACGAGTGGCACGTTCTCGCCGACGTTTAACCACCCGATTGCAATGGCCTATGTGAGTCCACCCGCCGCAGCCGTGGGAACGCCGCTCGCGGTGGATGTGCGCGGGCAGGAATATCCGGCCCAGGTCGTGCCGCTGCCGTTTTATGAACGGGGACGATAAACGAGAAGGGCGAAGAACGCTAAGCCGCAAGCGGCTATTAATCATTGAGAATAATTGCAGTTAAGTGGGAGTACTAACGTGAAACCGGAAGATTTGCTGTACGCCAAGACACATGAGTGGGTCGCGATCGAGGAAGAAGATGGGGCGAAGGTCGCCACGCTGGGGATCTCGGCGTTCGCGGTGGAAGCTCTGACCGATTTGGTTTTCATCGACTTGCCCGCTGTCGGCAAGAAAGTCGAAGCCGAGCAGCCGTTCTGCGAAGTGGAATCGGTGAAGGCTGTGAGCGACATTTACTCGCCCGTGAATGGCGAAGTCGTGGCGGTGAACACGGCGCTCCCGGATTCACTGGAAACGCTGAGCCGCGATCCTTACAACGCGGGCTGGATTGCGAAGATTAAACTGAGCGACGAAGCGGCTCTGGCGAAACTGCTCGACTTTGCCGCTTATGAAAAACAATGTAACGAAGAGAAATAACAATGCGCAATTCGGATTGCGGAGTGCGGAATTGAAGATTTCGCAGCCGCACACCATCTGAGTTATTCCGCATTCCGCAATTGAACTATGCCATACCTGTACAACACACAAGAAGATCAGCAAGCGATGCTGGCCGCGATTGGGGCGGGGTCGATTGAAGAATTGTTCGACACGATTCCCGCGGAACTGCGGTTCACTGGGGAACTTGACATCCCCCCTGCCCTGTCGGAGATGGAGCTCGACCAGCACATGCGTGAGCTGGCCAGCCGCAACAAGTCGGCTAGCTCGGCGGTTTGTTTCCTCGGCGGGGGAAGTTATGACCACTTCGTGCCCGCCGTGGTCGACGTGATTGGTTCCCGCAGCGAGTTTTACACCTCGTACACGCCGTACCAAGCCGAGGCGAGCCAGGGCAACTTGCAGGTGATGTTCGAGTATCAATCGCTCATCACCGAACTGACGGGCATGGATGTGTCGAACGCGAGCCTCTACGACGGGGCGAGTTCCGCGGCGGAAGCTGTGTTGATGGCCATTGCGTCGACAGGTCGGCATGGCAAAGTGATTGTCCCTGAGAGTCTGCACCCCGAGTATCGGCTGACGATTGAAACGTACCTTGAAAATCTGACCACGGAAGTGGTGACTCTCAAAACACCCGGCGGCGTAATTGATCCCGACACATTGGCCGAATTGCTCGACGACACCGTGGCCGCTGTTGTATTGCAGCAGCCGAATTTCTTTGGCTGTGTGGAAGATGCCGACGCCGTGAGCAAGCTCACCAAGGACGCCGGCGCGTTGTTGATCGCGGCGTTCGATCCGATCAGCCTCGGCATTCTCAAACGTCCTGGCGATTATGGAGCCAGTATCGCCGTGGCCGAGGGGCACACGCTGGGGACACCGATGTCGTACGGCGGACCGTATCTGGGAATTCTCGCTTGCGAGAAAAGTTTGGTGCGGCGGATGCCGGGGCGCATCGCGGGGCAAACCGTGGATCGGCGGGGGAACACCTGCTACGTGCTCACCATGCAAACCCGCGAGCAACACATTCGCCGCGAGAAGGCGACCAGCAACGTCTGCACGAATCAGGGTTTGTTCGCGCTGCGAGCGACCGTGTATCTGGCGCAGCTTGGACCCGAGGGTTTGCGCGAAACGGCAAGCCTGTGCTTGCAGAAGACACGCTATGCGGCGGAGCAACTTTGTCAGCAGGAGCGGTTTTCGTTGGCGTTTGCGGAACCGACGTTCAAGGAGTTTGTGATCCGTGATGCCGAGAATCGGGTCGATGAGTTGTTGAAATTCGCGCTCGACAAAGGTTACATGGCGGGCGTGCCGTTGGGGCGATGGTATCCAGAATTGTCGGATTGCTTTCTGGTGGCGGTGACGGAGAAACGGACAAAGGCGGAGATTGATGGGTTGGTAGATGTTTTAACACATACCGCCTTGAAAAAAGTTCAAGCAGCAATGTCTCAAATTAAATAACCACTAAGGCACAAAGAACACAAGGCGTCACCTGAGTTTTACTTGGTGCCCTTCGTGTTTTTGTGGTCAACTGTTTTTGAATTATGCGAAATACCCGTGATACGAATTTGTTGTGCGAACTCTCGAAGCCGGGTCGTCGCGCCGCGCGGTTGCCGGCGTGTGATGTGCCCGTGCAAGAGATCGCTGATTTGCTGCCCGCTGAAGCGGTCGCACCGCAGCCTCCTGCACTTCCCGAGCTTTCCGAGCCGCAGATCATTCGGCATTTTGTGAATCTGTCGACTTTGAACATGTCGGTCGATACGCATTTCTATCCGCTGGGAAGTTGCACGATGAAGTACAACCCCAAGCGGAACGAGCGGGCGGCGGCGATGACGGGGATCGCGGATTTGCATCCCTATCAGCCCGAGGAAACGCTGCAGGGGATGCTCGCGCTGCTCTATGAGATGCAGGAATACTTGCAGGAAATCTCGGGGCTGGAGGCGTGCAGCTTGCAGCCAGCGGCGGGTGCGCATGGCGAATACACCGCGCTGTTGGTGGCGGCGGCGTATTTCCGCGACATGAATCAAGAGCGGACCAAGGTGCTGGTGCCCGACAACGCCCACGGCACGAACCCCGCGAGTGCGGCGATGGCGGGCTTTCAGTCGATTTCGGTGAAAACGACCAGCGATGGCTTCGTCGACATGGCGGACTTGGCAGCGAAGCTCGACGACGAAGTCGCGGTGATGATGATCACGAACCCCAGCACGCTGGGATTGTTCGAGCCGCACATGCGCGAGATTGCCGACAAGGTGCATGCCGTCGGCGGGCTGATTTATCTCGACGGCGCGAACATGAACGCGATTCTAGGAATCTCGCGTCCCGGCGACTTCGGCGCGGACATGCAGCACTACAATCCGCACAAAACTTTTAGCGGTCCCCACGGCGGCGGCGGTCCCGGCGCGGGACCGATTTGCGTGACGAAGAAGTTGGGGCCGTATTTGCCGGCGCCGATTGTGCGCGAAGACGGCAAGCGATATTTTCTGGATTTTGACATGCCCAAGTCGATTGGGCAGGTGCGATCGTTCTTTGGGAATGTCGGCGTGTTGGTGCGGGCTTATTGTTATATTCGCACGCATGGGCCGGATGGGTTGCGGGCGGTGTCGGAGAACGCCGTGCTCAATGCGAATTATCTGCTCTCGCGTGTGAAGCACATTCTGCCCGTGCCGCAGGGGAATCGCTGCATGCACGAATTTGTCGCCTCGGCTGCGACGCTGAAAAAGGAAAAAGGGATCACGGCGATGGACGTGGCCAAGCGGCTCTTGGACTATGGCTTCCATGCCCCCACGGTGTACTTCCCGCTGACCGTGCCCGAGGCGATGATGTGCGAACCGACCGAGTCAGAAAGCAAGGAAACACTCGACGCGTTTGCGGAGGTGCTGTTCCGAATCACCGAGGAAGACGCGCAAACCTTGCACGATGCCCCGCATACGACCGCCGTGAGTCGCCCCGATGAAGTCCGCGCCGCTCGGCAACCGGTGCTTACTTGGGCGGCGCTTGCCGATTAGTTTTGCTAATTCAAAATTCCTGTAACCACTAAGGCACAAAGGGCACTAAGAAAGAATTGCTGGCTTGATTTTCTTTGTGTGCTTAGTGGCTTTGTGGTTAATTGCTATTTTGACTATTTCAAAGACTCATTTTTCTTGTCAACTGATTGTTGATCCGCCGCAGAGTGGTGCTTGGAACATGTCGGTCGATGAGGCGCTGCTGCATGAGGCAGCCAATGACGGCCTTGCGGCCTTGCGGTTCTATGAGTGGAATGAACCGACGCTGTCGCTTGGTTACTTTCAGAAATACGCGGAGCGAGCTAGGCATCCCGCGAGTGCGAATGCAGTCATGGTCCGCCGGCAAAGTGGCGGCGGGGCGATTCTGCACGATCATGAGTTGACCTACAGTCTGGCCTTGCCTCGCAAGCACCCGCTCGCCGTGGATGCCCAAAGTTTGTACAAGATTGTGCATGAAGTGATCGCGGCGGTCCTGCGTAGTTATTTGCCTCAAAGTGATCCCTCCAGGGCGATTCGCTTCGCCCAGGGAGTCAAAGTTGGTCAATTCGGGCCAGTTGTCGAAAAAGTAATAGAGCCGTTTCTCTGTTTCCAACGCCGCTCGACGGGCGATCTTGTCTTTGTCCCAGAACAAGGGAATCGTGCGGAGGACCACAAGATCGTGGGAAGTGCGCAACGCCGCAGTCGCGGAGCCGTCTTGCAGCATGGGAGTATTCTGCTGCGAAGGTCGGAATACGCCCCCGAACTTGCAGGTCTTTGTGATCTCTGCGATAATACAGTGACAACAACTTATCTGACGAGTGAATTGTCGGCACGGCTTCCAGAAGCCGTCGGCGTTGAGGTTTGCGAGCGAACGCTCAGCAATCCAGGTCGAGCGTTGGCAGTCACTCTGCAGGATGATAAGTATGGAAATCCGGCTTGGAACCAAAGGCGTTAAGCGCATTCGTGTTCCGGGCCGATGAATGCGGTGGGTTAACCAAGCACTCGCTTGAGACCGACTAGCAAGAGCGGGTGGCCACCACCCCTCTACGGAGGGGTTATACAACATCTTGCGCCTACTAGAATTCGAATGGGTCAACACCTAGAAATTAGGTTGGACCAGTTTTTCATGGTATTTTGTTAGTTTGTGGTGTTGCGTGGTAATGAGGAGGTCCCGGGGGGGAGTCGCCTTGTCCGCGAATCACGCCGTGCTTGCGGTGCGGATTCGCTCCAACGTGCCTTCATGCCCTATCCTGGCAGCCTTCTCGGCAACGCGCGGTTTTCGATTTGCTTTTTGGGAACATTGGCTGGCAGCGCCATGGACGTGATTCTTAAAGTTACGAAGGGCTCCAAGATCGGAGCTAAAATTGCCGTCAAGAAGGACCAATTCTTGATCGGTCGCAACCCCGAGTGTCACCTCTGCGCCGGGAGCACCTCGATCAGCCGTCAACATTGTGCGATCACGCGCGATGGCACCAAGGTGACGATCAAGGATCTCGGCAGCCGCAATGGCACGCTCGTGAACGGAGAGAAAATCACCGGCGAAGTGGAACTCAAATCGGGCGACGACATCGGCATCGGCTCGCTTGGTTTCATGGTGACGATCTCCTCGGGACTCAATAACGAGAAGAAGCCGGAAGTCAAAACGGTCGCCGAAGCGGTGGAACGAGTCGCGGAGAAAAGCTCCAGCGGAATTTTTGGTATCGACGACATTTCCGATTGGCTGGTTGATACCGACAAGCCCAAAGGTGCGTTTTCCGACACGCAGACGATTCGTCTCGACGACACAAAAGCGAGCGAATTGCGGGAAGCGATAAAAGAAGCCTCCGAGACTGCCGCGGACGAAACCACGGAAGTCCCGATTGATCCCCAAGCCGAAGCAGCCAAGCCCGAGGAAAAATCCAAGGGGAAAAAAGAGCCGGGCAAACTCCCGCCGATGATCAAGCAGGCCGGCACGAAAGATAGCCGCGAGGCGGCCGTCGAGGCGCTGCGTTCTTGGAATCGGCGGCGGTAACCGATCTTGCCCGCCGCAAGCGGCGGCGCTTATTATTGAATCGGCGTACGACTGCCCCAAAATCTCACCCACCTGTTTCCCGCCATGGCTTCACGTCTTCCTCCCGATCGACTCCCTGCCGAACAAAAGCCGCGCGCTGGGCTCTTGGGCGTGGCGTTTGACGCCGAGGATGGTCACAAACGGATCACGCGCGGACCGAATTTCTTGCTGGCAGGTGGGTCGCACGAGACGCATGGCCAGATGCAAGAGACGGCCATCAAGGTGAACGAGCAACTGGCGCGCAAAGGGAAAGACCTGGCCGAAGTGTCGGTGCAGGAACTCCGCGACATCGTGGCGGACGTGGTGAAGTAATTCACATAAAGACCAGCGATGCGTCGCATCGCGGCTGCTCTATCTCGTTAAATAGCAAAGCGGGGCGCTTGCGCGCCCCGCTTCACTCGATTGCGGAATATCTAAATCAGCAAATTGCTGGGGAATCCGTTCGTTCTCAGACCGATTCCAACTCGAATTCGGCTTCTTCGTCTTCCATGTCGCTGTCGGTGAGTTCTGTTGTTTCAACAACAGGATTGAGCGTTTCGGGACGAATCACCGCGATCTCAGCGGGGGTGAGCTTCACGTAGCCCAGGCCGCGAATCACTTCCAAGACTTCGCTGCAGGTGGGGAACATCCGGCCGCTGGTGCGCTTGTACTCGTCCATGGCGTTCATGAAGCCGACTTCTTCGTCGGAGTAGTCGCGCTCGCAGGTGGTGGGGTCGATTTGCCGACGGCGTTGCACCTTGGTGCGGCGTTCCATGGTGGCGGGGGCGGCGACGACTTCTGCAACTTCACGGCGGGGGCTGCGGCGACGATCGATCGTGACTTCCATTTCGATCGCATCGGTCGAACTGCTTTGTTGGGCGGCTTTGCCGAGACGTCCCTTGGGGGACGGGACTTGCTTCGTGGCTTTGGAAGAAGTGGACTTGGTCTTGGTCGCAGTGGCTTTTTTAACCGCCATGGGGAGTGCTCCTGGTTAGGGTGCCCAGTGGTTGGGCAGGTCGCTAGTTGGTGGAGGACGAATCTCAGGTGAGATGCTAGCAATCTTCGGATTGCCGACTGGGCAAAATGGAACGCCTGCGGAAAATGACCGATTTCCGTAAAGATGCCGGTTGGTGCGGATTGTCCGGTTTAGCGAGAGTTTCAGGCTGTGAGAGCAGGCCCGCCAACTGTTGGGCCGCAAAGCTGGCAAAACCGCCATTTGGGTTGCGGGGGAACGGGCGGATTGCTATTTTTCCGCACTAGATTGGCCAAATGGAACAGTCGGCTGATTGGACCAGCCGGTTCACTCGGCACAAGCCTTACCCGCTCTCGAAGTTCGACAGGAACGCGCTCACTCGCGTGTGGCAGTCATGATGCACCGCCCTCATCCTCGAAACACCCTGAACGCTTGGCAAACCTTCGTGGGCGGGCTGTGTGCGCTGGCCCTCGCCGCGCAAATGGGTTGCAACAGCATGACCTCGTCGGCGCTTAACAGCGAAGGCGTGCGGCTCTACCAAAACGGCAATTATCAACAAGCGGCCACGACGTTCCAAAAAGCGATCGCCAGTAATCCGAGTTCCGCGAGTGCGTACTACAACTTGGCCTCGGCCATGCACAAGAGCGGCAAGCTCTACAATCGGCCTGCCGATTTGCAACAGGCCGAGCAGTTGTACAACCAATGCCTGGACTATGATCCGAATCACGCCGAATGTTATCGCGGGCTTGCCGTGCTGCTGGCGGAAACGGGACGACAAGATGCGTCTTATCGGTTGCTCGAAGGCTGGGCTTCGCGCAGTCCGCAAAATCCTGAACCGCGGATCGAACTCGCGCGCTTGCAGGAAGAATCGAACAACATGCAGCTTGCGGCGTCCAATCTGGAGCAAGCGATCACGATTGATCCACACAACAGCCGGGCGCTCACGGCGCTAGGTCGCTTGCGGGAATCGACCGGCGACACACAACAGGCGCTCGCGAATTACCAACGGTCGCTGGCAATCAATCGGTTCCAACCAGCCATTGAAACCCGTGTCGCCTCGCTGCAAGCGAGCCAAGGAGGCAGCGCACCGGTTGTCACGCCTCCGGACGGTACGCGGACCGTGCAGCAATCCCAATCGGCGGTGCGGTATTAGGACCGTGCGATTCGTTGAATCGCGGCTATCTAGGGAGTGAGCTTTTCGAGTTCGACGCAGGTTTCCGTGAGGGCGTCTTGCGATTTCACTTCTGCCGACCAGTGTTGGGCGCGTTCCTGCACGCTGGGCGTGGCGAGTAGTTTGCCGAGCACGTGGGTGAGATTCGTGCCCGTGAAATTCTTGGGCGAGAGACTGTCGGCGACCCCTAAGCGTTTCAGCCGCGAGGCGTTGTCAAGTTGGTCATAGGCCATCGGCATCACGATTTGCGGCACGCCGGCGGCCAGACCTTGAGCGCACGTGCCGATGCCGCCGTGATGGACCAAGGCCGCCGCGCGGGGCAGGAGTTGGCTGAACGGCACGAACTCGCAATGGATCACGCTGGGTGGCAGCGACTGAGGAATGTGCGCGGAATAGCGCGAGAGCAAAATGCCCCGACGCCCAAGTTTCTGACACGCCTCGGCAGCGGCGTTAAAAAACCAAGCGGCGTCGGTATTGGCCGAGCCGGGGGCAAACACCAGCGGCGGGCTGCCCGCCTTGAGGAATTCGCTCAGCTGGGGCGAGAGTTTCGCGCTCGCCGCTTCATCCCACAGCGGAAAGCCGGTGACGTGCGTGTTGAGGGGCCAGTCGGGCTGCGGCGGGCCGAACCACGAGGGAAACAAACCGAGCACCATCTGTGGCGAGAAATACCACTCGTGCAACACGCGTTTCACGGCGGACAGTCCCAAGTCTTGGCGGAGTGCGTTGATTTGGCGGGCGACTAGATAATCGACAAACTTGTCAGCCAGCCAGAATTGAAACCGGCGAAACCATTTGGGTAGCCACGGCTGCATCAACATGCGAAACATTTGCGGCGACTGGTGAAAGCTGCGCAGACCCATCGGAGCGAAGAAGATACTGGCCAGTGGCGTGCCGTGCTTGTCGTGATGGATGCGGCTGGCGAAATCGAGGCAATGCGCGCCGAGTACGGTTTCGCCGGCGATCACATTAGCGTCGATGATGTCGTAAAGTTCCCGCAAGGACTGGGCCATCAGCCGCATGATGAGCAATGGTCCCTTCATGGGGTTCCAGAGGTCGGGATGGTGGGCCAGCTCGTGATATTGTTCCGCCGTACCGAGGGGTAAGAACTCCAGCCCCATCGACTCGATGAGCGACTGAAAATGCGGATTGGAAATGATGGCCGCGCGATGGCCGCGCGCTTGCAAGGCGGCCCCGAGACCCACCATGGGATGAACGTCGCCGTAGCTGCCAAGGGCGGTGATGAGAAACGTTGCTTGAGTCATTGGGTGGAAAACCTATTTAGCCTCGCCGCTTGCGGCGAGTTTTAGCTGCCGACGTAGCGCGGTACAAGTACCGCGCTACTAAATAATCCATGGTCGCAGTGTCTTGTTCCAACAACAACCGCAAATCGGCGTTGCGGGTTGTCGTTTGGCGGTCAACAATAATAGGACGGAGACACAGAGATGGCTGACCAAGCGACGCCCGATGAGGAAGACGACGACTTTGAGATTGAACTCGAAGGCGTTGATCCCGAGATTTTGGAACATGCCCGCAAGCGCGCGGATCGGCAGGTGCAGGAGACCCAAGCCCGTGCGGAAATCCTCGAGACCTATGATACCCCCAGCGAAGCGGACACTCTGACGCTCGACGATTTCAAGGGGTTTCGCTTCACGACCCGGCATCTGTTGATCGCGACGGCGGTGCTGGCCGTGTTCATGTCGGTGGTCACTCTGGGGGGTGGGTGCAATGGGCTGTTCATCGCGGCACTCGCTTCGCTCGCCTACGGGTGGTGGTTCGTGCTGCGTAAAGAACGCAAAGAACGCTTGGAGCGTGAACGACGGCGGTTGGAAATCGACGCTCGGATTGCCGCCTCACGCAAGAATGCTGCAGGAGAACCCGTGGCGTCGACGGCTCGCATGGCAGGGTTGGAACCAGCAGAAGAAGAACTCGTGCCCGAAAAACCGGCGCTGAGTTTTTCCTTTTCGCTCAAACAAATCCTTTGGGCGTTTGCGGTGGCGGCGGTAGTGCTGGCCGTGGCGATGCTTTTGGGGCCCGACAACGCTTCACTCATTTTGGGTCTGATCGCGGTAATCGGCTTGGCGATTCAAGTGATGGGTTTTGAACTGCCTGGGATTATTGTGTTCGGCTGGTGGATTCTGTTGGTGTTGTATGTATTGATGAGTGCGTGGGCAATTATTGGGTCGATGGGAGGACCATGAGACCTATCAGGCTGCGTGAGAACGCCGCCGCAGTTGTTTGTAGAGCTGCTGCCGTGCGGTGTACTCCCTTGCTCGACAGAGCACACACGGCATCGAGACTCTCGCGCCGCAGCCAGGACACCGGTGGGGAGGTAACCTGTTGTAGTTGGTCTCTTCATTGAGCGAATCCGACTCACGACCGTAAAGACCCCGCTTGCCGCTGGCGATAGCGCTCACAACGCCGCGGCTGACGCCCACTTGAATGGCTATCTGGCGCTGGCTTAGCTCGCCCGCCTCGACGAGTCGGCGTACTTCTTGGATGAGCTTCAATGGCAGCATGGCGGGAGCTCCTTCGATAGACGGGCATTGAATAAGAACTCGTCGTCGTCGTTATCCCGCTCGGTCCAAAAATCGCCCGGCTCGGGGAGCGGATCGCGCTCGTCGTCATTGTCGAGAAAGATATTCCAGGGATCGTCGTCCCAGAATTCGGAATTGTCGGCGTGGCAGAATTCGTGTGGCATGGCGTTCGTCCTTTCAGAAAAGATGCTGGCTGGGACGAACAAGAAAGTAACATAAATTGGTGGCCAATAATATACGTTTGTACACTAATTTTATGCGGGGTTTTTGCGCGGGAATTTTGGCGATTTTTGGGCTAGATTTGGCCACCCGGTGCGATAAGGATCGCTAAGCCGCAAGCGGCAAGGCGAGCCGGGTTGCGTAAGCTCCCGGAGTTTAATTCGCTGACGCAAAGCCGGGCGCGGCTAGGGTTGCGACGATTCGAGCAGCCGGTAGAGTTCGCTTTCGCTGCGAATGAGCTCGTCTTTGAGCGGCGCGGTGAGTTGGGAATAGGCTTCCCTGGCCTCAGTTGCATGGTCCAGCTTTTGATGACTGATCGTGGCGGCCGCGAGCGTGAAGGCGCGGAGCGATTCGTTGGTGCCGGCTTGTTCACTCAAGTCACGCAACACCGGCAAGGCTTTGTCGTATTCTTGCGACACGAACAGAAAATGACGCACCAAACCCTGCTGGGCCAACTGCTTGTAAAATGGCTCGGCCTCGGGAAAGTTTTTCCCGACGGCGCGCCAGCCAGCTTCACTTTCCACCATCTTCGCGTGAAACAACTGCGCACTCACCGAATCGCGTTTGGGAATCGGCGCGGTCGGCGCACCACGCAACAGAAAACGCTGAGGTTGCGTGAGCAATCCCAAGAAGCAGCCAATCACGACCGCCGTGAGTAACAACGCCGCCGTTTTGCGTCGGCTCCAGCGCCCTGGTTCAAGCCGCGATTGCTCACGCATCAGCTTGCCCAACTCCGCGCCGGCTTCGCTGCGGGAATCACTCGTGGCAATCCATTCGACGAGCGACCACTGCTCAGGCCCAGCGGACCAACCGGCTTGGGCTGCTTGAACGGCCAAGTCTTTGAGTTCCACTAACAACTCCGCAGGCGCGGCATAGCGCTCGGCAGGGAGCTTGGCCATCATGCGATGCACGATCTCGACCAGTTTTTCTGCCAAACCGACGCGCACAGCACCGAGCGATTGCGGCTGCTTATTGAGATGCTGCACCGCGATCGCGAGAGCCGTTTCGCCCTGGTGCGGCGGTTCGCCGGCGAGGAGATGGTAGCTGGTGACCCCCAGCGAATAAATGTCGCTGCGGGCATCGACCGGCCGGCCTTCGATTTGCTCGGGGCTCATGTAGAGGGGCGTCCCCATCGCCACACCGACCTGCGTAAGTGTCTTGCTGTCGAGACTGAGCACGCGCGCCAAACCAAAGTCGGCAACTTTCACCGTGCCCGACGGGCTGAACAGGATGTTGGCGGGCTTAATGTCGCGGTGGACAATGCCGACTTCGGCGGCTTTGCACAGTGCCGACGCCACTTGTCGCAAAATGTCGAGCACCATGCCCTGATCGAGGGCCCCTTGGTGGGCGAGGATTTCTTCGAGACTTTTGCCGGCGACGAATTCCTGGGCAATGAAGTGGACGCCGCCCGCGTGACCCACTTCGTAAATTTGCACGATGTTGGGATGCACCAGCGAGGCCGCAGCGCGGGCTTCATTATGAAACCGCTCGACATAGCTGGGGTCGTGCGCTAGCCGGGCGTGGAGCACCTTGAGCGCGACTTGGCGACCGAGCGATTTTTGCTCAGCGAGATAGACGTCGGCCATTCCTCCCGAGCCGATGCGGCGAAGCACCAAATAGCCGCCGACTTCGCAACCGGTGAGATTTTCGGTATCGGGCGAGACTTGGCTCATCGCGTGACCTGGCCCACCGAGTTACCGAGGAAGTCCGACAATCTTGAGCACGCGCTCAGTGGCTTCCGATTTGTTGAGCACGTAGTAATGAATCCCAGGCACGCCGGCGGCGACCAATTCGGCGGTTTGCTTGGCGGCGAATTCCACGCCGACTTCAAACTGTCCCTCCGAACCATCTTCGTGCTTGGAGAGCGCGGCGAGAAAGTTGGCGGGCAACTTCGCGCCACAGAGCGACGTGATCCGCTGGATCTGCGCACCGTTGGTGACGGGGAGCAGCCCCGGCACGAGGGGAACTTTGATTCCCAATGACTCGCACTTTTCGCGGAAGGCGAAGAAATCGGCATTATCGTAAAACAACTGCGTAATCACGGCGTCGGCACCGGCATCGACCTTGCGCATGAGATTGGCGAGGTCATCGGCGGGGCTGGGGGCTTCGATGTGGGTTTCTGGATAACCGGCGACGGCGATCCCCATGTCGGCAAATTCCTGGCGAATGAATTCGACAAGCTGGTTCGCGTAGGAGAATCCCCCCTCGACGGCGCGGAAGGCGGTTTCACCTTTCGGAGGATCGCCGCGGAGGGCGACCACATTATGAACGCCCAAAATCTTGGCGCGTTCGAGATAGGAGCGCAATTGGTCGACGGTGCTGCCGACGCAGGTGAGGTGTGTGGCCACGGGAATCTTGTATTTTTGCCGCACGGAAGAAATGACTTCGAGCGTGCGATCTTGCGTCGATCCCCCCGCTCCGTAGGTGCAGGTTATGAAGCTGGGGTTGAACGCGGCGAGCCGGTCGAGATGAAAGGCCAGACCCAGTACTCCCGCCTCGGTCTTGGGAGGGAACAATTCAAAGGACAGGCCGAACTTGTCGGGGCCATAGGCTTGGGCAATCGTCGTCAACATTGGTGTCTCCAAGGAAATCGAGCGGCAGTGTGCCGGGTGTTACTCTAATGTTTTGATTCAAGGTTTCGCAATGAAGGATTTATTGCCTGTCAGCCCGAGAAACTTCGGGATGACTTATAGGGTTCTGCCGAAGAAACTGTTCCTACTGGCAATCCGCTTGGAAATAATATAGGCTAATTGCGGTAGCGGCGGCATCCGATAAACAAGCATCTTTGCCTTTCCCACCTTTGCGAGCAACTGTCGTTTCCCCTCCAGTTGATCCCCGACATTATACTCGACCGGCCCAACGCCTGTTGGGCTTTGTGATTCGGACAGCCGAAGTCAAATTCGAGCGCTAAGGCCAACCGATTCGCTATAATCCGGCAGATTCGCTCGATGTTCACACCCCGTGGACGTTTGCTAAGATAATTCCCTGAACACGGTATCGCGGGCAGCAATTTTTTTGCCAAGCCCGCTAGGATTTTTCCACACATCCGATCCCAAGATTTAAGCGGCATTTTTTGGGGAAGCCTAGAGAAAGCGAGCGTCATGAGCCAAACCGAAATCCCCGGCAGCAGCGTTTCCCAGCCCCCGCGCGACAGTTGGATGGAAATCACGCCGCAAGCCCTGTACGACAAGCTGGTCACGCTATCGCGGAACTTGTGGTGGAGCTGGCATCCCGAAGTGGTCGCTTTGTTCCGCGATCTTGATCCGGTCCGCTGGCGGCAATTGGATCACAATCCGGTGGCGCTCCTGTCGGAAATGACCCCGGAGCAAGTGGCCCAGCGCGCGAGCGAGATGGTGCTCTACACGCGGATCAATCAGGCCCACCGCCGGATGAAGGATTATCTCAAGAACACTCAAAGCACCTGGGGTGCCCGAGAAGCGGGCGTGTTGGGCTCGATGCCGGTGGCGTATTTCTCCGCCGAGTTTGGCATTCACGAATCGGTGCCGATTTATTCCGGCGGCTTGGGCGTACTCTCCGGCGACCACATCAAAAGCGCGAGCGGTCTGGGCGTGCCTTTGGTAGCCATCGGTCTGTTTTATGACCAAGGCTATTACAAGCAACATCTCGACATCGACGGCTGGCAACAAGAAGAGTATCTCGACACGAAGGTTGAGAACCTGGCGATGGAGCCGGCCCGTGACAAGAACGGCAAGCCGATTACCGTTTCGATTGATACCTTGGACGGTCAGTTGCTCGCCAAGGTGTGGCTGATGCGCGTAGGCCGCGTACCGTTGTATCTATTGGACTGCGACGTGGAAGGGAATCGGCCCGAGGACCGCGAGCTCACGAGCCGACTGTACGGCGGCGACGTGCGGACCCGCATTCGCCAGGAACTAGTGCTCGGCGTGGGGGGCGTGAAAGCGCTCCGGGCACTCGAGATTTTCCCCGGCGTGTACCACCTCAACGAAGGGCACAGCGCGTTCGCGCCGTTGGAAGTGATCCGCGAACGAATGAGCGACGACGGCTTGTCGTTTGACGATGCGCTGCGCGACGTGGCTCAACACACTGTGTTCACCACGCACACCCCGGTTCCCGCCGGTCACGACCGTTTTGAAGGGAAGTTGGTCGAGGAGCATTTGGGGCCGTTGCGGCAGCAGCTTGGCATTTCGTACGAACAACTCATGGGCCTGGGGCGCGTGGAGCCGCAGAACGAAAATGAATTGTTCTGCATGACCGTCATCGGTCTCAAGCTCTCGCGTCGTGCCAATGCGGTGAGTTCGCTGCATGGTTATGTGTCGCGGCGGATGTGGTCGCACTTGTGGCCGTGGCGGGTGGAAGAAGAAATTCCGATTGGCCATATCACCAACGGCGTCCATGTGCCGAGTTGGCTCGCCCACCCGATGCAGATGCTGTACGACAAGTATCTTGATTCCGATTGGCAAGACCGCATGGGCGACGGCAAAACCTGGCAGAAGGTGTATTCCATCGATCCGGGCGAGTTGTGGGAAACGCATAATGCGCTCAAGAGTCGGCTGTTGGAATTCGTGCGCCGTCGGATGAGCCGCCAATGTCGCCGCCGGAACGAAGACGAAACCGCCGTGGAAGCGGCCCGCATGGTGCTTGATCCGAGCGCACTCACGATTGGTTTCGCGCGGCGGTTTGCCACCTACAAACGAGCTGATTTGTTTCTCAAGAACCTCGATCACTTCCTCGAGATGATCGACGACGTGAACCACCCCGTGCAATTTATTTTCGCCGGCAAGGCCCATCCCGCCGATGAACCAGGGAAGAAGCTGATCCAGGGGATCGCCAACCTGCGACACGATCCGCACTTCGCGGGCAAAATCGTGTTCGTCGAGGATTACGACATCAATGTGGGTCGGCATCTCACCCAAGGGGTGGACGTATGGCTCAACAATCCGCGCAGGCCGTTGGAAGCCTCCGGCACGAGCGGTCAGAAAGTCGTGCTCAATGGCGGGCTCAACTGTTCCATCCTCGACGGTTGGTGGGCGGAAGCGTTCAACGGCATGAACGGTTTTGCCATTGGCCACGGCATGCAGCACCGCGATACGGCGATTGGCGATGCCCGCGATGCCGAGGATTTGATGCGGGTCTTGAAGGATGAAATCATCCCGCTGTTCTACGACCGCGATGCCGATGGACTCCCCAAGCAGTGGATCGGGCGGATGTCGAACTCGATTGCCACCTTGGCTGCGCGATTCAGTGCCCATCGCATGGTGATGGATTATGTGAAGCACGCGTATTTGGTCGCCGCGGGTGGGTTGAGTTCCGACATGAACATGCGGTAAACGAAATTCCTAGCAAACCACAAAGGCACAAAGGTCACGAAGAAATACAAACTGGCTGTATCGGCTTCTTTGTGTTCTTCGTGCCTTTGTGGTCAATTCTGTTTGTTTATTCGAGTCGTTGGCTGAGGCGTGTTGGTTGGGATACAATGAAGGATCGTTGCTGAGCGAAATTCATTCTTTCCGAACCCGCCATGCCCACCAAGATCACCGCGCCCGATCACCCTGACCTTGCCGAGTTGTGCAACTTGATGGCGGAGCATGCGCGCGCCACCGATCTCACGGGCCAATGGCCCGGCGAGCAGTTGCGGCTGTGCGGTGAATATGGCGTGTTCGAGTGGTTTCTGGAAGAAGCGTGGGGCGGGCAGCACTGGGATCAGGAATCCATCGTCCGCGGCTATTTGGAGTTGAGTCGGGCGTGCCTCACCACGACGTTCATCATCACGCAGCGCTCGGGGGCCTGCCGGCGGATTGCCACCTGCGAGAATGAAGCGCTGAAAGAGTTGTTGCTCCCTGATCTCGTTACGGGTCGCAGCTTTGCCACGGTCGGCATTTCGCATCTCACCACCAGTCGGCAGCATGTGAAGACCCCCGTGTTACGAGCCGATCGCGTCGAGGGTGGCTTTGTGTTCGAGGGTTACAGCCCGTGGGTGACGGGAGCGCCCCATGCTGAGCATGTCGTGACTGGCGCGGTCCTCATGGAGAACGGCGCGGCCACGGCGGAACAAGTGTTGGTGGCACTCCCCACCGATTTGCCGGGCGTGTCGGTGCCACCGCCCGCCCGGTTGATTGGCGTGTCGGCAAGCGACACCGGCGAGGTGCGTTGCGAAGGCGTGTTCGTCGAAGATCGCTGGGTCATTGCGGGACCGGTGGAAAACGTGATGTCGCTCGGCTCGGGGGCGGGAACCGGCGGGCATCAAACTTCGACGCTCGCGCTGGGGCTTTCACGAGCAGCGCTGGATTATATCGCTGCGGAATCGACTAAACGGACTGGCTTGGATGCTCCGCTCGATGCGCTCGAAGAGGATTACCAAAAAGTGTTCGACATTTTGCTGGCGGTTGTGCGAGGAGAGCCGAGTTGCTCGACGGAAACTTTGCGGCAACGGGCAAACAGTTTGGTGTTGCGTGCCACCCAAGCCGCGTTGGTCACCGCCAAGGGGGCGGGCTACGTGCAAGGCCATCCCGTGGGCCGGTGGTGCCGCGAGGCGTTGTTTTTCTTGGTTTGGAGTTGCCCCCAGCCGGTGGTTTCGGCGAATCTGTGTGAATTGGCCGGCATTGCTCATTAAAGCTTCACGGAACGCCGCGGAGGGCGTTCCCTACAGAGACCGACAAAAATATGGCAGCAGAAGACCCCATCGTTGTGTGGCATGAACAAAGCGTCTCGCGCGCGGATCGTGAACGGCTCAACGGCCATCTCGGTTGCGTGGTGTGGTTCACCGGTCTCAGCGGTTGTGGCAAAAGCACGATTGCCAACGTGGTGGATAAGCTGCTCTTCGAGCGGGGCGTGCGAAGTTATTTGCTTGACGGCGACAACGTGCGGCATGGGCTCTGCGCCACGCCAGAGATGCTAGCAAAGCGTTATGGTGAGGACTTTGGCAAGCGATTTGGCTTGGGCTTCACGCAACAAGATCGCGAAGAAAACATCCGCCGGGTGGGGTCCGTCGCCGGCCTGTTGGCCAGCGCCGGCTTGGTGACGCTCACGGCCTTTGTGAGCCCGTTTCGCAGCGACCGCCAGGCGGTGCGCGCGAGTTTGCTAGCGGGAGATTTTATCGAGGTGTTTGTCGACGCTTCCCTGGAAACTTGCGAAGCGCGTGATCCCAAGGGGCTTTACAAGAAGGCCCGTGCGGGTGAGATCAGCAATTTCACGGGGATCAGCTCTCCGTACGAACCCCCCGAAGAGCCAGAGTTGGTGCTCGACTCAAACCATCTTATGCCGCCGGAGCTGGCCCAGCAGGTGGTCGATCTCTTGGTAAAATTGGGCAAGATGAGCTAGCGTGTTGGTGTTTTATCGTAGGCTGCAAATTGCTCGAACTTTCTTGCCTGAATTGGTGGTTCATGTTGACCCGTGAGCGTTAACGGGATTAGATTGCGTTACCGTGGGAGGCGATTGTCTCACACTCTTTTCACGGAGGGACGAAGATGAAAGCTCTTGTCCGTCGCGGTTTGGCCAGCGAATTGGCGGCCCGGCTCACCCTGTTGGAAGTGGAGGCCAGCTACGCGGCGGGAATCTCTTCGCTCCAAAACTCTCAGGAGCATCTCCGCTCGGAACTCGCTAGCCAGGCATTGGCCCACCGCGTTCTTGAGGAATTGGAGTCACAACTCCTCGGCCGCATTCGCCAACTCAAGGTCATAGCGTCTGACAAATTTGTGATTCTTTCAGGCTCGTGTGGCTCCTATTACACGAAGCAGTTGGCCCAACATGTGGCGATGGAACTGCTGGGAGACGAACGGCTGGTGAACAATATCGCGGTGCTGCCGGCGAAGTGAGTTAATCCCAATCAGTCGGCGTCGACATTTGTGATGATTTTCTGTAACTCATTTTCGATGGCAGACTGTCCCTTAACAAACCCGATCTCAACCTCGACGGCCCAGAGTGCAACGCCACCCAAGGTGGGCACGCGGAGCTTGACCAAGTCTTTGCGGGTGCAAACAATCGCGTCGGCATTTTGACCCCACTCGCTCAGTGAGGCCACGTCTGCGCGGGTGTAATTGTGGTGATCGGGAAACTCGCGCCAGGCAATGATCTCGCAACCAAGGGTGGCGAGTGTATAGCGGAAGCCTGCGGGGTTGCCGATGCCGCAGAAGGCGGCGACTCGTTTGTCGGCCAGGACACTTAAATCGACGTGCTGACCAGCGCTGTTGAGGAGCGCCGCGACTCGGTGTTCGACTTCGCACCAACCGGCTTGGGGGGCGAATTTGGTAACTCGGGCGTGGATTTTTTCTCGTTCGGAGGAATCGAGCATGTCCGCGCGGCTGAGGACGATCACGTCGGCCCGCGCTAAGCCGGCAAGCGGCTCGCGCAAGGTGCCTCTGGGGAAAACGTGGTCGAAGCCGAAGGGTTCGGTGGCGTCGAGCAGCACAATATCCAAATCGCGCTTAAGGCGGCGGTGTTGGAAACCGTCGTCGAGCAGAATTAGTTGCATCTGCAGTTCTTCGGCCGCCACGCGGGCTGCCGCCACGCGGTCGGGATCCTGCACGTGCGGCACGCCGGGGAGGGCGAGCTCCAGTTCCAGGGCTTCGTCGTTGTAGCCCCCGGCCCTCGCACCGTAACCCCGGCTCACAATGGCCACGCGAATCTGCGACTCACGCAACTTGTGGGCGAGCCACTCCACGAGTGGCGTCTTGCCCGTGCCTCCCAGCGTGAGATTGCCTACGCTGACCACGGGTACGCCGGCGTCATGAATTTTGGCCTTCCCGCGGGCATAGCGACGATTGCGATAGCGCATGGCGAGTGCGTAGGGCACTTCGGCGATGCGTAGCGCCGTCCGGAGGGCAACAGCCTTCACGCCGGTGCGACGACCGCTGACGAGGTCACGAAATTCTGAGGGGCTGAGCAATGGATTCTCCCCGGAGTTGGAACAACTCCGGCTAACTTTCGTTGGGTGGGCCGCATTTTCCGGAATAATGGGCTGCATCTCTAGCCCAGCTTGCCAGAAAAATGGCTCCGGCGGCCTGACCATTCGGCGTTCACTCCTATAATGGAGGCAGGTCCACCGCGATTCCAACACTTTAAGTATTTGCATGGCCAGCGTCCTCCCACCACCCCCGCCGCCGCCTGTCGCCGCCGGACCTCGTGCCGAGGAACGCATGGTCGACGAGCAAATTCGCCAAACGCGGCGTTCGCTCAAATTGGTCGATCTGGCTTCGGGATTGATCACGCTCGTCATCGGCATCTTGGTGTTCTTGCTGAGCGTGTCGGTGCTGGAACATTGGGTGATCCCGGGTGGGTGGAACGGGCTGACTCGCGGATTGTTGTTCGCAGCGATGATTGGCGGGATCGCGTGGTACAGTTGGCGTACTTTCTGGCCCCTCATTTCGCGGCCGATCAACCCAGCTTACGCAGCGCAGCTGATCGAGAGGAGCACCCCCTCGCTCAAGAACAGTCTGCTGAATTTTTTATTGCTGCGGAATCGTCGGCAGCAACTTTCGCAAAAAGTTTATCAAGCCATCGAGCAACAAGCAGCCCAGAAGCTCTCGGAAGTGTCGCTCGACTCGGTGATCGACCGCACGGCGTTGTTGCGACTCGGGTATGTGCTGGTAGCGGTCGTGGCACTTTGTGCGCTGTACCGTGTGCTCTCGCCGAAGAATCTCACAGCGTCGATGGAACGGGTGTTGCTCCCCTGGTCGAACATTGCGGCCCCCAGCCGCGTGGAGATTTTGAGCGTGACGCCTGGCGACACGGAAATCGCCCGGGGCCAACAGCTTGAGGTTTCCGCCGAAGTCCACGGGCTTCGTACCGACGAACCGGTACGGGTGATGTATTCCACGCTCGATAATCAAACGGTCGACCGTGAGGTGTTGCTCAGTGCGTCAGAGGGCGGTTTGCAATACCGCGGGCGGCTACCCGATCGCTTTTCTGGAGGAGAGAGTGGAGGGATACAACAAGACCTTGAATATTGGGTCGAAGCGGGCGACGCGAAGTCGCCCAAGTACAAGGTGAATGTCTTTGCACGACCGACTTTGGTGGTGGAAAAAATTCGCTACCAGTTTCCCGCCTACACGGGCCTGCCGCCGCGCGAGGTGGAAGGGACCGGCGACATCAGCGCCCTCGAAGGCACCAAGGTCAGCGTCTACGCGCTGGCCAATCAGGAAATCGCTAGTGCGAATGTTGATTTCGGGGCCGATGGCCGACACGATTTGCCGATGACCGCCGACGGCGAGAAAGCCAGTGCTCAATTTGAACTCGCCTTGGAGGAAGATCGCCGTACGCCCGAGCACGACAGCTACGTGTTGCAGTACAAGACGACCAAGGGCCGCACGAGCACTCTGCCGCCGAAATACAACATCGATGTGACGCCTGACTACGCGCCAGAGATTCGCATCCTCGCTCCCGTGGATGAAGAAGGAAAGCTCGTCGAGCAACTTGACGTGCCCGTCGATACGCCGTTCACGATTGAGGTGGAGGCCCGTGATCCCGACTTCGGGCTGGCCAACGTGGTGATTTTGGGCGAAGTGGCCGGTGAGCAGGTGCTCCAGCACGATTTGTTGACACAAGAACAGCCCGGCAAGTACGTCGGCCGCATGACGGCCACACCGCAAGAGTTGAATCTCAAGCCAGGCGACATTCTGGAATACTGGGCCACGGCCATCGACAATCGCCAGCCGGAACCGAACGTTGCCAAGACCGATCGTCTGCGGATTCGCGTGCTGGGGCCACCCGACTTTGGCAAACAAGGTCAAGGTGAACAACCGGGCGAACAAGGCAACCAAGGCGGCGAATCCGGCGAAAGCGGTGAAGGCGAAAGTGGCGAGCAAGGTGAAGGCCAAGCGGGCGGTGGTGCCGGTGAAGGAGGCGAACAACAAGAGGGCGAGGGAGAGGGAGCGGCTGGAGAACAAGGCGGCGAAGGTCAATCCGAGGGCGAGCAACAAGGCCAAGAGGGTCAAGGCGGCGGCGAGGGAGAGAATTCCGATTCTCAAGAATCCCAAGGCACAGGAGGTGGTGAGTCGCAGGGTGGCGAGCCCGCTTCAGCGGGCGGTGAGAAAGGGGAAGGCGATCAACAAGGAGATCAACAGAGCGACCCTAACGGTCAAGGCGGCGAGAACCCTTCTGAGGGACAACCCGGTGGCCAAGGCAAGGTTTCTGCCGAAGGTGACAACGATGGCGAAGCGTTTGAGCGCATGAACGAACATTTCGCCGAGCAGCAAGCCCAGTCTGAGGATAACCAGTCCCAAGGCGAACAAGAATCTCAAGGCCAAGAGGGTCAAACGGGCGAAGAAGAAAGCCAGACCGAGCAAAGCGAAGGCGCGAGCGAAACTCAATCGGGTCAAGGAGATGGCGAAGGTTCGCCCGAAAATCAAGAAGCGAGCGGTGCGGAATCGGGTCAGAATCAAGACCAAGGGATCGATGGCACGCAAGAAGGCGAGCAATCCGAAGGCGCAGGTGCCGAAGGCCAACCCAACGAACAGCGTGGCGAGCCCGCTTCAGCGGGCGGTGAAGAAAACCAGGAAGATAAGCAGCAAGAAGCCCCGGGCGGCGAGATGTCTACCGAACAAGGAGAACAAGGCGCGGGGAATAATCCGGGTGAGAATGAAGGTTCCATGGATAATGACGGTGGCCGCAAGCCCCGCGACAAAAGCGATGAAGGCAAGCCGGAATCGGAAATGAACGATCAAGAAGCCCCCGGTCAAGCCAATGGTCAAAAGGAATCGGATTCCGAGGGAGCCTCGGGAGGAGATCAATCCGGCGGAGGACAAGAGGGTGCGGGCCAACAAGCCGACGCGGAAGGGACCGGCGCGGCTGGTGAAAACACGGCGGCTGATGACGGCGGTGGTCAAGCTGCTGAACCCGGCGCGGGGGAAAATTCCACCAAGCCCGGTCAGCAAGGCGAGTCAGACAAACCCACCGGCGAGTCAAGCGAAGACAAGCCCGGCGAAGGGAGCAAACAATCCGATCAAGAGGGGGGCAATAAACCCGGCGGCGAGCAAGGTCAATCGGCCCCTGGTGCGGAAGGCGAACAACAGCCGGGCGAGGCCCCGACATCAGACGACCCAGCAGCGGCCGGGGAGAACGGCGAACAACCACCAAATAATGCAGATCCCAGCGGGAAGCCCGGACAGGCTCCACCCAATGGCGGTACAGGAAGCAACGACGCTTCACCACCCCCGCCGGGTGAACTCGAGCCCGGCGATGCCGCGAACCTTGAATACGCCAAGAAGCAAACCGATCTCGTGCTCGACCGCTTGGACGAGCAGCTTAAGAAAAGTGATGTCGACAAAGAGTTGCTGGAAAAGCTGGGCTGGACCGAGCAAGAACTGCGGCAGTTTGTCGACCGTTGGAAGAAACTCAAAGCCGAGGTCGAGGCGGCACCCGATGAAGAAACGAAACAGGAACTTGATAATGCGCTGCGCAGTTTGGGGTTGAATCCCAACCGCCGCACCGGCTTCAAGTCGCAAGCGATTAAGGAAAAACTTCGTGAGTTGCAAGACTCTTATCGCGGTCGGACACCGCTGGAATATGCCGACCAAGTGCGGGCCTACATGAAAGGCACGGCGACGGTGGCGGAGGAGAAGGAAGAATGAGTTATTGCTTTTCATTCTTTACATGAAATCCAATCTTCCGCTTCGGTTCTATTGGCTTTTCCAACATTTGCTGCAAGACTTGTGAGATGACCTTAATCTGATCGTCGTGCAGCTTAACCGTATCGGCTAACTTGGTGAGTTGTTCGACCAACTCTCCGGGTGTCGCCATCAGCCGGCGCAGCTTGACAAAGGTTCGCATGATTTCGATGTTGACCTGTACCGCCGTCGGTGAATTGAGAACGCTCGAAAGCATGGCAACGCCATGCTCGGTGAACACCCGCGGCAATTTTCTCCGACCGCCGTAGGTTGAACTTGATATCGCATTTTGCGACATCAAGTGCGTAAACTCTTGCTGGGTAAGCTGATAGGCAAAGTCCTCGGGAAACCGTTCCTTGTTGCGGGAGACCTGCTCGTTGAGTCTGGTGGTTGTGACGCCATACAACCGAGCTAAGTCGGAATCGAGCATCACCCGCTGTCCGCGCACAATCTGAATCGCGGCTTCGATCTCGCGGATTGCTACTGCCACCTTGGTCGAGCTTTTCTTTTTGGTCATGGTTACAGGATAATCACGGCTTTCATTCGGGAAAATTCTCTTCGTGACGTTACGGGACTAGTATCCGTTAGCCGCTTGCTTGAAAATTAGACGCATGGCCCCCCACATCCCGCGCTACCTCGTTGCCTTTAATCCCAAGCGGATTCCGCATCACTTTGTTGACGTGCTCGTGATTGGCGGGGGCATCGCTGGGATGCGGGCGACGATGGCCGTTGAACCGCGCTTGTCTACGCTCGTGGTGACCAAGGATCGCTTGAGCGAATCCAACAGCGCCTATGCCCAAGGGGGCATCGCGGGGGTGCTGGCTCCCGAGGATCGATTTGAAGATCACGTTGCCGACACGATTACCGCGGGAGCCGATCTCTGCGACAGCGAAGTTGTCGAGATGGTGGTCCGCGAAGCTCCTGGACATATTCGGCAATTGATCGAATGGGGCACCGTGTTCGACCACGAAGAAGACGGCGATCTGCTGCTCGGCCGCGAAGGGGGACACAGCCATCGCCGGATTGCCCACGCGCTCGGGGACGCCACCGGCAAGGAAATCATGCGGGCGATGATCACCCGCGCGCGCGAAGTGCTGCAAGCACAGATTTGGCAAGACACGTTCACGATTGATCTGCTGACGCATGAAGGCCATTGTCGCGGGGCACTGGTGTGGAACAAGGATCATGGCCGGACGTTTGTGTGGGCGAAGCAAACCATACTCTGCACCGGGGGCGTCGGTCAGATTTATCGTGAAACGACGAATCCCCCCGTCGCCACGGGCGATGGCCATGCGATTGCGTATCGCGCTGGCGCGGAGCTGCGCGACATGGAGTTCATGCAGTTTCATCCCACGGTGCTGTACATCGCCGGCAGCAGCCGCACGCTCATTACCGAAGCGATTCGCGGTGAGGGAGCGATTCTCGTCGATGCCAACGGCGAGCGGTTCATGCCGAGCTACGACGCACGCGCGGAGCTGGCTCCCCGCGACATCGTGAGTCAAGCGATTGCCGACCGGATGAACGCCACGAAACATCCGTGCGTTTACTTGGATTTAAGCCCGCTTGATCCGGCGCACGCCCTGCGACGATTTCCCGGCATTGCGAAAAGCTGCGCAGAGTTTGGCCTCGACATCACCCGCGACCGCATTCCCGTGCGGCCCGGCGCGCATTACATGATCGGCGGGGTGACGGTCGATCATGACGGTCGCACGACTATTCCCGGACTGTGGGGATCGGGAGAAGTCACGAGCAGCGGCCTGCACGGCGCGAATCGCTTGGCCTCGAATAGTTTGCTCGAAGGTTTGGTCTACGGCGCCCGCGCTGGCACGGGGGCCTCGGCAGCAGCACTTGATATGGCCGATTCGTTTCAGGCGCTGCCGTTGGAAAATACTTCCCTGGAACCGAGCGGCGAACCGCTGGATTTGCTCGACATTCGCAACTCGCTCAAGAGTCTGATGTGGCGGGCGGTGGGCGTGATTCGTGATGGCAAACAACTGGCCGATGCTGCCAAAACGGTCGACCAGTGGTGCCATTACGCTCTCTCCCGACAATTCGCCGACCCCGAGGGCTGGGAACTGCAAAACATGATCACCGTGGCTCGGGTGATGATCCAAGCGGCCCTCAAGCGTCAGGAATCCCGGGGAGTCCATTTGCGGAGCGATTTTCCCGAAAGTGGCGGTCCCCAGTGGCGGCGGCACCTGGCCGTGACCCATCAGACGAGCTAATTTAAGCCTGATCCTATAGGTTCGGCGAACCTTTGCCCCGTTGAGGGCGTAGCGCGTGTAGTAGGGTCCGGTATGGACAGAGCGCCCGCTGTGGGGTTAACTTTTACCTTCTTGCGGCGGGCGTGCTGAATCGCGGATCACCACGATCCGTGGCCGCAAGTGCCTGTCCTAAAAACACTTAGTGCTGGCGAGCATCAGCTTGGCCAGTCGGCTGGATTTTTTGATCTTCAGCCAGGGTGCTGGACATTCGTCCGGCGTAAGCAGCTCCCCCTTGAACGACATAGTTACTGATTGCCTATTTATCGCGTGTGAAGCTTGACCCACGAATCATGAGACCTCGATGACAAAACCCGTGCAAACACCAACCTCTGCCAACTCCCCCGCCAGCGCGGAACCGATGATCGAGGCCATTGGCCTCTCGAAATTTTACGGCAGCTTTGCCGCCTCGCGGGATGTGACGTTCGCCATTAAGAAGGGCGAAGTTGCCGCGTTTCTCGGCCCTAATGGTGCCGGCAAGAGCACGACGATGAAGTTGCTCACCGGCTACTTGGCTCCCTCGGAAGGCGTGGCCAAGATTGCGGGCTTCAACATGGCGACGGACCGATTGCAAGGTGCCAAACTCTTGGGTTATCTTCCGGAAAATGGTCCGCTGTATCCGGACATGACGCCTCGCAGCTTGCTCAATTTCTTTGGTGAGATTCGTGGACTAAGCCCCAGCGTGCTCGAACAACGAATCGCATCGGTGGTCAAGACCTGCAATCTCGAGGCGGTGATCGGCAAGCCCATCGGCAAGCTCTCCAAGGGTTATCGCCAACGGGTGGGGATGGCGCAGGCATTGCTGCATGATCCGGAAGTTTTGATTCTCGACGAGCCGACCGCGGGGCTTGATCCGAATCAGATTCGGGAAGTCCGCAAACTGATCCGCGAGCTAGGCAAAACGAAAACGATTTTGCTCTCCACGCACATCCTGCAAGAGGTGGAAGCGATGTGCAATCGCGTGGTGTTTATCAACGAAGGGCGGCTCGTGTTCGACGGCACGCCCCAAGAGTTGGCCCGCGAAGACCACAACCTCGACGAAAAATTCCGCGTTCTCACGACCGCTGTTTAACAACTCAAACGACCGACTTTTAGAGACTGATCGCCATGCAATGGAACGTTCTTAAATCGATTTTCAAACGCGATTTCGTGAGCTATTTCTCGAATCCGACGGGCTACGTGTTTATCTGTGTGTTCGTGGTGCTCAGTTCGCTGGCCACATTCTGGCCTCCGGAATTCTTTTCGGGCAACTTGGCCAACCTCGATCAACTCAGCCGTTGGCTGCCGTTCATCATGTTGGTGTTCATTCCTGCGATTACGATGAGCATTTGGGCGGAAGAACGGCGGCAAGGGACCGATGAACTGCTGCTCACCTCGCCGGCGAGTGATTTCGACGTCGTGCTGGGCAAGTATTTAGCGGGGGTGGCGATTTTTACGGTCTCGCTGTTGTTTTCAGCGTTTTCGATTTTCCTCGTGTTCAAGTGGGGCCTCGGCGATCCCGACGGCGGCTTGTTCATCAGCACCTACATCGGCTACTGGTTCATTGGCCTCGCCATGATTGCCATCGGCATGGTCGCGTCGTTTTTGACGCAGAATCTCACGGTTGGGTTCATCCTGGGCACGCTATTCAACATGCCACTGGCGATGTTCGGCGTGGCGGATTGGTTTATCAAGAATCCGATCATGGCCCAAACGGTACGGCAATGGAGCGCCTTGGAACGCTTCCGCGACTTCGAGCGCGGCGTGATTAGCTTGGGTGGCGCGACCTATTTCATCATGCTTGCCGCGGTCATGATTTACATTTGCATGGTACTCATCGGCCGGCGGCATTGGAGTTCCCAGGAGGAGGGCAACTCACAAGTCGGCCACTATTTTATTCGGGCGCTTGCGCTGCTGGCCGTGGCGATTGGCGTGACGCAACTCGCCAACAACCGCAACTGGCTGCGGGCGGATATCAGTAGCGCGGAATTGAGCTCGCTCTCCGACGATACGTTGGAAATGCTGCAAAAATTGCGGGATGATCCCGATGCCAAGACAATTTACATCGACGCCTATGTCAGCCCGCAGGTACCCACCGAATACGCGCCCGTGAAATTAAATTTGCTCTCGACGCTCGCGGAGTTGCAAGCGCTGAGTAATAACAAGGTGCGGATCACGAAGCACGAGATCGAAAACTATGGCCCCGAGGCAGTCCTCGCCGAGGAAACTTACGGCATCACTCCTCGCGAAGTGATGGTCACCAGTGGCCGCGAACGCAACCAAGAGTCTGTGTTCCTAGCCGCGGCGATCACGTCGGGCCTGGGCAAGGTCGTGATTCCGTTCTTCGACAAGGGCGTACCTGTTGAATACGAACTGGTCCGTTCGATCTCGACCGTGAGTCAAGAAAAGATGCTCAAGGTTGGCATCATCGACACCGGCATTCCCTTCCTGAATCCCCAAGCGGACCGCGCGCGCGAATGGCCGTTGATAACGGAATTGCGGAAGCAATACGACGTGGAAGATCGCGGCATCGACCTTACGCAACCCTTGAAGGGAAAGTACGACGTGTTGCTGGCGATTCAGCCCTCGATGCTAGAGCCTGAGAAAATGGATCACTTGGTCGATGCCGTGCGTGAAGGCACGCCGATCGCGATTCTCGAAGACCCTTTCCCCTACTTTTATCCCCAAGACGTGGCTGGCACCGCGGAACCGCGGATGCAGCCCAACATGGGGATGATGGGCATGTTCGGCGGGGGCGGCGGCACAATTCCCAAAGGCGATATCAACCAACTTTGGCGCGTGCTGGGAGTGAAGGTCGATCCCATGCAAGTCGTTTGGCAAGATTATCTCCCCGAGAAGAATTTGACCCCCTACGCCGATCCGCAATGGGTCTTTATCGATGCAGGCAACGGCGCGAAGGAGCCGTTTAATATTGAGAACGTCATCACGGCTGGTTTGCAACAGTTGCTGCTGATTTATCCAGGCTCGATCACGAAGGCCGAGGGGTCGAAACTCAATTTCGATCAACTGCTGGTCACCGGCAGCGGCAAATCGGGAACGGTTGATACCGCCGCCCTGCGACGACAGGCGCGCAACGACCAAGTTTATAACCGGCAACTCACCAAGACTTCGTACATACTCGCCGCCCAGGTGAGCGGCACGGTCACTGACGACGACCTGCTGCTGGCCGGCGTCGCCGCTCCGAAAGTCGAACCCAAAGCTGGCGAAACCGCAAGCGATGCGCAGACCGGCGAGGTCGCCGCGGCGACCGGTGAGTCAGAGAAAGACGACATCGACACGAGCGAAGTCAAACAGCGCAAGATTAACGCCGTGGTGGTGAACGATATCGACTGGGTGATCCCCGATTTCTTCTCGATCCGTCAAAGCGGCGACATGGAGCTCCTGCCCGCTACGCAGAATGTGACGTTCATTCTGAACATCATCGACGCCCTGGCTGGTGACGAACGGTTCATCGGCATTCGCAAGCGGACTCGTGACCATCGGACTCTCGCGAAAATCGACGAAGCGACAGAGAAATATCGCGAGGACGCTCGCACCCAACAAAACGCATTTGTCGCCGAAATTCAAACGGAGATTGAAGAAGCCCAGAAACGATTTGAGGAAAAAGTGGCGGCCGTCGACAAGATTGAGGGACTGAGCCGCACGGCGAAGGAGCAAAAAAAGGAGCAAGTTCGGCTGCGCGAGACAGAACGCCTCAAAACGCAAATGGAGTCCATTGAGTCGAGCCGCAGCCGCAAACTCAAGCAGATCAGCTACGCGACTGACCAGGAAATTCGCGGCGTGCAAGATCGCTACAAGCTGTACGCGATTCTGGTGCCGCCGATTCCGCCATTATTGTTGGCGTTGTACGTCTTTTTCCGCCGTCGCGGCGCGGAACAAGAGGGTATCGCCAAAACACGATTACGTTGATTTTTTACCACAGAGGACACAGAGTTCACGGAGATTAAGAAAAGATAATCAGAATTTTTTTCTCTGAGTCTTCTGTGCTCTCTGTGGCTAGCTTAGATGAATTATTTATTGTGATGGGATTTTGATCATGAGCGAGATGGCAAAAACTTTGGCATTCATGGCGGCGGGGGCGGTCGCGTTGCTGGCCGCGTTTGTCGTGGTGCCGACTGAAAATTCTTTCGATGCGGACGAATTGGTCGGCCAACGGCTCAATCAATTTGAAGTCGATGCGCCCAAGCGGCTCAAGATCATCAAATTCGATGAAGAAACGGCCACGCCCCGCGAGTTTGAAGTCGCCGAAGAAAACGGGCTCTGGGAAATTCCCTCGAAGGAAGACTATCCAGCCGACGCCACGAAGGAGATGGCCGAGGCGGCCACTTGCGTGATTGATCGCGAAATTCTGCGCGTCGCCACAACCTCGGCGGCGGAACATGCGCAAATGGGCGTGCTCGATCCGTCGTCCGCGAAGTTGAAATCCCAGGCCGATGGCACCGGCATCCGCGTGGTCATGACCGACAACAACAACTCGGTGCTGACCGACATGATCGTCGGCAAGGCCGTGAAGGATGCCGAGGGACAGCACTATGTGCGCAATACCGATCAAGACATCGTTTACGTGGTGAACATCGATCCCAAGAAGCTGAGCACGCGCTTTGAAGATTGGA
The DNA here is from genome assembly GCA_034439695.1 of Bythopirellula sp. Classification (GTDB taxonomy): domain Bacteria; phylum Planctomycetota; class Planctomycetia; order Pirellulales; family Lacipirellulaceae; genus Bythopirellula. The sequence continues at coordinate 3,769 of JAWXAV010000014.1, read as the reverse complement.
TTGAAGGCGATCTGTTAAAAATCAGCCCGTTCGACATTCGTCAGGTGGACATTAAGGATTATTCAGCGGAGTTGATGCTGACACTCCAGGGATACCAAGCGAGGTGGGAACCGCGGGCCGAAATGATCTTGGACTATGATAATACCGATTCCAAATGGAAAGCGGAATCACTCAAGAAATTCGATACAACCAGCAAGAAGTACGTCGATTTTGCCATCCCCGAGGGTGAGGCACTCAACGAAGAGGCGCTGAACAAGATGCGCGACGGGCTGGACGATTTAGCCATTGTCGACGTGGTGCGGAAACCGGCGGGATTAAGCGCCGACCTCAAGGCGGGCACCGACTTCATCAAGGACGACGAAGCCGCCGAGGACTTGATGGCCCGGGGCTTCGCGCCGATTGCCAATGCGGAAACCAAGCAGGCCGACATTCTCTCGACCGAGGGCGAGGTGGTTTGCTCGCTGCAAGACGGCGTGGAGTATGTGCTGCGCTTCGGCAACATCCCGATGGATAGCGACGAGGCGGAAGGCAAAACAGACGAAAGCGCGGACGAGGAAAGCGACAAGAAAAAATCTGACGACGGGGTGAATCGCTACATGTTCGTGATGGCGCGCTTTAATGAAGGGATGATCGAGAAACCAGAGTTGGATGAGTTGCCCAAGGTTCCCGCCGAGGCGGAAGAGAAAGAAGCTGGCGAAACCGCAAGCGATGTGGAAAGCGGTGAGGAGGGGTCGGAGTCGGATGGCGAGGTCGCCGCGGCGACCGGTGAGGAAGCCGAAGGGGAAGAACCCACGGCGGACGCTAAGCCGCCAGCGGCTGAGGATGAGGCTAAGAAGAAAGAACGCGAGGATATTCTCGCCGCGCGCAAGGAAATCGAACTTGAAAACCTACGTCGCACCGACGAGTACCAGGCCAAGATCAAGGAAGGCCAGGAAAAAGTCGCCGAACTTAATGAGCGGTTTGGTGATTGGTATTACGTCATCTCGAACGACGTCTACCAGCAAGTCCATCTTGGGCTCGACAAAGTCGTGCAGAAAAAAGTTGCCGAGGGTGACAAGGCTGCCGAGGGAGCTGAAGCAGCGGCGGGCGGGATTCCTGGGATGCCGAATTTGCCGTTTGCGAATCCACCGGCCGCTCAATAAATTGAAGCCGTGCGATGCGTTGCATCGTGGCTAGGGTTGATCGACGATGAATCCAAGCGTGCGCAGAAATTCGAGCGTGAAGAGGCCCGTGTCGTGGCCGTCGCTGAACTCGATGCTGTACGCGTAGTGCCCCAGCGGTTCCATCTTCGCGATCCGCAGCGGCTGGGTTTCTTCGACTCGCAAAACTTGGAGCAGCGGAGCAGGCTGGTCGGCACTGCGCTTTTCGGTGCAGGTCGCGCAGGGGCATTTGTCGCGCAGTTCGCGCACGGCGTATTGCCGCACCTCGCCATCGCTCCAGGCAATTTGCAGGCGGTCGGGCGCGAGTAATTTCAGTTCGCTTGGTTGGACATTCATAGTGCTCTACTCCCTTTCCGCGTTTCGCAAGTCGATGAACCGCTGGCCCTTGCCTTCATACCGCGGAAGCGACATTGAGGTGGCCAATCTGACCTCGACCTTAAGCCCCAAGCGTAGTTGCAATTCCTCGGCAATGCGAGCCGGTTGCGCGAGATGGTCTTCGACATCGACCACCATTTCATCCATCGCGCCGCGCTTGCGGACAGTAAACCGATATTCGGCGACTTCCGGAAAGCTGTGCATGATCTGCTCGATGGAGCTCGGAAAGATGTTCACGCCACGCACGACGAGCATGTCGTCGGACCGACCTAGGACGCCTCCTTCCAAGAGCACGAAGCGATTTTGACCCTGAGTTGGCCACACGGGCTGCACCAGATCGCCCGTGCGATAGCGGATCACGGGCATACCGCTGCGTCCGAGCGAGGTGAGCACTAACTGAGCCAGTTTACCTTCTTTTGCTGGCTCACCCGTGTCGACGGAGAGAAATTCGGCAATGAATTCGCTCTCCAGCACATGCAGTCCCCGTGCGTCGGCGTCGCCGAAGCCCCAGGCACCGACTTCGCTCGCCCCGCTGTGGTCGGTCACTCGCGCGTGCCAGGCCGATTCGATTCTGGCCCGAGTCGCGGGGATCGACCCCCCTGCCTCGCCAGCCACGATGATTTTTTGGACGGCGCAATGCGCGGAGAGATCGATCTTGTGCGCCGCGGCGACCTCGGCCAAGTGCAACGCATAGGTCGGCGTACACAAGAGCACCGTCGCCTCGGTCCGCGCAAGCAAATCGAGCCGACCGAGCGTATTCAAGCCGCCGCCAGGAATGACCATCGCCCCGCGTTCGACCAGTGCCTCGTGAGCACTCCAAAACCCGATGAACGGCCCGAAGGAAAAGGCGAGCAATGCTCGGTCTTTGTCGGTGACTCCCGCCGCGTCGAGCACATACTGCCAACAATTGACCCACCATTGCCAATCCTCGGCCGTATCGAGCACGGGCAAAGGCCGGCCACGGGTGCCCGAGGTTTGGTGATAGCGGAGATATCGCTCGGCAGGCCAAGTGAGATTGGCCGGTGCAAGCGACGCACCGACTTTGGGGGACAACTCGTCTTTATGCGTGAGCGGCAACTCGGCAAGCTGCTCCAGGGCGGTGAACTCGCGGGGAAAGGTGGCCAACTTCGCGGCGTAAAACTCGTTCGCTGGCAGAATCTGGGCCAGCAGCGCATTGAGCCGCGCGAGCTGGTGGGCAGCGAGGTCGTCGCGGCTGAGACTTTGCAAACGACGGCGTTCGGCGGCGGTAGTGTGCGACATGATCTGACTGCGCGGATGAGCGGCGCCTACCGCGGGATGTTGTAGATTTCGATTTTGCGATAGAGCGTGGCCCGGCCGATGTTGAGCAACTTCGCGGCTTCGGGGACATTGCCATCGGTTCGTTTGAGGGCTTCGATAATCAGCTTTTTCTCCCAGCGGTCGATTTCCAGTGTATCAAGTTCGTCGCTGCCGCCGTCGCGTAGTCCCAAATCCCGCGGGCGGATGCCGTCGTCCTCGGCAAGCACTACCGCACTGTCGATCACATTCCGCAGTTGCCGGACATTGCCGGGCCAGCGATACTCCAAGAGCCTTGCCCGTGCAGCCTCGCTCAACTCAAGCTGCGGACGGCCCCGCTGTTTACGGTAGTGATCCAAAAAGAAGTCGATCAGCAGATTGACGTCTTCTTCGCGGTCACGGAGCGGGGGAATAAACAACTCAAACACGCTGAGCCGATAATACAAGTCCTCGCGGAATTTTTTCTCGCGGACGTAGGTTTTCAAATCTTGGTTGGTGGCCGCGAGCACGCGCACGTCGACTTGCACTTCCTGGGTCGAACCGACGGGCAAAAACGGGTGCCCTTCCATAATCCGCAGCAACTTGGCCTGTCCTTCGAGCGACAACTCGCCGATTTCGTCCAAAAACAGTGTCCCCAAATCGCATTGCTGGAAATAACCGATATGATCGCGGTCCGCCCCGGTGAAGGAGCCCGCTTTGTGGCCAAAAAGCTGGCTCTCCATCAAGTCACGGGCAATCGCCGCACAATTGACCGACATCATCGGCCGGTCGGCGCGGGGACTGGAACGGTGAATCGCGCGGGCGACCAATTCTTTGCCCGCGCCGCTCTCGCCCCGAATCAACACACAGCCCGAGGCCGCGCCGACGCGCTTGATTTTCGTCTTGAGCTCCTGCATGGGGCGGCTATCGCCGACCAGTTCGTCGTAACCCGGCGACGCGCTCACGAGCCGCTGGAAGTC
>JAWXAV010000013.1:0-6309 GCA_034439695.1 Bythopirellula sp. | reverse complement strand
TTCTCGAGAAATCGGTGCCCAAACACCCGCACTGGAAAACTACAGCAGGTGCCCAGACGATGGCCGGCCGATTGGCGAACGTACCTATGCGACGCCACAGCAGGGAAACAATCCCGTGTCGTGAACGAACGTATTTTATCACAACCGCGCGGCCATTTCTGTTGTGATTTTTGGCCAGCGCGGAGAATTTTTTTGGCCACGGATGGGCACGGATGTAACACGGATAAGAGATTCGTGGTCAAGAATCGATGCTTGACATGAGGTTTGGCGTTTATCAACGCGACCAGGAAGCGTGACTTTGTGTGGTTAATTGGACTTGCAAGTGGCCGGTTTATCCAATCGTGGATCGCCCAACTGATCGTGAAGCCGTGAAGGCTGCCTTATGCGAATTCCTGTTGTTCGTGGGATCATCGAGAGACGCATTCTGGCGAATTATCATATCGATCCCGCCGTGGTGGCGCGGGTGTTGCCGTTGCCGTTTCGCCCTCACTTGGTCAACGGCTACGCGCTGGGCGGTATTTGCTTGATTCGCCTTGGTGGAATCAGGCCAAGATTCTTGCCTGCGTTTTGCGGCCTGCGTTCGGAGAACGCGGCCCATCGGTTCGCGGTGGAGTGGGACGTCGATGGACAAACGCGACAGGGTGTCTACATTCCACGTCGCGATACCGACTCGCGCCTGACCGCGTGGGGTGGCGGCACGATCTTTCCTGGCCTGCATCAACATGCCAAGTTCACCGTCAAAGAAACCAACAAACATTTGTCCGTCGCGCTGGTGAGCGACGACGGCGAAGTGCGCGTGCGAGTGGCTGGCACGGTGACCGACCGACTGCCGAGTTCTTCGGTGTTTGCTGACTTGGCGGATGCGTCGGAATTCTTTGCACGGGGATCGTTGGGTTATTCCGCCACACAAAGCCAGGGTCGCTACGAGGGATTGGAACTACGCTGCCAGAACTGGCAGGTGGATCCGCTCGCCATCGAAAGCGTGGAATCGAGCTACTTTGCCAACGAATCGTTGTTTCCCCGCGGGTCGGTGGAATTCGATTGTGCGCTCTTGATGCGCGGGATCCACCATGAATGGCATGGGCGGGAAGATTTGTGCTGCGGCGAGCAAGTATGGCGGGTGTGATTGAATCGCACCGGGTGCATTGAAAATTCGCCACGGCGAATTGTCGTGTCGCTCCGACTTTCATTACACACAATGCAGAATATTAGGGGGAACTTGACGCCCGTTCGAGTTCGATCAATTGCAACCGACTCGCCGGCGGCAGGGGTAGTTCGCGCGGGCGGTCATGGTTGGTTCCCAACGTCTCCCAGCGCAACACATACTTTTTATCCGTGTTCGGAACGACCGTTTCGTCCTGGGCGAGACGCACCTCGATTCCTGGCCAATCGCTGTCCGAATCCAAGAGTTCCTGGGGATACTGTGACTCGATTTGAGGGTGGTCGGTGGTGGGCTGGAGAAATTCTTTGTCCACGACGATGCTTCCCCGGCCATAATCTCGGTGCCGATAGTCGAGAATCCAGTGCTTGGCCCCCAGCGGGCGGAGGCTCGAAATCTTGATGCCGATGAACGGCATCGAACCGAAACCCTCGAAGTGAACCGGTTTGTCCCAGGTGGTGACGGGATGAGGTTGCCAGGCGTCTTGCTCAAAGCGCGCGAGATAAACTTGCATGTTGCCCGCGTCGTCGCTCTTGTGATAGGAAATGATTGGCCGCAAATCGTCGTCGAAGGTGAGCTGTTGACACCCATTGATGATGCCGCCGCCCGAGGGAATGGGATCGACCCAGGTTTCCCTTTGACCTAATCGCAAGGGTAACTCCAGCGGTTCTCCCGCCGCGGTTTCCCAGTGTTTGAGGTCGCGGCTGCGCGCGTAGGATAAATGATGGTTAGTCGCGCAGTCGGGGGTATCGCGCCAGACCCACACCAAATGGAACAGACCATCCGGGCCTTTGATGGGGCCCAGCGGATAGGAGTTTCGCTCGCCTTCGCCGTCGAAGAGGGGCTCGTCGAGAAAGCGGGTCCAGGTTTGCGTGGCGACGTCGTAGCGATTGACGATGCTACTCCCCTGGCCGCTGCCACCATCGCGATAGAGAAACAGGAGCTCCCCGTCGGCATCCGTAAAAAACACGGGATAGGTGCAGCGGCTTTCGTTGCGGCCGACCATGACGGAGCGCGTCAGAGATTGGTTGTCGTGGGGTTTCCGCGCGCGAAAATAGACCAGCGGCACATTGTGCATGTTCCCCGCGACGTGGAGGTGCCCCGCCTTGTCCATGGCCATTGTGACGTAGTTGTGCGAATCCCAGCCTATCTTGGTCGGTAAATACTTCTTCCGCCACTCGCTGCCGCCCACGGCACATTCGGCCAGCGTCATGACATGATCGGCATTGTAATAGGCGGCGTAGTGTTTGCCGTTATGGGTGAGCAGACTAAAGCCGACGGGAAACCCGGCGGGGACGGTATCAATGGCCGTTTCGCTGACAATGTCATAAGTCGCGGCGACGAGTGGCGGAGCCAGCGGCAAGAGGGCAACACACAAGATTTGTAAGCAGCGCAACATAAGAACTCACAAAGAAGCAGGTGCAGGGAACGCTATTTCATCCTGACTGTAGGGAACGCTCTCAGTGGCGTTCCGAGAAGAGTGTACACGATCGCCACTCCCAGACGGAACGCCACGGAGGGCGTTCCCTACAATTTATTGCGTGATCGATTTAACACGCTGCAATACGGGAGCCTAGGAAGATGTCAAAAATAACTTCGGTATGATCGGGAACTGTCTATCATCGCAGAAAGACTTGCCATCGTCTTCCTACGCCGAAGGCGTTAAATCATTCAGCCCAGGGTTGGTCGCTCCTAGCGACTACCCTGGGAAATCGGATTGAGGTTCTTCGTACCCTGAAAGGGTTCTAGTTCCTGATAACGATGAAACCCTTTCAGGGTATTGCACTTCTTATGACACCCGACCCAGGGTAGCTCGCAAGCTCGCAACCCTGGGCTGAATGACGTAATGCCTTCGGCATATTTGAAACCACCAAGTTATTCTTGAACCAGTCCTTAGCGACGAAATTCGAGACTGGCGAAGGCCGTGGTGACTATGGTCTCTTCCGTGCCGTTATCGGCCAGGCCCAGATCGGGAATAAACCAGTTGATTGAATTATCGGCATATTTGAGGTCGCTAAAGTAATAGCCAGAGCATCCCAGGTTCAAGCTGAGTTGCTCCGTCAAGGTCCGACTCACCTGCGCTCGGACTTCGCTGTAGAGCGAGCCAAACTGATCCTCCGCGCGATCGCTGACTAGATGTGGCTCGGCGTAGATGGGGCTATTGACCGCGCCGGGATTCAAATCCTCGCCGAAGAAGCCGCTTTGGTTCGAATCTGTTTCCCCCAGGCCCCCTTGGAGCAAGCCACTCAAGCCGAGGGACCAGGGGCCTTGGCTCACATTCCAGAGAAATCCCAGATGTGGACCGGCATGTTGATTATCGACGAGAGTGTCGAAGGCAGTGCGACCTAAGATGCCTCCCGTTCCTAAGAAGCCATAGAAATCATCAAGCTGATAAAACCGCGCGCCATACGAAACTTCCCACACATGCGCGATCGCGTTGGGTTCAACGGGTTGATCAGTCCGCTGGGAACTGAAGCGTAGCACTCTTTCCAATTGCACGCTGCGTGACTGCATATAGGAATAACCATTCGTTCGCTCAAAACCGATGTTGAACGTGTGCAGATCATCGTAGTCTACAACGGTTAGTCCGTTGGAGATCGTGTTATTGTCAAGAAATCCGTTAGATCCTGATAGAAATGGCCCAGGAATTCTATACTGGACGTGTACGCTTCCTGTAGTACCTTCAGCGGTACTGATTTCTAGCTGCCTGCCATAATAAAGATAGAGTTCCTGGCTAGCTCCCTGCTCAAGGCCCTCGGCAACTGCGTACTTTTCGACCTGATAACTCGGGTCGGTGATATCGAAGTCATCGACATAGTTGTTGTTATTGTTGTCCATGTTCGTCACGCGATAGCGCGTGAATGATTCGATCTCGAAATCACCCAGGACTGGCGCGAAGCTGCACGTCAACAGCGCGCAGCAGAGCAGCGCTAACACAAATCGCGAATTTCGTGCGTGGAAATTCATCGTGTGATCGTTCGACCGAGAAAGCAGGCAAGAAAAGTGGGTGGATGCTAGCGAATACCCCCAATGGGGGCAACGGCAAACCACAACCCGCTAGCTAGCCGCGATTCGCGACCCCGCGGCGCGCACGACCTGCAGGTGTTCCGCCAAAAACTCAGTGAGGTCGCCCAGGTGCAGGTGATCGCTTTTCACGAAACGGAATTTGACTTGATCGATGCCCGCTTCGTCGGAATTGATGGCTCGTTGCGAGCCGAGTTCGGCGATGCGGTCGGTCGTGAAGGCTCCTTGCGGGCCGTTGAGGACCAAATCGACGCCGGCGGGGCGCTTGGTGTGGACCGTGGCCCACGGTTCGCGCTGGCCTTTGATCATCAGGTGGATGACTTGTTGGTTGTTCCAGAGGAATTGGGGTGGAGCCGCACTGTCGTTGTTCCCGACCGCTGAAGCGGCCTCGCCTAGTGTTTCGAGGAGCTCTTCGAGAACTTCGATGTTCCAGGCGGGGGGTTTGCCGGGGGGGAATCCTTTGCGCGCGAGGTGCCATTTACGGCCCAGCACTTTCCAGGGCATCACGTCCTCGGGGCTCTGCGGCGTGCGCTCGGTGAACTTGCGGAAACCGGCGATCGCGGACTCGAGGAATTTCCAAAACTCGGGCGTGTCGATTTCTTGCCAACTGTACGCGCCGATCTCCACTTCCTGGAACGGCCCCCGCAAACTCTTGCACTTCACGCGCGGGCCGTGGCCATAGGATTCGATCTCGGGAATGTCGTTGAGCGGTTTCAAGCCGAGAGCGACCGTCAATTCATCGCGCTGGAATGTTTTTTTGGCCGTGCGGAATTTCAATTTTAAGAGCCACATCTCGCCCGTGATCGCGTGGAAGAACCAGCCATCGCTTTTCTTGGGGGCGGTGATTTCGACAATCGTGCGGCTGTTCCAGTCGGTGGGGCTCAGCCCGCCGGAGTCTTGAATTTTTTGCTCGATCATGTCAAGGATTTTGCCGTCCCAACGGCAAGGGGCACCGCTGCGACTGACGCGCTCCTTGGTGTGCCAACGGCGACCGTCGACCTCCCAGGGCATTTTGATTTCCGCGCCGAGGTCGTCGATCTCTAAATCGTCGGAACGTTTAGCTTCCGCCGCGGCGAAGTTGTAAACTTCGCGCTTCTTGTGGGGGCCCGCCGCGAGGACGGGGGCGAGGGCCTGGGCCGTATGGGAAAAAAATGCCGGGGATTTCCGGCCCGCTGAAGCGGGCACGGCCGACACGATTTGTTCCGGGGTGCCGACCGCGACGACTTGTCCGCCGGCGCTGCCGGCTTCGGGGCCGATGTCGATGATCCAGTCGGCTTGCTTGATCACGTCGAGATTGTGTTCGATGACGAGAACCGTGTTCCCCAAATCGACGAGGCGATGTAACACTTCCAAGAGCTTGGCGATGTCGTCGAAATGGAGGCCGGTGGTCGGTTCGTCGAGCACGTACAGCGTTTTGCCGGTATCGGGCCGCGACAGTTCCGAGGCGAGTTTGACGCGCTGGGCTTCACCGCCGGAAAGCGTCGCCGCGCTTTGGCCGAGGGCGACGTAATCGAGGCCGACATCGCAGAGGGTTTGCAGGATGCGGCGAATCTTGGGGATGTTCTCGAACAACACGAGCGCTTCGCCGCAGGACATGGCCAGCACGTCGGCAATCGAGCGGCCCCGATACTGCACTTCGAGCGTCTCGGGATTGAAGCGTTTCCCCAGGCAGGTTTCGCAATCGACCCACACGTCGGGAAGGAAGTGCATTTCGATGCAGCGCTGGCCGGCCCCTTCGCACGTGTCGCAGCGCCCGCCGGGGACATTGAAGCTGAATCGTCGGGCGGAATAGCCGCGTAACTTCGCCTCGGGGAGTTGCGCGAAGAGATGGCGGATCAGTTCAAACACGCCGGTGTAAGTGGCGGGGTTGGACGAGGGAGTGTTCCCCAGCGCACGTTGATCGACGCGGATCACCTTGTCGATTTGCTCGACGCCGACGATGCGGTCGTGGCCACCGGGGTTGGTGCTCGCGCGGTGCAGAGTTTTCGCGAGTTGATTATAAAGCACGTCCTCGACGAGCGAGCTTTTGCCGCTGCCGCTCACGCCGGTGACGGCGGTGAGTGTGCCGAGGGGGATTTCGACGTCGATGTTCTTGAGATTGTTGTGGCGGGCGCCGCGAATGCGGA
>JAWXAV010000012.1:0-58388 GCA_034439695.1 Bythopirellula sp. | reverse complement strand
TCACGATGGCATGTTGAGCGTACAAACCGCTGTTTTTACAAGGTGTGGCGCAAATCGCGTGCCATTGTGCGGGAAGTCATCTGGGAAATCCGGGATTAAGATTAGTCCGCTTCACTTCCCTACCGTTTAACCACAAGACATACGCATCGTCGTAGCGCATTTCCATCAGCATCGACGTAAGCTCTGCCTTATTGGTGACCGTAAAAGGCACACGAATGTAAGCGCTCACCTGCGAGAAGGCGGGAATCGGACTGGGAAGATAGGGCGTATACTCGGATCCGCCATCGGTATTCCAACCGACGCCGGTTGTGGTACTCAGCCATCCGTCTCCAGCGGACGCGGCATAAGTCGTTTTCAACCACTCATCGTCCACGGCAATGTTGGGGGTGGAAAAGGGGCGGTACTTGGCGGCGGTTCCAGTATCGATCAATGTTTGATTCACGGTCGTCGCCGTGCTAACCCCCGCCCCATACGACACATCCGCCACCTGGGCAGGAAAAGGATTCAACGCGTATTCAACGGTCGAGCCATTGGCTTGCACTAGTCCAAGATATTCACCTTCAAGTGCCAGTTTGAAATTTGTGTGAAGCTCTCCTGAGAACACATCGTTCTTGTCCGAGGCGAACACCAGCAGCACTTCTCCTGGCGCAAGCGATTGCGTTTCAGGGGTGATGGGGACTTGCCACTTGGTGAGATTCAGGGCGTCATCGGTGAGATACCAACCGCTCACGTCCATAGTTGCAGCACCCGTATTCTTGAGCTCGATCCAGTCATGCCGCTCACCAGAAGAATCGCGGATGCCCGTTTGATTGTCTGCCAAAAGTTCGTTGATCACGACTGTCATTGCCAGCCGCTCTTCGAGATGCTCAAAGCTGAGCGAACTGGCTGAACGCTGCTTGGCGAATGAAAGTGTTTTATTACGACCATACCGAAGAGGTTGCTTCTTGCGTGACATATTTCTCCAGCGCGTTAGCGCTTTCATAGATCGACGTTCTGAAAGCCTATACAGCGAACATCGAAAACTGAAAAAGGGGCGTTCCGTACAGATTCGCACGAAGCAATCAGGGGCAATCCGACTGCTATTCCCCTTGTATTCGAGCTTTCCTAAAGAGTCAATTTGCCTGCGGTGCTTAACGCTCAGATTGCAAAGTGTGGAATATAGAATGCACCGAGATGTCGATTTGGCAAGCAATTTTTGTCCACTACGCGCCGACAGACCGTTGAACTAGCAAGCTATTGAGTTTGCCGCTTGGCCGCATACATCGCCTTGTCAGCAGTGGCTAGCAATTCGCCCAACGGTGTTGCGCTACTATCAGCAAGGGCCACGCCGATGGTCACGCAGACAACAATCTCCTCCTCGTCGATCTGAATAGGCAGATACGTCTCGCGCTCAAGTCGCGCGACAATCGGTTGAACCTCTTGCTGCGAACGGACTCCCGTGACAAGTGCCACGAACTCGTCGCCGCCATATCGGACCATCAAATCACGCGCACGTAACGATTTCCTCCAGCGCTCCGCTAGGATAGCGAGCACCTTATCACCAATCGCATGGCCCAGCGAGTCATTAATCTGCTTGAAATTGTCGAGGTCCAAAAACAACAACGCATGAGGCACTTGACCGTTCGGTGACTCTCGTTGCCATTGAGCCCGCTGCAATTCCAAAGCACGTCGATCGGGCAAGTTCGTCACCACGTCGCGATATTCGTTGTGGATAGTTGGCTCGGGCGAAATCTGAATGCGCAGTAGTCGCCAACCGTTTTTTTCTCCACTGAGGGGCGTGATTTCGACCGTGGCAAATGTTGGCTCGCCCACTCGTGGGCAGATTCTTGTTCGCTCGGAAAAGTTTTGAGTGAGCAAATTCGGCGACCACGACATGTCTGGCAACAAACTTGCGAGTGAACGCTCTCCTAACCAAAATTTCAGTACGGCATCGCTGGCCAGCAATTCACCCGTGTTCGCATCAAACACGCCGCTCCCCACCGAGTCTTGATTCCGTACGTCTGTCATCATCTCTCGACTACCGCATTTTGCTGCACAGCATTCTATTGTCGCAGACGGAATCAACCGATTCTAGCCGCCGACGGCAGCTCGCGGTTTTCAAGGAATCACGCGTTTTGCGACGTGTGTACTGGCGCGCGAGAGAATCGTGCCATTCTTCTGACGAATAAAAAATATCGCCGCCACGCCTCGCTCTTCGCACCAGGCCATCCCCAGCTCGTCACCCATAACCAACAAGCCCGTATCCCAGGCGTCAGCCCGCATATTGGTATCTGCAAAGACCGTGACGCTGGCCAGCTTGTGCCGCACCGGCTTCCCTGTCTGGGGATCAATCACATGCGAATAGCGAACTCCGTCATGCACAAATGAATTGTTCCAGTCACCAGAAGTTGCAACCGCCACGTTTTCTAAGTTGACCGAGCGACTTACAGGTTTGCCGTCACTGTCGGGTTCTTCAATGCCAATCCGCCAGAACGCGCCATCCGGTTTCCGACCGCGAGCGCGTATGTCGCCCCCGATGACAACGAGTGAATCCGCACACCCCTCTTGCGCAACTAAATCAGAAATCTCGTCCACCGCAAATCCCTTGGCTACGGCCGAGAGATCGAGATAGACATCGTGACGTTGCTTTCGCAAGGCAGGAGGATCACTGCGAGCCTCCACGTTCTCAAACCCAATTCGTGGCAAAACCGCTGCCACCTCCACTTCACTGGGTGGCTTCTTGCGCCTCCCCTCCGGTCCGAACCCCCATAAATTGACCGCCGGTCCCACGGTGGGATCAAACGCCCCGCCTGTCTTCTTGGCAACTTGCAGAGCAAACTGCACAACCTTAACGGTGTCCGCGGAAACGGGAAACCAATCCGTGCCTTGATATTTGTTGAACTGCGAAAGCTCCGACTCGGGATCATATGTTGACATCAACCGATTGATCTCCGCGAGACGCGCTTCCACATTTTTTTGCAATTTGACTAAATCATGGCCCTCGGCGACGGTAATCGTGTAACGTGTCCCCATTGTGGGACCAGTGAAGCTAATTAATTCCTGGCCACTAACGCCGAGGCCATGACCGAGCACAACCAAATTGACGAGCAAGGAAACGAAGCGGAGTTGTTTGTTCAACTGTTGTGTTCTCACTTGGTCGATAGTCTGGCAAACACTATTTCGCAGCCGCATTCGGCAAGGCCGATTTATGCACAATCAGTCGTAACTTTCCATCGGGGCACTTCCGGAATGCAAATACCTTGTCGACAAAAATCTCGCTTCCATCCGCGCCGGTGAGAAACACATTTCCCATCGCCAAAGCCACATTCCCGTGAATTTGAATCGCGTTACTCCCTTCCACGGCATTGTCGTAACGGGCCTTCACCCAGGGCGACAACGCGAAGCCTTTATCGTCGGGAAAATTGGGATTTTCACTAACAAAATACGCCAGCGCACCCTCCTTGGTCGTTCTAAAAGCTTGCGGGGCTGTTGCTAATGTGGGACGAAAGAAAACCTGTCCCTCGCCGAAGTCATACGCATCATCAATAAATTTGCTCGCGACGTCCTTGTAGTTGCCGCCTGCCTTGTAAACCTTGCCAATGTTAACCAGCCCATCACACCAAGCTTGTTGAGCAGCATTGACTTCTTCCTCTGTGATTGCCGCTGGCTCGGCAGAGCAACTTCTTGATGAGCAATTCAGTAACGCTCCCACCACTATGAGTGTAATGACTATTGGACTTCGACCAAAATTTACTAGCATCTGACGATCCTTCCCTGTTTGGAAAATTATTAGTAGATACGCATCACTGCCGCCCCTTCAATAAAGCGATTCCGCACAGATCGCCTCCTCGACTCGACGGACAACTTCGCGGCTCATCGCCCAGCGGAGTTGCAGTCGCCTCCAAAACGAAGCCACGGCCAACTGTTCGGCGTATTCGGCTTTGACCTCGGCGCGAACTTCCATCTCCAGGGCTGCACCATACCGCGCTGGTCCATCGCAAACAAATTGGTGTGTCGTTCTCATAAAAAACTCCAGCGCTGACGCTGCTGGCTCGCCATTAGCCCTTGGAATCACGCCGACCCTGCGACCTTTTGCCTCGCGCTGAAACATGGCCGCGCATCCGCGTTGTCACGCCGCTACGGTCGAGCCGCGATTGTTTCGCTGACGTCTTGGCTTGTCGCAGCTTGTCCTTGTCGAAACCAAGCCCTGGATTGCCAGCAGGTGGACTCGTCGGTGGAGTTTTTTTGGCCGTTTTCTTCTTCGCCTTATTTTTCGCGGAGGCCGCTTTCTTCGTTGGCATTGCCGCACTAGCAGCAACCGCTTTTTTCTTGGGTACGGCAGCCTTATTCGCCGCCACTTTCTTCACGGCCTTCTTCTTTGCCGCTTTACGCGCCGGTTCTTTGAGCGCTTCCTTGATCTCGCTTAATTCGTCACGAATCTCCGCCCGCGTGGCGCGATGGCCCAGATTTCGTGATTTCTTGGTCTTGGGCGCTACTGACTTACTTGAAATCGCGATCGGTTGCTGCTTGGAAATTTGCCCTTCAAAATTTTTGAGCGCGTCCGCAAAGATTTGCAGCTTCAGCTCGGTGTTGGCCTGCGTTTCACCAAAACCAACTTTGCCGCTCCGCGCCCGCGCTTGACTACGACTCAGCGCGAGCCACTTGTCGTACAACTTGCGAGCCCTGGCGGCATGTTGTTTTAATTCGGCCGGAGTGAGCAGATTAATCGACGGCGCGCGGCTATTGCGCACCAGCACGACTTCGGTAGCGGTACAAATCTCTTTGACTTTGGCAGCGGGAACGACCATGGTGATGTTCCTTGGAGTGGGTTGGTGAGGAGGAATCAAAGTATAGCGGAGAGAACGTACAGAAGCCAAGCACTTCGCAATCATATCAGTGGGTGGCGTGGGGTAGCCATCCTGGCTGCCATAACAGGCTAGAAGCCTATACTACGATGGTTCAAAAATTAGATTGCACCGTTTTCCTGAGCAACCCCACGCCAGTCACGACCAATGCCACGACCAGCAGCACCGCGCCCAGATAAAGGAGCCAACGAAACGACGGCACGAATGCCAAACCAAAGAACCCGCCCGAGATACAAATGGCGGCAAGCGGCGCGGTTATGCGGGCCAGCCATTTCATGCCCGTGGGAAGATTTGCCGAGTCGAGTAGTATTTGCATGACGAGCGACAAAATCACCAACACGCCCGCATGGGCATGCCCCGCGCGGAAGAGTGCCCGCTGCGTTTCATTGAGCTCAAGATTCGGCGGGGCCAAGCCCGCCTCGTTGCCGGTGAGAATTCCCAAGAGCGTCACGCCGCCGTACATGATCGTGGGAACCGTCAGCAGGGTGATCCCCGCCATCAATCTTGCTTCTCTGTATAGCATGGTGTCCTCCTGGGCGACTGAATAGGGGTTTCTGATTGGCAAGCCAATTTAGCCACTACTTGATCTCGTCGGACCGTCGCGTCAAGCTAAAGTAGATGACGTAGAACCACGAGCAAAGACCGGCAATGATCGCCCAGAAGATCGAACGATTCCGCTGCCAGGAACAGACCACGGCGATTGCCGCACCGAGGCTGATGCCCGACGTGGTGACGGTGTGTGCCGCTTGATCGGCGATGTGAGCGAGGATCATGGGCGTCCACCAATCAATAAGGTAGTTGGATTTCCTCAGGTTGCCACTCGATTCCGAGTTCTACCTGCTGTCTCGATTTCATTTCACAGAACAAACTAATCACTATTCGTCCGAGGCTGCGAGACTCGATAGTACGTGGCAAAGTTCAACTATTTGTAAGTGACTTGGACAATCTGGCCAATTGTGTCTCCAACATACTATGACATCACAACCATCGGGGTGATGACCATGATCTCGAAAATTGCGACTCTCATACTCAAATTCAATCCGAACCCGTTGCCATTTGCCTGGTCCAATTTGGCGCTTTGCTTCACAGTCTGGATAGCCGGCTTGCACCGCTTCGACCAAGTACCCTAGTTCGCGAGCTACCATCCCAAACAAAAACACTACGCCACTTTCATTTACTGGTTCGTGCCGAAGACCACGAAAATCAATTGGGTTCCCATAGGTAGGGCGATCACTAAGCTTGGTGTGACGCTGGATTGTTTGCACCGGCGCAGGAATTAGCTCTTCATTGACAGGTGATGACCCATGAGTTGGCTGTAGGGCGATATCGACCTGAGGGGGTAGCATCGTTAGTACATCTTTCCAATGCTCCTTACCGTGGGCCCACTGCCGAAAAGCGTCGGGAATAGCTGACCACGAGCCGATGTACTTATCGAAAGTGTTTGGACTATGCTTACCCTCTCGCCGATACATCATGCGGGTCGGTATTCTCCTGAGCCGGCGTACAAGACTTCCCCAGTCTTCAAGCAGAGGTTCGGGTCCAAGTTTAACATTCGCTGGTTGAATATCGAGGCCAGCGGCCCGAACTGCTTCCACCCAACTAGGAAAGTGACCGAGTATGTGATACTCAGTGATACGTGAATGAGCTATGAATTCCGATCTAGACGGGATCTTCGCGAGATCGCTTGCAGCTTTTCGTATGGCCACGAGTATTTCTTCTGCAGTCGGTGCATTGATCATTAAATTCTGCTTGCTAAATATCTCACTTGCCCGTCGACTCCTCGAAACGGATGTATCGGATTATAACCGCAGCAAAAGAGAATCGCCAAATGACAGACCTCTGCTAAATTGCGGCCTCAAAAGAAACTCTTAGGAACTAATCTCTGCTTCTCCCTCCCCGTTGACCCCCCTCCCCTCGCCGCGCTATACTCGCCGTTTCGTTTTCGATCTTCCTCGAACACTAAATCACCATGAAAATTCACGAATATCAGGCCAAGGAATTGCTTCGCCTCGCGAAGGTTGCCGTCCCCGAGAGTATTGTCGCTCGCAGTGGCCAAGAAGCCGCGGCGGCGTTTGACAAATTGGGGGGCCAAATCGCCGTGGTGAAGGCCCAAATCCATGCCGGCGGGCGCGGCAAGGGAACCATTAAAACCAACTCCGCCCAACGCGGCGTGCAGCTCGTAAAATCGGCCGATGAAGCCGCCAAGGTCGCCGAAAACATCTTGGGCAAAGAGTTGGTCACTATCCAAACCGGGCCCGAGGGGAAGCAGGTCAACCAGGTGCTCGTCGAAGCCGGTTGCGACATCGCCCGCGAGTTGTACATGGGGATTGTCATCGACCGCGCGGTGGGCTTGCCGGTGCTCATGGTGTCGAGCGAAGGGGGCATGAACATTGAAGATGTCGCGCATAATACGCCCGAGCTGATCTTCAAAGAGCATTTCTGCCCCGACGCGGGTCTGCTACCGTATCAAGTGAACAAGCTCTGCTATCGGCTCAATCTCACCGGCGCGAGCGTTAAGAGTGCAATGTCGTTCATGCGGTCGATGTGCAAGTTGTTCGTCGATCTGGATTGCAGTCTCGTCGAGATCAACCCGCTGGTGGTAACCGGCGCGGGGGAACTGATCGCCCTCGATGCGAAGTTCTCATTCGACGACAACGCGATGTTCCGCCACAAAGACCTCGCCGAGCTGCGCGACATCGCCGAGGAAGACCCCGCCGAAGTCCGAGCCGGCAAGGCGGGGCTGAGCTACGTGCAACTCGAAGGCAACATCGGCTGCCTGGTGAACGGTGCCGGCCTCGCGATGAGCACAATGGACCTCATCAAGCTGCATGGTGGCCAACCGGCCAACTTCCTTGACGTGGGCGGCGGTGCCCAGGTGGAAGCCGTGACCGAGGCGTTTCGCATTTTGCTGAGCGACAAGAATGTCAAGGCGGTGCTGGTGAACATCTTCGGCGGCATCATGCGCTGCACCACGATTGCCAACGCAGTGCTCGAAGCCTACAAGCAAGTTCCCTTCAACGTACCACTGGTCGTGCGGCTGGAAGGCACCGAAGTGGAAGAAGGCCGGAAGATTCTGGCCAACAGCGGGGTCGACATCATCTCGGCGACGGATCTGACGGACGCCGCGAACAAAGTAGTCGCCGCGACGAAAACTTCCAAATAAAGATGATTTACCACAAAGGCACGAAGAACACTAAGCAATTCTTTTTCTTCGTGCCCTTTGTGCCTTAGTGATAATAAACGGAAACTGAAGTAATGCCATGAGTATCTTGATTAACAAACACACCCACGTCATTTGCCAAGGCATCACCGGCAAGGTCGGTGAATTCCACACCAAGGGTTGCCTTGAGTATGGCACGAAGATGGTCGGCGGCGTCACGCCCGGCAAGGGGGGTGAGAAGGTCCAAGGCCTGCCCGTCTTTAACACCGTGATTGAAGCGGTCGAGAAGGAAGGTGCCGACGCGACGATGATTTTCGTCCCGCCAGCCTTCACCGCCGACGCGATTCTCGAAGCGATCGACGCAGGGATCAAGGTTGTGATCGCCATCACCGAGGGCGTGCCGGTGATCGACATGGTCCGCGTCTACCAGCGCATCAAGGACCGTGACGACGTGCGGCTCATCGGCCCGAACTGCCCCGGCGTAATCACTCCCGAGGAATGCAAAATCGGCATCATGCCCGGCTACATCCATAAGAAAGGCCCCGTCGGCGTGATGAGCCGCAGCGGCACGCTCACCTACGAAGCGGTCTGGCAACTTTCCGAACTCGGTCTCGGCCAATCCACCTGTGTCGGCCTCGGCGGCGATCCAATTGTCGGCACATCGTTCATCGATCTCTTGAAGCTCTACCAAGCTGACGACGAAACCGAAGCAATCATCATGATGGGCGAAATCGGCGGCAGCGCCGAGGAAGAAGCCGCCGCTTTTGCGAAAGAGCACGTCACCAAGCCGATGGCCGCGTTCATCGCGGGTCGCACGGCCCCCCCAGGCAAGCGGATGGGCCACGCGGGGGCCATCATCTCCGGCGGCAAAGGGACGGCGGAGGAAAAAATCGCCGCCCTGGAAGACGCCGGCATCGAAATCGCCCAAAGCCCCGCCGACATGGGTGCTGCGGTAAAGCGGGCGATGGCGCGAGGGTAGGTTAGTGAACTTCAGTAACTTAGCCCGACCCGCGCAAAC
Organism: Bythopirellula sp.; assembly: GCA_034439695.1. GTDB lineage: Bacteria > Planctomycetota > Planctomycetia > Pirellulales > Lacipirellulaceae > Bythopirellula. The sequence goes on along the minus strand of JAWXAV010000012.1, from coordinate 49,366 downwards.
AGCGTGTCGTCCAAATCAACGTCGGTTGCCGCAGTTTCAAGCTCCATTTGACGGGCAAAAACGTAGCCGACCTCAAACCTGCGCGTGAGACCGCCGATGATTTTACGCTCGTAACCGGCCAGCAGGCGGACATCGCTGTAAGTCAGCACATCATGCGTACCGGCAGCGGGCCGTTCGATGGACCAAATGCCGCCGCCGAATTCGCCGCCGATATAGGCCCACCGCTCGTCGCCGTTCTGTGGATCGCTCCAGGGCAACTGCCAAGCCACGCGCGGCCGGGGGAAAATCAATTCGTACGACACGCTGGGGTCGGGTGCATAAATCACCCCCACCACCGGCAACACCGACGCACCGGCACGATTCAAATACGCCACGCCCAAAATCCATTTCACGCCTGGCTGGGCCTCATAGACTGCCAGCCCTCGCCCCGAGACTCGAAACGCATCCTCATCGTCAGCTTCATAATCGCTGTAGCTCCCCAGCGTGACCGCCACGTCCATCGCCCACGGCCCCTCGCCAAACTTACGCATGTGCCGAAATTCAAACGACGCATCGTAAACCTGTTCCGGCAAGTCGAAGGTCTCGGCCCCTTCCAAGAAATGCACGCCGTAGCGGGGTGTAATCAACAGCGGCGTATCCCGCCGGAAAAACGGAAAGCCAAATACGACGCCTGCTTCCAGATCAACCCAGCCGAGGCTGTCGTCTTCCAATTGCGGCAACCAAGTCCCCGTAAAGAGCAATTTCTGAAAGATGCCGTTGCGCGTGCCGGGGGGTAGTTGCGGCTCGGTTTCATCGATCACTTCGTCGCCAGGGGGCACGCTGTCGGTAGCCAAACCAGCGACGCGAATCGCCTCGTCCTTGGCGATTTCTTGGTCAAAATCGATGGGGTGGGCATCTTCCGCCCAGTGATCCAAAAGAACTTCCGGCTGGTAAGGAACGCGATCCGCAACAACCGTCCCGCCCCAATTGCGCGTTGGTTGGGCCCATGCCAGTGAATGTCCAACAAGCAGCAACCCCCCACACCCGGTCCAACAGGACCGCCATCGACGCCGCCAATTGTTGGGCACATTCATGCGCTGTCTCAAAAATCGCGTTGCGTCAAAAATCAAAGCCTGCTCGGAGCATGATCGTGTCGTCGAGTTCAAGCACCCCGCTGCCTGAGCCCGCGTAAACAATTTCGCGATCAAACACGTAGCCGACTTCAAAGTGCCCACGTGCTTGAGTTTGCGTTTCCCATTCAATGCCAAAGATTGCGCGGATGTCGTTGATGTCGATGTCGTCAGCAACCCCGGAGCGATTAACGGTCCAACGGCCACCGGCCGTGCCGTATTCCCCGGCAAAGTAAATCCACCACTGGCTGGCCCCCACGGTAATCGAGCGGCGGCGAATCTTGGGATTGGGGAACACGAGATACATATCCCACAGATTTCCCGGCCGCCAATGCACGCCACCGGCGGGCAAGAGTTTCACGTCGTTGCGATCCAAGTACCAGACCCCAGCCAGCAAATCCATTTGGGGAGTGAGCGAAACCACGCCCAGCCCCCGGCCAAGGATCCGCAGCGAGTCGCTGTTCACCTCGTCGAAGTCGGTCCAAACACCCGTGCGCAGCCCCAAGTCGGCTGATAGAAATTGATTGAACTGCGGATGCCACGCCCCGTCGAGATAAGCGTCGTAAACACGCGGCGGCAAATCCAAACCCGTCACCGACGGACCTTCCAGCCAATTAAACGCAAAGCCGGGCGTAATCAACAGCGGCGTGTCGGGGTTGTAAAAGATCGGGACGCCAAACGTCGCGGCCAACTCAGTGCGATTGATCCCCAAGGCGTCGGCCGTGTCGTCATCGTACAGCCATGTTTGTTCATAACTGATCTGCTGCAAGAATCGTTGCAACTTAGCCACCGTGCCGTCGGAGTTCCCATACTGATACGAACTCGACGACCCTTGATTCGGCAAGCCATTGGGAAACAGCGAACCTCCCTGCTGCGGAATACCTGGCGTGACCGGAGGGGCCGCTTGGGGCATGATCGGTTGCTGATAACCTTGCGGAAAATTTGGGGTGACGTTGTATGGAATGTCCGACGGCGGTGTTCCCAACGCAGGATTGCTGTAGGGATCAAACGTGGGCGTGATGGCCGGGGCCGTAGGTGTGGTCAAGGGTGGAGGTTGGAATGTCGGCGCTGGCTGAAACGCGGGCGTCGTTTGGGGAACAACCGCAGGAAACTGCACACGCTGAGCCCACGACAGATTGGTACAAACCAACCAGCCAACGATTGCGAGCAGCCATCGATGCGAACGATGCAACACGAGATTGCCAAGGGTGGGCGGGGGCCACGTGCGAAGTCCTGCGACCAATTCGCAGTTTCGCGAGGCAATTCGTACTTTTCCCACGGTGGCGAGTCAAGCTCGCCTGCTCTTGCTAGCACCGGCTTTGTTTTGTGCCTACCTCAGAAATCGCTGCATTCCGACTAACCACAAAGACACGAAGGGCACTAAGGAATCATCTTTGTCTTCCCTTAGTGCCCTTTGTGTCTTTGTGGTTACTATTTTATTGGTCTTGTGAAGAATGCCGCTTTCCTGGAATGCCCGGATGAGCGGGATCGATGCGCACCTGCCGCTGCCTGCTACCGCGCTTGATTCGCCGTTGGGCCCGGCTGCGAAGTGCTACCAAGCAGATTTCCTGCCGATTGAACGCCAGTTGCCGGGTTCGCACGTCGCGATAGCCCCAACTTCGCACCCGTTCGACGAACTCCCGCACATTGTCCGCGAGCGACCATTCGGCCAGTTTGAGGGTCAATACCAGTCCTCGAATCGAGCCTGTCTTGTTGAGCACTACATCCTGCACCGCATCGAGTGTGTAGGAGGGGGGCACGTTCATGTCCACCGCCAGCCACCGTGCGCGGTTGAATTCTTTCTTCGGCACGTCGGTACTGCGACGGCGCACATGCAAGAAATTCGGATGCTGGGCCACGGCTTCGTCGACTTCCGCGGGGTCAATGCCAATCACATATAAGCCGCGTTCCAAGAGTGCCTGCGCTGCCCCGCCGGGGGAGCACCCCAACTCGACGCAGACTTCGCCGCGCGCGAGGGGCAAGGCCGCCCACTCCAAGGCCTCCGCCATTTTGAGATACGCCCGGCTCACCATGTCTTCGGGTGGTGCGATCCGTGGCACGCCACCCGCCCAGCAAGCGGCGCGCCGTGAGGTGTGATGCACGCCGATCCACCACTCGCTGGGCTCGACGATCACCGCATCGAGTACCCAGGTATGCGGCTGGCTGGCGGCTTGCGAAGCATAAGAATGAGCCCGCAACGACTCAACCGGCGATTTGGCTCGCAGAGCGGCATCCACTTCGCCAGCCAGCGCCGTCGGCCCCGGCTCAAAACCAGCTTCGCCCGGCACCACGCGGTCACGCTCCCAGACGTGCAAATCACTCAGCTTGTTCTCAGCCAGAACTTCCTGAACCCCCGGCAATTGCCAACTCGCTGTAGCCAATTCTTCTGCCGATGTGCCGGTCACCTTGCCAAGTGAAAATCCCCACGTCCGCGCGAAGGTGCTCCGCAGTTGGAAACCGCTGGGATTCTCGCAAGGGAGATCGAACTTGAACGTAACAAACCCAGGCCGCGAAAAAGAGGGCCGCAACTCCGGGTGACTTTTACTAAGTTCCGCCTTGAGCGCACCTTCCGCTCCACACTGACACGCGACGAACAAGAATTGCGGCTGCCAGGGCATGGGAAGAACTTTGGGCTGGGGGCTGGAATGACGCCCTCAGCTTATCACGCCGAGCTATGCTGCGTTAGTTCCGAAATGGCGAGCCTGCTTCAGCAGGCGGTGAATGAGAAACGCAATTTTCACTCCCAAACCCACTCGCCACCCGGCACGGGCAAACCCTCGCGGACTTCGCCCAGCGAAGCGTTTTCCTCAACTTGCTCTGTGAGAGCCCAAGGCACAATCTGCACGCCGCCCGATGTGCTGATGACGAAATCGCGGCGGCGGCGCACGAAATTCGCTTTCGAGGCGACTTGTTGGGGAGCATTGTACTCCGAGAGTGCTACATCTTGGGTGAGTTTTGGCAGTTCCAAGCCAGCCGCGACTAGCAAACCTTCTTTGTCGAGCAGCGCAGCCACAACGGCCAAGTCCATCGCATTGCGAAGCTGGCCAAACGAAGAATCGTGGTCGGCCAGTTCCGTGAAACGCTCGGTGAGTGTGTTAGCCCATTGGGTCGCCGTAGCACTCGCCTTACCCGAACTTTCCTTCTTGCCTGCGGCATTGAAATGATCTTCTTCGGTCAGGCACTGCACGCCCTGACCGCGCAATTGCCAAGCCAAACCTTTGGCATCCCGGGCCAGCGGTTCGTATTTGGGTGCCAGCCACCAACGTGGCGTTGCGCTTTGGCTGCCGCGGCTGGTGGCAAGCATGTCCATGAAGCTCGGCATGTTGCCGACGGGCGATTGCTCGAAGCCCATCGCTAGCCGCTTCATGCGAAAATCGGCCGCGACCAGGGTCCGCGCAAAGTGGCTCGTGCGGGGCACACCGCCCACGGACACAACCTGCGGCCCCAACGCTTCCTCCAGAGCCGACAACGTCGTTTCGGGATCGCCCATTTCACGCAGTTGGCCATAAACTTCGTTCAAACGCTGCATACCCTCAGGCGTGGGATCAATTGAGCAAGAAATCGCCTCGAGTTGTACGGTATCGCGAGTGCGCAGCGCGACAATCAAATCTTCGAGCAGCAACACGGGACGGCCCGTCGTCGCACCGACAACATTGCCCAATGCATCCACGCGCCAACCCTCGGCGGGACCGGCGAGTACCACGTCATTGTGTTCGGGATAAACAAACACATATTCCACGCGCTGCATACCGCCGAGGTAACGAACCGCTTCGGGAAGTTCCTTGCCTTCGGCCAAGTGCTTGGCGATTTGGGCTTCAAGCTGCTTGAGCGAAATGGCCCTTCGGTCGGACCACGCCTGCAAATTCTCGGGAACCGCATCGAGAGCCGTCTCCCGCAGAGCTGCCAGCGCGGCTTCGTCTTCGACCGTGGGGGCGTCCACCACGCCATCGGCATTCACCGAGACACCACCGACCGCTTGCTGCACGATCTGTGCTTGGGTCTGTGTTACCGAGATCGCAAGCGCCGCGCAAACCGCGACTGCGACAAGAAAATTACGCGAGAGGGAAAATGCTCTGTTCATCTCTGTGATTGCTCCTCAAGACCGCTTCGGCAGTGACACATTCATGCACAACGACAGCCAGCAATCCGACAGGATTGCCTAGAAGCCGGGTTGCTAGGAAAACGTGCTGCCAATACCTTCCAGACTAGTCGCTAAACTGACGATATTCAACACTTTTTGACATTCTTCTCAGCCTGGGCAGGGTCGAAATCCCAGGGAAACTTGATATCACCGACCCTCATTCACCGGTCAGCAGTCGGTTTGTGCCGATTCTGCGGGTGCTAAACGGCAGCGCCGGGACTTGTCCCGATTGTGAACAGCCCACGGCAAACGGTCTCTTTCAGCCTCTTATTGTTCGTACCGGCGGACGATCTGCCATACATCGGGTACAATAAATATCTCTGCATCCCAGGAATCCCTCGACCAAGTATGAATGCCTATCTGATTATTCGCGAGGACTCGAAATGGGCCGACGTGATCCGGCTTGTCCCCGGCGAGTCAGCCACCATGGGCCGCGCCCCGACCAATACAGTCGTGGTTAAGGACGAGCGTTGCAGTCGTAATCATGCCGAGGTCTTTTTCACGCAAGGCAAGTGGATTCTCCGTGATCTCGAAAGCCGAAACGGCACGCTTGTGAGCGGCGAGAAGGTAACGCGGGATCACGAACTGCAGGCTGGCGACATTGTCCAAATTGGCAATTCGCATCTCGCCTTTGTCTACGACCTGACGCAAGCGTTTCCCGAAACAGGCACGCTTCTGAAATCCTCCCGGGCCATGGGTGATGTCGAAGACCCGACTGTAGGCCATGACGACGCCGACAGCATTTTTGAAGCGTACGAGCCGACCACCATCACGCATCGGAAGGATCAGAGTCGCTTTCTCGACGAACCGTCGATCGATGAAAGCGACGAAATGTTTCCGAAGGTCGGTCGTGCGGCGGCGAAGTTGTGCCGCTTGGCGTTTGAGCTCGCCAAGGCGACCGATATCGTTTCGATAGCGAACGTGGCCCTCACAGGTTTGTTTGAAGGGACCAACGTCGATGCCGGCGCGATTTTGTTGCGGTCGCACGATGCTTCCGGCAAACGTCAAGCTGACGAATTGGACGTCGTCGCTTCGCGCAGCGACAGCAGCCATTCGTATCATCGCGTCTCGCCGTTTCTCACGTCCACCGTTCTCCGCGATGGCCAGGCCGTCATGGCACGCAATGTGATGGACGACAGCAATCTCGGCAATCGCGACAGCCGGGGCGAGATCCTCGCCACGAGCGTCATATGCGCCCCGATCCGTTTGGCGGGCACCATCATCGGTTTGATCCATCTCTACACGACGGATACTGACCGCAACACCGACCCCGAGGATTTGGAGTTCACGCTCGCCGTAGCCGACACGGTGGGCGTCGCGCTGGAAAATGTCAACAAACGCCAAGAGTTGGCCGAGAATCTCAACTCTGTTCGCAGCGAGAATGTCCAGCTTCGTGAACAGTTGGGCGTGCAAAGCGAAATCATCGGCGCGAGCGACGTGATGCACCAAGTGACGCTGCAAATCGCCCGTGCCGCGCCCAGCCGCGCCACCGTGCTCATTCGTGGCGAAAGTGGCGTCGGCAAGGAGCTTGTCGCGCGGGCCGTCCATTATTCCAGCCCGCGGGCGAAGGCCCCTTTCATCTGCCTCAACTGCGCGGCTTTGACCGAGACGCTCCTGGAAAGTGAACTCTTCGGTCATGAAAAAGGTTCGTTCACCGGGGCGACCGAACGCAAGATCGGCAAATTCGAGCAGGCCGACAAAGGAACGCTGATGCTCGACGAAATCGGTGAGATGAGCCCGTCGATCCAAGCCAAATTCTTGCGCGTGTTGGAAGGCCATCCCTTCGAGCGCGTTGGCGGCAGTCAGCAAATCAAAGTCGACGTGCGCGTGATTGCCGCCACGAATCGCGATCTCGAAAAAGATGTTGCCGAAGGTCACTTCCGTCGTGACCTTTATTTTCGGCTGCATGTGCTGGAAATTGTAGTCCCCGGTTTGCGGAAACGTCCCGAAGATATTCCTGAACTCGCCGAGTTTTTTCTACGCAAATTTAGCGAAGAAACCGGCCGCAAGCTCAAGGGTTACACACCTCGGGCGATGGAAGAATTGTTGCGCTACCGCTGGCCGGGTAATGTCCGTGAGATGAAAAACGTCATAGAGCGGGCCGTCGTGCTGGCCCGTGGGGAATACGTCGATCACACTGACTTCGCGCTCTCGACCCTCAAAACGGCTGGCGACACGGAAATGGGAGTTGATCCCGCCGCGCTTTTGCGCGAATACGAACCGATGTCGCTGGCCGACATCGAGCGGATTCATATCCAACAAACGCTCAACGCCACCGGTTGGAATAAGAGTCGCACGGCGACAATTCTCGGCGTGGAACGCTCCACTCTCGACCGGAAAATCCGCCGCTATGGACTAATTGAAGAAAACTCGCGGCAAAGATAGTGTCATTCCGACAGGCCACCACTCCAGTTTATGGCGCGACTGGAGGAAACTGGGTTCTATCCTTGCGCGTTTTCCATACGTGAAGATACTGCATGGCAGATTCCTCTGGTCGTTGAACTCCCATCGGAATGACAAATAGGCAAAATCTTTAGTTCTTGTGGGCAAAGAACACTATGGATAAAACTCTTGACGCGATTGTTTGCGGTTCCTGCGTCGTCGATGTTCTCGTGCGGCCCGTGCAGCTTGATGCCCCAATCGGCGGGGGGCACTTGGTGCGTACCGAGCCTCTCGTGATCACCACCGGCGGCATTGTCTCCAACTCCGGTATCACGTTCGCACGGTTGGGAATGCGCACGGCGGCGTTTACTTATGTCGGCAACGATGAGTGGGCCAGTGTTATTCGCTCCCGCTACGCCGCGGAAGGAATCGACACTTCGCACCTACTCGCGCACGAGTCGGCTCCCACCAGCACAACCGCCGTCTTGATTGACCCCAGTGGCGAGCGCAGTTTTCTACACGCGGTTGGCGCGCCGAAATTACTGAACAAAGAAATCTTTTTGTCCAATCTCGATTTCTTTGCCCGCAGTCGCGTGATGCTCTTGGGCTACTATTCGTTACTGCCCAATTTGCAGGATGATCTGCCCGCCGTGCTCGCGTCGATTCGTGCCACCGGTTGCCAGACAGCCCTCGACTCTGCCGGCGATGGCGGCTCGCTCGAACCACTCGCCGCTTGCTTGCCGCATCTCGATTATTACGTTCCCAGCTTGAAGGAAGCTGCCCACCAAACGGGCGAATCCGACCCGCAAAAAATTATGGCCGTTTATCGCGCATCGGGAGCCCAAGGGTTACTCGGCGTAAAACTCGGCACCGATGGCGCACTGCTAAGCCCTTGCGCCGGCGAATTTCTGGCGATTCCGGCAATTTCCCCGCCAGGAGCAGTTGTTGATACGACGGGTGCAGGGGACTGCTTCTATGGGGGCCTACTCACGGGAATCTTGAATGGGCTGAGCCTTGCCGAGGCCGGCCAACTCGCGGCAGCTTGCGGAGCTTATTGCGTCACGGGCTTGGGTGCCACCGCCGCAATTCCCGATTACGCGGCGACGGCCAAGCTCGCGGGAATCGTTTGAGTTTGTGCAAACTGCCTCGTTGTTCGCAATTCATGCGGATTTGCTCGCAGGCAAGAATTTGATTGTGACAACTCCATCCCCAACATAAAATGCAGATTCTTGTCTCAACGTCGCTGTTTGATTCTTGGAGGGAAGCTAATGAATCGCACACTTTGCCTGATGCTCTTGCTGGGCATGAGTGTCTGCACCACCCCAGCCCACGCGGTTTTGGTCAACTTTCGCACCGATTCGCTACTGAGCGAGTTTGCCTTCACCTTTGGCATCAACGGCAGTTACTCGAACTCCCAGCAATTCTGCACTGGTTGCACTGCCACTGTGCGTACCGCACTCGAACCACTCACTCTGCAATACGATACCGCCACACAGCAACTCCGCTTCTTGAACACGACGGCCAGTTTTCATGACTCAGGCTTGGCAGTCGGATACTTCGGCGGCTTTCCGACACCCAATCCCTTCCCCGCGCCGACGACCGCAGATGTCGGCGGCGTGTCACTCACCGCCAACTCATTCTGGTACTACGCCGTGCGCAATTCGGGAGTCACCCTCGCCGGCGATTGGTTCGACCTGGGAAGCGATGCCTTACCGATCAGTTACGCGGGGGGAACGCTCGAACAGAACTATCTTTCTTATGTGCTCGTGCCGGGTGGTGCGGGGGGCGGCGGTTCGCAGCCCCTGCCGACGACTCTCATCGCGAAAACCGCCCAGAGCACTCTTGACCCACCGCCTGCGATCGATTCTTTCTTGCACTTGCAAATTAGCCTGCCCAACATTGCCGTCTCCGCACCCTTGTTTGGTAATCCGAGTGGTTCGGCAATCGTGCAGGTCGGCAGCGTCAATGGCACCGGACGGGGCACGCTCTCGTTGGTTGCTCACTCCTGCACGCTCGCCGGAGACTACGATTGCTCGGGGGCGGTCACTCCCAACGACCTGGCCATCTGGCAAAACGAGTATGGTGGCATGGGTGCCCAACTCACCGCCGACGGCGATGGCGACGACGATGTCGATGGCCGCGATTTTCTGATTTGGCAACGGAGTTCCGGCCTCAGCGCGACGTTAAACGTCGTGCCGGAGCCGACAGGAATTGCGCTCTTGAGCTTTTCAGTGCTGGCGATTGTTGCCGTGTTTCAGCGCGACAAGTCGCGGCGCGTCGTGTAAATCAAAAATCATCCGCGGCGACGTAGGCGTCGATCACCGTTTGATCTCCTTCCGCGCCGGGCTTAGAGTTGCCATGCTCCATGCCGAGCACGCCCTTAAACCCTTTTTCGTGAACGTGTTTGAACACGTTGCGATAGTTGATTTCGCCCGTGCCCGGCTCATTGCGGCCGGGATTGTCGCCGATTTGCAGATAAGCGATCTCATCCCACGCGCGGTCGATATTCGGAATCAGATTCCCCTCGGAAATCTGCTGATGATAGATATCGAACAGAATTTTGCAGGATGGACTGTTGACCGCTTTGCAAATCTGATACGCCTGCGGCGTGAACTGCAAAAACTGCCCCGCGTGATTGGCCCACCAATTGAGGGGCTCGAGCACCATCACCAAATCATGCGGCTCTAAAATCTCGCAGGCTCTGCGCAAACTTTCCACGACATTGGCGGTCTGATAATCCATTTGCAACTTCTCTTCGACCCGCCCCGGCACGACGGTCATCCACTTGGCGTTGACCCGCTTAGCCACTTCCACCGCATTACGAATGTTGCCTAGAAACTTCTCGCGGCCTTCCTGGCTACCGTTGGCAAGTCCCGGTTTGTCCCAGGCGATCTCATTGGCGACGAAGACTCCCATCGTCATACCCAAATTCGACATCGTGCTGGCGATCTTTTCCTGCTCTTCGACCGAGCGGCCGCTCATGCCATTATCTTCCCAAGCCGTGAATCCTTGTTCGGCAGCGAAGCGCAATTCATCAAAGATCGTTGCATTCTTGCCCGCTAGCCTGTTGAACATGCCAAAGTGCGGACCATATTTCAGTTTGAACTCGCGGATCGATCCCGTTTGTGCGGTGGCTTTAGCAGTCAAAAAGCCCGCTCCGATGACACCGGTAGCGGCCAAAAACTCACGTCGCTGCATGGATTATCTCCACTGATTTGCAAACCAAGGGGTGAAAAGGCCCATCATAGCCGCAGGCGGTAGCCAGCGGTAGGAGTTTTCTCAACCGTCGGCAACAGCCTACGGCTAAGGCATTATAATGGCGCGCTAAACGTCGAACTTAATTCCCTGCGCCAGCGGCAATTCATGCGAGTAATTGATCGTATTCGTCGCGCGGCGCATGTAGAGTTTCCAGGAATCGCTCCCCGACTCGCGGCCACCCCCCGTTTCCTTTTCACCTCCAAAGGCCCCGCCGATCTCCGCGCCGCTGGTGCCGATATTCACATTGACAATTCCGCAATCCGACCCGGCAGGTGAACAGAACAGCTCCGCCTCGCGGACGTCGCTGGTGAGAATCGCGGAAGCCAACCCTTGGGGCACGCAGTTGTGTATGCCGATGGCCTGTTCCAGAGTTTGGTAGCGCATGAAATAGAGGATCGGCGCAAAGGTTTCGTGTTGTACGATTGCCGCATCGGCGGAGATTTCCACAATAGCGGGCCGCACGTAAACTCCACCCTTTGGCACGCCCACAGTCACCCGGCCTCCGCCATGAATCTTGCCCCCCTGCGATTTCGCAGCCGCCAGCGCATCTTCCATCATTTTCGCCGCCTGCTGGTCGACCAAGGGACCGATGAGGGTGCCATCCACGGTCGGATCGCCAATCGGCAGTTTTTCGTAAACTGTGAGAAGTCGTTTGAGCAGATCGTCGGCAATGGATTCATGGATGATTAATCTGCGGAGCGTTGTACAACGCTGGCCACAGGTGCCAACGGCGGCGAACGTGATCGAGCGAATCGCCAGATCGAGGTCCGCCGACGGGGCGACGATCATGCCATTGTTGCCACCGAGTTCCAACAATGAACGCCCCAACCGCGCCGCCACGGTCTGTGCCACCGCCCGACCCATCTTTGTTGAACCGGTTGCTGACACCAGCGGCAACAGCGGCGAGGCTGCCAGCGCTTGCCCCACCTCAGCGCCACCCACCGCGAGGCAAGCAATGGCTGCTGGAATGCCAGGATTCTCCCGCAGAGTTTCGGCCACGATTTGCTGACAGGCAATCGCCGTGAGCGGCGTTTTCTCCGAGGGCTTCCAAACCACGGGATCACCACACACCCAAGCAATCGCCGCGTTCCAAGCCCACACCGCCACGGGGAAATTGAACGCCGAGATCACCCCCATCGCTCCCAGCGGCAGCCATTGCTCAGCGAGCCGATGTCCGGGGCGCTCGCTGGCGATGGTCTTGCCGTAAAGTTGTCGGCTCAAACCAACGGCGAAATCGCAGATATCGATCATTTCCTGCACTTCGCCGAGCGCTTCTTGGGTGATCTTTCCCACTTCCCAACTCACGAGGTCCGCCAGGGGTGCTTTATACTGACGCAGCTTCATGCCAAACTGCCGTACAAACTCGCCGCGAACAGGCGCGGGAACCGTCCGCCAAGTGCGAAACTCCGCGTTTGCGGCGCTGATGGCGGCCTTCACCTGCTCGGCGCTCGCCATTTTGAATTCAGCAAGCTGCCCACCATCAATGGGCGAACGCACGGTAAGCAGACTCCCCTGCCCCACTTGCCATTCACCACCAAAGGCAAGCGCCTTCGGATTTTCACTTATACCAAGAGCATTAAGAGCACTTTGAAGTTTACTGTTCATATTGGCCACTGAGTTGGGGAGAAGCGTTTGTTGTACAGCTTAATGCACAGAAAAATTAGCCACGGATGAAACACGGATTGAACACAGATATTAAAGAGAGCAAGAACTTTTTTCCCATCCACAGCAACAATGCTTGCGATCATAAAAGGCATCACTCTCAATTCATCCGTGTTTAATCCGTGAAATTCCGTGGCTAATTTATTCTCAAAAATAGTGCTAGGTCGTGCTAAATCGTGTCGACATCTTGGAATCGTAGTGCCGACCGAACCGATTGGCCAGGAAGTGCTCGAAATCAACTTCTTCCTGCCGCACAAATCCCGTCGAGCGCAATTGCCCCTGAGCATGCATGTCGAGCACCGTGCAAATCCCCGCGGCGGTGGTGATTTGAATCGCGCTCCAATTTTCGTCGCCAATCCGCTCGTGATAAATCTTGCGCGCGTCGGTGATCTGCACAAGCTGACCCTTGCGCGTCCCCGTCACCGTGCAGAAGGTCACAACAACATCTTGGAACGTGATCGGCACGGCATGTTCCAAAATATCCTTGAGCAAATCTCGCCGTTCGCTCAGTCGCAGTTCATTCACCAACAATAGCATGTGCTCCTGATGGCCCATGTAGCGAATCGTCTTGTAATTAAGCTGCCGTACTTTGCCGTCGAGTGTTTCGCAGAGCGTTCCCAAGCCGCCGCTTGTGTTGAACGCTTCGTACTTCACGCCGTCGAGCGAAAAATGCTCCAAGCCTTCCAGCGGCAACACTTCGATCCGCTCCGATTCGTGAATCGCTTCGCAAGGGTTGCAATATTCATTGATGAGGCCATCTGTTGACCAGGTGAGATTGTACTTGAGCGCCCCCGTGGGAAATTGCGGCAACGCTCCCACCCGCATACTCACCGAGTCCAACTTCTCGAACGATTGCGTGAGATGGTTGGCAACGATGGAAATGAACCCTGGCGCTAGCCCACATTGCGGCATGAAAATCTGCCCCTTGGCGGCTTGAGAGGAAATCTCGCGCACGTCCCGCGTGGTGGCCACGTCTTCAGTGAGGTCGAAATAACTCGCCCCGGTCTCAAGGGCCGCCCTCGCTACCTGGGGGTTGTAAGCAAAGCTCAGCGCCGAGATCACCGAATCGCAACCCTTCATCACGGCGGCAAGCTGCCTCACATCTCCGGCGTCGATCTGCTTCGTGTCCACCGCCATGGCGGCTGAAATCCGCTTGAGCGCCTCGGCATCCGCGTCGGCAACGATCACAGCGTAATCGCCGGTATCAACGAGAAAGCGCGCGATCATCCGGCCAATCTTCCCAGACCCTAACAACAAGACACGGTGCATACCCAACTCCACGCTTGACAAAAGTAGTACAATTCACCAAGAAAACCGGTGCGATAATTTGCTGCCATTTGTCAAGATAACAGAAGTACGGAATGGGCGAACAGTCGAGTTGCGCCGCCGCGTGAAAGAGTTGCGCATAAACTGCGATTGCTTAGCATTTACGCATCTGTCTGGCTAAAATAAATTGAACTTACTGCGATTCTTCGGTTGTCAAAATATAAGAGGTTTCTGCGATGTCGAGCGATACTTTGGATGCCTTGACCGCCTTCACCTGGGAGCGCCAGCCCACAGCGGCAGAACTCACCTATCAAGTTCTGGATAGATTCCTCGCCAAGACTACGGAAATCTCCCATCTGCAAGACCGTCTGAGCGATGAAACTGGCAACCGCCTCGTGGATTTCGTCGATGCTTTTTTCCTACCCGCAAATTGGCTTACTCATTTGCCGGAGCGGCTGCAAGCTACTGGTTTCGTTCAAGCCAATTCGGTTGAGAATACGGCTGACGGGGCTTGGACACACCCCGAGGGAATTTTTCCTACCGTTGTCATCACCGAAGAGACCCCTGCTAAACTGCTGTTCAAAATAGAAAGCGTCATTGACTTTGCCGAGTTCTATCCGGTGCCCAAACCCCAGCCGCAAGGAACACCCGGATCCGCCTACCGCACGCTTGCGGTTTCGCGACAAGCAGATGTCGAACTCATCGCCGTCGAGCGTCATGGCTGGCAGGGGTTTGACTATTCCGACGAAACGGCCGAGGACATTGCCGCGGCCGAAAAACATCGCGTGGCTTTTTGCGAACGGACCCGCCATCACAAAGAAACCCTCGCCGGCTTTGCGCTTACCAAGATGTTGATCGAAGCGGCTGTCGCCGAACTGGGTGTTGACCGCGCGTGTGATCTGTTTTTCTTTGGCGAGCGTAAATATTGGCAAAACCGCAACCACGCGGCTCAAGTGCAGTTCGAGCGACAACAGAAACTGGGCCTCGGCTGGGCCAACCACGACCATCACACCTACCGGTCGAGTCGCGAGTGTTTTCATCTCCTGATTGAGTGTTTGGAGTTGTTGGGTTTCTATTGCCGCGAACGATTTTACGCCGGCATCGAAGCCGGCTGGGGAGCCCAAGTCCTCGAACAACCACGCGCTAAGTTTGTGATCTTCGCCGACGTGGATATGAGCCCCGAGGAGATCGCCGGCGATTTCGCACACCTTGGCTTGCCTGCGAAACAAGAACTTGGCACCGTCGGGCTCTGGTGCCAACTCCATGGCGAGGCCTTCCTCGAAGCGGGCATGCACCATTTGGAATGTCAATTTGATTTCGACCGTGCCCGCGAGCAACTTGCCGCAGTTGGCGTGGAGACCATGACGCCGTTCACCAACTTTCCCCATTTACGGCAAGCGTTCACCAAAGGCGAAATTTGGCACGTCGATCCTGCGCGTATTGAAGCGGCCCTGGCTGCAAATCAAATTACCGACGAGCAAGCCGAGCAATTCCGCCGCGAAGGGGCTTTGGGCTCGCACCTCGAAATCTTGGAACGCAACGACGGCTACAAGGGTTTCAACCAAACCGGCGTGAGCGACATTATCTCCCGCACTGACCCACGCAAGTGGTAGATGAATACATGGTTCCGCCAGCCGAGTTCGGTATCTGAGCGAATTGCCTAAAATGAGCGTTTTTTCTCGATTGCCAGCGGCGCGAAAAACGCTATCGTGCTTTATTCCCCCTCCCTGGTGATCCCTGGAGGGGGGATTAAGAAAACACACCTTCTCTGTTCCCAGGCAAAAAGTCATGAATCCGCTCCTCGGCGTGTTGTTCCACTGGATCGGCGGTTTCGCCTCCGGCTCGTTTTACGTTCCTTTCCGCAAAGTCCGCAACTGGTCTTGGGAAACTTATTGGCTCGTTGGGGGGTTCTTTTCTTGGATCATCGCCCCCTGGCTGTTTACACTCACCATGACCGAGGACACTTGGGGTGTGCTGCGCTCGCAAACCTGGAGCACCCTCGGTTGGACTTACTTGTTTGGCGCGATGTGGGGCATGGGGGGGCTGACCTTCGGACTCACGATGCGCTATCTCGGCCTGTCACTCGGCATGGGCGTTGCGCTCGGCTATTGCGCGGCGTTCGGTACGCTCGTACCGCCCATCGCAAAAAGCCTCAACCCCAGCCTCCCCATCGACACGCCGACACTCGCCGAAATCGCGGCGACCACTCCCGGCATTATCACCCTTGTCGGCGTGGCCATTTGCTTGGTTGGAATTGCCGTCGGTGCCCTCGCGGGACTCACCAAGGAGCGTGAGATGCCCGAGGAGTTGAAAAAGGAATCCATCAAGGAATTCGATTTCAAAAAGGGCCTCGCTGTCGCCACCTTTTCCGGCATCATGAGCGCGTGCTTCGCTTTTGCACTCACGGCGGCGGCTCCAATTGCCGAAGCGACCGCTGCCGCGGGAACCACCGAGTTGTGGGTTGGGCTTCCAAAATTGGTCGTCGTCCTGCTTGGCGGCTTCACCACCAACTTTCTGTGGTGTGCGATGCTGAATCTCAAGAATCGCTCCGGTTACGAATATCTTGCCAGTGAATTGCGTGCCCCCACCCATGGCAGTAGTGACGAAACGATTCTCGAAACCGCCATCGACGCCCCCGGCGAGGAAATGGCTAAGCATGCACGCGCACTCAATGGAAATCATGGCCGCACGATTCCACGGCTCAACAACTACTTCTTCTCCGCGCTGGCTGGCACAACCTGGTACATGCAGTTTTTCTTTTACACCATGGGCGAGACCCAGATGGGCAAGTTTGGCTTTGCGAGTTGGACCCTCCATATGGCTAGCATCATTATTTTTAGCACGCTCTGGGGCGTAGCTCTTAAGGAATGGCACGGCACGAGCCGCCGCGCGAAATTGCTCATCACCGCCAGCATTGCTCTCTTGGTCTTTTCGACCGTGGTAATCGGCTATGGCACCTGGCTCAAAGGCCAGCCCACCGTTGGACATTGAGGTAGTTTCTACCGGGTGCCCTAAATCCGTTAAATCTCGCAAATTGAGCGATCTTTGGGCCTGTTTGTTGACATGTTCTCAAAGCCGAAATAGCATCAATTCTGCGTCAACACCTTCTCAACCACTTTGGCACGGATGTTTGCCAGGACTTTGCTAATCATCGATATCTCAACGTCGAGGAATTGAACCATGAACAATCGCGCCTTAGCTGCTCTTATCGCCATTGTGCTCGGCACAAGTTTTCTGCAAGTTTCCGCTCCCGCGGCTGACGTTGTCACTGATTGGAACGTGACGCTCAACGACGCGATCATTGCCACGCCCTCGAAGCACAATCCCGGCAATCCAACCCGTGCCATGGCGATGATGAACGCGGCGATCTACGACGTGTTTCAGGCCGTGAATCGCACTCATGCCCCTTTTAAGATCAATGTTCACGCGCCTGGTGCGGATATCAATGCCGCCGTGGCGCAAGCTGCTTACCGCGTCATCTCCGATACTTATAGTGAACAACAGGCCATGCTGGACAGTGTTCTAGCATCGCGGCTTGGTCCCGGGCCGTATAGCCCGGCGGAGACCGCCGGCATTGCCCTGGGAAATCAAATCGGCCAGTACTACGTCAATGTCCACGCAAACGATGGGCACAATTTGCCCGATGCCTACACGCCAACTGATGCGCCCTTTCACTGGAGTTCGGATCCTCTCGTGTTGCCGGCGGTACAAAAGGGCTGGGGTGCCGACTGGGGATTCGTAACCCCCTGGGCCATGCCCAATCCAGATCACTTTGATTCGCTCCTTGGTATTCCTGATCCCAACAGCCAAGAGTACGTCGATGCCTTCAATCAGGTGAAAGACTATGGCGCGCTCAATAGTCCTTCACGTATCCAGGACCAGACCGATATTGGCGTCTTCTGGGCCTATGATCGGCCCAACCTGCCGGGCAAACCGGGTGTGGGGCCACCCCCGGTGCTGTTTGTGGAAAACATGATCGATATCGCCGAGCAAGTCGGCAACTCTCCCGCTGAGAATGCGCGAATGTTCGCCACCGCGTCGGTGTCGATGGCGGACGCTGCGATTGCCGCTTGGGATGCCAAATATGAGTATGACTTTTGGCGGCCCATCACCGCGATCCGCGCCGATGCCAACCACGACGACGATAACCCCGCCACCGTCGAGGATCCCACCTGGGTCTATTTAGGCGCGCCTGGCTTCGATCCCAATGACACGACCGACGATTTTACCCCGCCATTCCCAGCTTACACTTCCGGTCATGCCACCATGGGTGGAGCGATTTTCAAGGCCTTGGAGCTGTTCTATGGAACAAACGACTTTAGCGTTGCGGATGCCGCGTTTGGTGCCGATCCCCTCTCGCTGGACTATACGCTCTACTCGAACGAACCGAATAGCGGAGGACCACGCGACTACGTCCGCTTTACCCAAGTGGCTCCGTTGACCGTCGGTACCGAGGACTCGCCGGAAGGTGAAAACGGCATGAGCCGGGTGTATCTTGGCGTCCATTGGCTTTTCGACCAGCAACACGGCATCGCCCTGGGTAATGCCATTGCTGAGTACGCGGGCGGACATTACTTCCGGGCCATACCGGAGCCTGCGTCGCTGTCCATCGCGCTGCTGGGAGTAATAGGCTGGGTTTCGCTCCGGAATCGATAATATTTCCTCGCGGTAATCAAGGGTGAAAAGCGGCAAATTCCGCCGCCACTTCACCCTATAGCGGCGGCACCTATCCGTCTGCCCCGGCTCTCATTAAAATGCGGGTGTTTCCCAGCGCTCAACCGGCGTGAGGCGTGGACCACTGGCTGTCGGCATTGATCGACACGCGAGTGGTATCCGGTTGGGCAGATCTTGAGTTTTTCGTCCTGCCGCTGTTGGTTCGCCAAGAGCGCCGATCTCGCCATTCCACGCTAATCTGCTGAAAGGTTCCGCCGTGCTTGAATCCAACTTTCGCTCCATGCCGCTCCCCAGCGAATTGCAGGAAGTTCTCGCCTCATGCCCCAACTTCATGGTCCCTCAAGATCGACAGTCGATCCTCAGCTTGGCCCTCGGCCCCGAGCAAAACGGCACCTATGAGGTCGCCTACGATGTGCCGGGCAAAGGCTCCATCGTCGAAGCCGTCGTGACGAAGTGCAAAAACGGCCTGTCAGTCAACTACCTCGATCCACTCATGCGCCGCCGCGACCCCGATTGCATGGTGGTCGCCGACGATCAACCCTCCGACAAAGAGCGCTTCACCGACCGGTTTGGCGAATCTTTCTCCACGCTCCGCAAACAGACATTCGATTGGTTCAAGCAGCAAGATTTAATTTTGCTGCCGCTCTTTACCGGCGGGAAGGAACTCGGCTTTCCCACGCTCTTGGTTGCCCCCCGCAACGCGGCATTCTTCGTCGGCGCTCTGGCCGACCTGCAAGAAATGCTGCCCGCCGATGAAGTGGAAGCCGACTTCAATCCCCAGGCAATTATTTATCTCGCCCCGCCATTTCGCCACACGCATTTTCATGGTCGCCAAGTCGTCGTGCATCATCGCTTGGAAGGGCTGCATGAAATCTTCGCCTACAACCTCTATCCCGGCCCAAGTGCAAAAAAAGGCATTTACGGCGTGTTGATTCACCACGGCGAGCAAGAGGGCTGGATCACCGCGCATGCCTCAACCGTGCGCGTGATTACCCCCTACGACAACGTGGTCACGATTATGCACGAAGGGGCCAGCGGCGGCGGCAAAAGCGAAATGCTCGAACCGGTCCACCGTGAACCAGACGGTACGTTGCTCTTGGGTCATAACCTCACCACCGACGAACGCCGCAAACTCACGCTGCCGCGGGGTTGCGATTTGCACCCTGTTTCCGACGACATGGCCTTATGTCATCCGACGCTGCAAGAAGCCGATGGGCGTCTCGCCGTAATTGACGCCGAGAACGCTTGGTTCTTGCGGTTCAATCACATCACGCACTATGGCACGGACCACTATTGGGAATCGATTTGTTGCCATCCCCCCGAGCCGCTGATTATGCTCAATCTCGACGGCAAGGAAGGGGCGACCTGTCTCATTTGGGAGCATATCGAAGATGCCCCCGGCAAGTCCTGCCCCAACCCGCGCGTGATTATGCCTCGCCGCTTGGTGCCGAACGTGGTCAACTCCGCCGTGTCGGTCGACATTCGCAGCTTCGGCATTCGCACACCAATCTGCACCAGGGAAGAACCAAGCTACGGCATCTTGGGATTGTTCCACATTTTGCCGCCGTCGCTCGCTTGGCTCTGGCGGTTGGTCGCTCCGCGCGGACACGCCAATCCGAGCATCACCGATTCCGACGCGATGAGTAGCGAAGGTGTTGGCTCGTTCTGGCCATTCGCCACGGGCCGCCGCGTCACACAGGCCAATTTGCTGCTCAGGCAAATCGTCGACACGCCCAAAACCCGCTTTGTGTTGGTTCCCAATCAAAATGTCGGAGCTTGGCACACCGGTTTCATGCCGCAATGGCTTGCCCGTGAGTTTCTCGCCCGTCGCGGCAGCGCCAAGTTTCGCCCCGATCAAGTCAAGCATGCCCGCTGCCCGTTGTTGGGCTTCGCGATGCGTTCGATGCAAATCGAAGGCACGACGGTCGCCAAATGGTTTTTGGAAACGCACACGCAGCCAGAAATCGGCGAGGAAGCGTACGACAAAGGAGCGGAAATCTTGTACGGCTTTTTCCACCGCGAGTTGGCTAACTACCTGGAAGACGACCTCGACCCCTTAGGGCGCGATATCATCCAGTGCTGCCTCGATCGCGGCAGCGTCGACGACTACATCACGCTGCTCCCCGGCCCACAATAAATAAAGATATAGCCGTGAGCGCCAGCTCATGGTCAAACAACCAATAGGCGGAACCCAATGGAATCTCAAGACATTACCCTGAGCGACCTCGCCCAACGCACAGCGCAAGCGTTCCAGCTACACTTCGGCCGACCGGCCCGTTATGTCGTCGCCGCGCCGGGCCGCGTGAATATCATCGGCGAGCACACCGACTATAACGACGGCTTCGTGCTGCCGATGGCCATCGATCGCTACACGGTGATCGCCGCCGACGAAAGTCACGACGACCGCCCTGTCCGCGCCGCGCGGATACTTACCAACACTTTTGGGGAAGAACACGAAATCTGCCTCGCCGGGGAACACTCGGCACCGCTGCCCGGCTGGGCCAAATATATTCGGGGCGTCTTTGAAGCGGCCGCCGAACATGCCCTCGTCCCACCGGTGTTCGATGCCGTGATCGACTCCACGGTTCCCGTAGGTGGCGGGCTTTCCAGCAGCGCCGCACTGGAAGTCGCAACCGCCACATTGCTCGAACAACTCGCCGGCAAAACGCTCGACCCGAAAGTGAAGGCCCTCCTCTGCCAACAAGCCGAGCATCGCGGTGCCGGCGTCCCTTGCGGAATCATGGATCAATTCAGCAGCGTCCTCTGCGAGGCAAATCATTTGATGCTGCTCGATTGCCGCAGTCAAGAAACCCGCATGGTGCCGATGAGCGATCCGAGCGTGACCGTGCTGATTATCAACTCCAACGTCAAGCATGAACTTACTGGTGGCGAATACGCTGAGCGCCGTGCCCAATGCGAAGCAGCGGCCAAAATTCTGGGTGTTCCCTCGTTGCGCGAGGCAACATTTGCTTTGCTAGAGAGCAAAAAAGCGGAACTCGACGACGTCCAATTCCGTCGTGCCCGGCACGTGATCGGCGAGATCGACCGCACCATGCGCGCTGCCGCCGCGATTCCCACCGGTGACTGGAACAGTGTTGGTGAGCTAATGTACGCCAGCCACGATTCCTTACGCGACGATTACGAAGTCAGTTGCCCCGAACTCGACGCGTTGGTCGAAGCAGCGCGAAGCTTGGGTACTTCAAAGGGCGTGATCGGCTCTCGCATGACCGGCGGCGGCTTCGGCGGCTCGACCGTCAGCTTAGTTCGCTCAGAACAAGCCACCAGTATTGCGAAAGCAATCTGCGACCAATACCAAAAAAAAACCGGCATCACCGCCACGGCGTTCGTGACCCCGCCGGCGCGCGGCGCTCATGTGATCGCGTTACCAGCATAGCTCGTTTTCCCGTAGCCGGACCGCTACGCAGTCCGGGACCCCGGAGGACGTTGTCCACCGGCTGGGCCAGAAATCGCGGGTGGCACCGACACTCATCTGCTGAAATGAAAACTGACGTGCCAACTCCGACCATATGAGTGGATTTTAGTCTTGGAATCCTTCGACGCAAGACTACATCAACTTTCTAATTCGCATGTCACGGTCCTCGAAAAACATTTGATTGCTAATCCGTTTTGAAATCGAAATATGATGTGATAAGTACTATATGATTTATTCTGCGTAAGGCATCCATCCATCACATTCAAATCATCAGAATGAAGAAAGTCAACGAAGGTCAGAGTTTTCACATCAGTGTTATTTTGTGACTCTGCTACAAACTCGGTCTTTAATATCGTTAGGTTGTCAAATCGTAGAGTCAGTCTTCGAACTATCTCTGGATCAGATGCTCGAAAAGTAGTTCGTGCCCAAGAAAAAACCGCGCAATTTGCATACGGATCGTACTCATATTTCTCAAAATCGTAGTCGTTATGTAAGTCAAACCAAGTCGGACCGATGCAAATTGCGTAGTTGTCACCAATTGCAAAATTCGATAGTTGCATCACTTCCTCTAATGCACGTAAGAATCCAGAGCGATTTGGGCGACAAATCGTTCTGATCGGCCTATTCTTCTGGCTCTACGCACTCCGCAGCGGCTTGATCCGAGCGATGTCTTTCTTTATCGCTTGGCCTGCCTCCCACAAATCCACCGCGCGTTGAGCGTTCAACCAGAACTCGGGCGAATTTCCGAACAGCCGCGCGAGTCGCAGCGACATCTCGGGGCTAACCGCTCGCCGCCCACCCAAAAGCTCATTGACCGATTGACGCGAAACGCCCATTGCCTCCGCTAGGCGAGCAACAGTAAGTCCGTAGTCCGGCAGAAAGTCTTCACGTAGCATTTCGCCTGGGTGTGTTGGCCGGCGCTTCATCTTTGTGGTATTCGGAATGGTCATGGTTACACCTCAATTAGTGATAGTCGCAGAATTCTACTTCGTAAGCATCGCCATCGACAAACCTAAAGCAAATTCGCCACTGATCATTCACGCAAATGGCGTATTGTCCACTGCGGTTTCCTTCAAGTGCATGCAAGCGATTGCCAGGAGGAACCTTCAAATCATCAAGTCTGTTAGCCAAATCGACGTATTCAAGTTGGCGCGCCGCGCGCTTGGCAAGTTCTATCGACACTCGCTTCGCCTTGCCAGTAACGTAAAGCTCCTGGGTGCGATTATCGGCAAATGTCTTAATCATTCCATGAATTGTAACTTGTAACGTGACACTTGTCAAATGCAGTAGCCAACCCTAATGTATATCACTCCTTCACCGCCCCCAGCGTCATCCCCGACACGAGATATCGGCTCAGCCCGATGAACACCACTACCACGGGGATGCTCACCAGGATCGACGCCGCGGCGTAGAGCGCCCATTGTGTCGACATGCTTGCTTGAAAACTCTTGATCCCCAGTGGCAAGGTAAACAGCTCCCGGTCTTGCAGCACTTGAGCCGCCACGATGTATTCGCTCCAAGCGGTCATGAAACTGAAAAGAGCCGTGATCACTAGACCCGGCACGGCAATCGGCAGAATGATCCGCCAAAACGCGCTGAATTGGCTGCACCCGTCGATCCGCGCGGCCTCTTCCAGCGACGGCGGGATCGTGTCGTAAAATCCCTTCATCTGCCAAATGCAAAACGGCAAGGCCGTCGAAACGTAAAAGATTAAGAGGCCAAAAAATGTATCCACCAAGTGCAGCTTGGCGATGATGATGTAGAGCGGCAACAAGAGCATCGTCGCCGGGAACATTTGTGTTGTAAGAATTGCGAGCATCGTGGCTTGCCGACCGATGAACTTGAACCGGCTCAACGCGTACCCCCCAATCGACGCCAGCACCACGCCGGTCACCGTGACCAACACGGAGACGATCAGCGAATTCCCGAGCCACTGCAAAAACGGCTGCTCGGTAAAGAGTTGCCGGTAGGCGTCGAACGTCCAATTCGGGGGGATGATCGACAGATCGGTCGATTGCAACTGATTCCCCGGCCTGAGCGAAATCGAGAATACGGTCAGCACCGGATAGATGCTGATCGCGGCAAACAGCAGCAAAAACAGGTGCCGGCAAATCGTGATGAGGCGTGGTTCGTTCATGCTTTTTACGTGTAAACGCTCTCCGTTGCACGGGTCCGTTGCAAGGAAATGAGGCTCACCGTCAAGAGAATTGTGAAGATCACCATCGAGAGTGCCGCGCCGTAGCCGTAGCGATAAAAATTGAACACCGCCTTGTAGACATACGAAACCAGAATATGCGTTTGATCCGCCGGTTCCCCGCCGTTCGACACCAGCCAGATCACATTGAGATTGTTGAAGGTCCAAATCGCGCCGAGTGTCACCGCCGGGACGAGCACCGGCTTTAAGAGCGGTAGCGTGACATTGCGAAACTGTTGCCAACGATTGGCACCGTCGATGCGGGCCGCTTCGTAAAGCTCCTGCGGAATACCTTGCAACCCACCGAGCGCGATCACCATCATAAACGGATAGCCGAGCCAGACGTTGGCCACGATGCACGACGTGAACGCGAGCCCTGGTTCGCCGAGCCAATTCAACGGCGCAATGCCAAACCAGTTGCTGAGGATCAGATTCACCGCCCCGTAATCGTAATGGAACATGCTCCGCCAAGTGAGCGCGGTGATATAAGCCGGCACGGCCCAGGGGACAATCAGCAGCACGCGATACAGCGTTTTGCCGCGAATCGGGCCGTTGAGCGCCATTGCAAGTGCAAGTCCAATCCCCACATGGAACACCACGTTCACCACGGTCCACACAATCGTCAGAAAAAACACCCAGAAAAATTTTGGCTCGGTGAACACCTCCCGATAATTGGCGAGTCCCACAATGGACCAATCCTGAAAATTCTTGAGCGACATATTCGACATCGACAGCAGCACATTATAGAAAAACGGAAACACCACCGTCGCGAACATCACCAGAATCGCCGGGGCGATCAAGAAATACGCGAACGGTTGCCGCCGCACATCAGGCAGGAAATTCAGCAATGCTTCGCGCTGCCAAATCACGAGTCCCCCACAGATAAGAATCCCCGCCAGTTGCCACACCCAGGCTGCCGTGGTTGGCTTCGATTCCCTTTGGATGAGCTCAATGCCCCGCAACGCGTTGGCTTGCATCGCGTCGGCGGCTTCTTGAGGTGTGCTACCCCCGCCGAGCAGCGATTGATACGGAGGACGCATCGCGTCCCACACGGCCCGCATCTCCGTGACCACCGGCATAATTCGCCCGCGATCAAGTTGCATTTTCGATGCTTGTAGTGTCGCGTCACTACGCATCAAAGGATCATCAAGCAATTTTTTCCGCGACGGCAGAATTCGCACGAGCTCCATGAACTTCCGCTGTGAAGCCTCACTCGTCATGAACAACGCAAACTGCATCGCGTCCTCGGCGGCCTGTGGCGAAGCCAAAGCGTTAAGCGAATAGCCTTTGGGAGACACCATCGGTGCCATCGGTTTGCCCGTCGCACTGACGATGGGCAGCGGTGCCACGGCAGCGTCGATGCCTTCCGTCTCCAAGTAATCGGTCCAACTCCAATCGCCGTTGATAATCATCGCGGCCTTGCCGGTCTTAAACAGCGAGTCGGCCGTTTCGTAATCACAATTGCGTGGCACGACTTTGTGCTCGTCCCGCAGCGACAAGATGAACTCATAGGCCTCTGCACTTTGCGGGGTGTTCAGCGCCGGCACGGGTTTACCCGAATCGTCGAAGACCCAACCCCCATGGCCGGTGATAAACGGAATTGCAAAAAACGGCTCAACAAAATTCCATACCAAACCATAGCGATCCTGCGGTCCATCTTCGTCAACCGTGTTCTCCACGGCGATTGCGATCATCTCCTCGGTTGTCGTCGGAGGTTCCTTCACGAAGTTGCGGTTGTAAACCAACGCGAGATGATTGCCGAACCGATCCGGCAACAACAAGAGTTGATCTTGATCGGGATTTTTGAGATCCGGTAAATAAGTGAGCGCGCCACCCACGAATTCCGCTGCCATCTCCGACGAAACCCACGGATTCATGTCACCAACGATGCCCATCGCATGAAATGCGCCTAGCACGTCGGAAGGGCCATAAACCAACTCCGGCCCAATCCCCGCGAGCGCCGCTGCTTGGAATCCACTGCGAAGCTCCTCGGTTTCTTTGTAGAGTGTGCGAACCTCGATCTCGGGATGCGTGGCTTCAAACTCCTCGACGAGCCTGTCGAGCATCACTCGATCGCGGGGCACCATCTGATGCCAGAGCGTGACCAATCGTTTGTCCGACGGCTCCGCACAACCGCTCAGGAGCAATACGCCAGCAGCCAGGAGCGCGAAAGAGATGCGATGGCAGGCCGCTCGGCAAATCATGCGTGTCTCACTCCGGGTGAGTTTGCTCGGCGAGAACCACCGCCTCGAGCGGTGGCACCTTGATCACATGCACGCCATCGCGTTTGAGAATGTCGACATCCGCGCTTGAATCCGAGGCCACCTCGATCAGCGAGAGTTTTTCGCCGTTCTTGCTCGGCAACTCCCACGAAAAAGTCGCGTCTCCCCGATTGATCGCCACCAAGATTCTATCACCTTGCCATTCGCGCTCGAAAGCAAAAAACATCGCGTCGTCGTCGCTGGTCAATGGTTTGAAGCTGCCGTGCGACAACACGGGATGCTCACGCCGCAGATGAATCATGCGGCGATAGAAATCATGCAGATTGGCATTGAACTCGACGTCGTCGGGTTCGCGCTCGCGCGAGAGTGGATCGCCCGCTTGTGGATCGTACTGCAGGTCGTCCCAAATCATCGCCATGCGATTGCAAGGATCGTCGGCACCCCACATCCCCGTTTCGTCTCCGTAGTAAACCATCGGCGCACCGAGGAACGTCATCTGCATCAGCGCCACGAGCTGCTGAATCTGCCGCTCGCGATCATTCGGTTCTCGAACGCTATAGTCGTTGACATAACGGGGCGAGACACGTTCGCTCACGTCATAGTCGAACCGCTCCGGCTGCAAATAAGGTTTGCCCACCGCGTTAACGATCATCGAACCGACTCGTTCGGTGTCGTGCGAGTCAATAAGGTTCTGCATCGCATGTTGCATCACTCGGGGATACTCGGCCAACCGCTTTACCAACTCCTGGCCAAAATCATGCGGCGTGAGTGTGCCGTCGATCAAAAAGCCTTTCACCAAATAGGCGAAGCCATGGTAGTTCATCGTGCCGGAAAAGTTGCCCGCGATCAGATTGTCACGGGCATTATCCCAGAACTCGCCGACCGTGTAGGCTTCTGGATTCAACTCGCGCACCAACTCATTCCAATCGTCCCAAAAGCCCATGGGCACTTCGTTGGCCACGTCGAGCCGCCAACCGTCAACGCCGTCGCTAGGGTCGCCGTCACCGTTGGGGTCCATCCAGCGGCGCGTGATGTCGAACACATACTGCTTCGGCCCAGGGTGCAAATCATCCTGCGCCACGGTGTCGGCAAACTCAGGGAGTGTTTCAAAGCCCCACCAACTCTTATAGCGAAACTCGTTGTGCGGTGTCTCGGGGTTGTCGAAATATTGCACGATGTACCAATCCTTGTACGGTGATTTTTCTTGCTTCTCGCGCAAATCGGCAAACGCAAAGAAGTCTCTGCCCGTATGGTTGAACACTCCATCGATAATCACCCGCATCCCGCGTTTGTGAATCTCGGCCACAAGCTCCAGAAACAACTTGTCGGCGGCGGTCCATTGCCACGTTTTCGGATCGCTCGTCTCGGCGGCGATCAATTTCAAATCTCCATCGGGATCAGGTCCAAAGTAGGGATCGATGTGGTGCATCGACGAGCCATCGTATTTATGCAATGACTTGCCATAAAAGACAGGGTTAAAATAAATCGCGTTGATGCCCAACTCTTGGAGATAATCGAGCTTGTCGAGTACCCCTTGAAGGTCGCCGCCATAACGACGCTGAAACACGCCGCGCTCGTAAAAGTTGTCGCTCAACTCGCGTTCCCAATCGGCTTGCGAATACCAATCGCTCGTCCAAGGCGTGATCCGCCACGCCAGTGGTACGCCGGCAAAATCTTCGAGTGATTCGCGCGTTGGGTCGTTTTCAGGATCGCCGTTGCGGAAACGATCGGGGAAAATCTGATAGAATACCGCTTCGGTCACCCAAGCGGGCACGAAACGCTCGGCAGCTTTAGCAACTTCCGACTCGTTCGTGTTGGGTACGGCGATGTTCGCCACCTGGACCGCCGTCACTTCCGTTGCATTCGCAGCGTCTCTATTTTCTTCCGCCACACTTACCGTCTGCGCTGTGCTGCTTGCATCACTGACTAGTGGCGATTCTTGTTGCTGACAACCAACCAACACAGAGAAAGCCAGCATGGGCAGGCCCCAGACGAGCATCTCTGATCGGTATCGCAACCAAATAAACATGCTGACTGGCCCAAAATCTTTCTGGTTCAAAAAATATATTGGCTGGCCGCGACCGTGGGGATCGCGGCCAGCCGGAAAGAGTCCGCGAGCAAACTAAACTCGACGGCGAAGCAGACCACAGGCGGCAGCGGTCAAGCTTAACAACACCAACGAGCTCGGCTCGGGGACTGAAACAGCAGACAACAGCCCGCCGTTGTAAGCACCTTGCCATTCAGCCAAATCGGCAGGGCTAAACGGTGAGGGTGAACCACCGCGCTGCCAGAGGAGGAAATCGCGACCATCCACGTCGCCATCGCCATCGAAATCGCCATCCGTGCCACCGGTGTTTGGAACGGTAAAGAATTGATTTCCTGCAAAATTATTAAGGTTAATTAGTCCCACGCCCAGCGCGTCGGAACCCATCACGCCATCGCCAAGATTACCGTCATAGTCATCCGCGTTGGTAAAGTTGCCGTCCAAGTTTTTATCGGCGAGCAAGAAAGCCCCTCCCATGGTGGGATCTACGTTTGGTTGCGAGCCCAGATTATTTTGCGGGGCGGCTAATCCTCCTAGAAACTGATTCGAGAGGTAGTCATGATTGGAACCATTGATAAAGGCCGACACTTTAATATCGCCGCTGGGATTACCTAGGGCCGACAAGGGAATCGCCACTTCAATACCAGTTGTTACAGCCTGAGCCGCCACGGGATCTGCTGCGCCAGTTCCACCCGTAATGCCTAGGACATTCGAGTTATTGATAGCCACTCCGTAAGCATTACCAGAAGTATTGCCTGCGGCGGCTGAGAGATCGGGAGCCGCGCCGGCATCGCTTGCCCCAAAGATGCTACCTACTTCGTCTGCCGGAATAGCTGTTTGATTCATCACGGCAAAATCGAAATCAAACTTGCCTGCACCACGTCGGAATAGCATGCCGTAATCCGCTTCAAATCCCGTGTCGAAGGTAAATTGCCCTTGCTGCGGTTGCTCCAGCGGGGCCGGCGAATCACCCAAACCACGGTTTACGTAGGGTGCCCAACCGTTGCCAAAGCCTTCGCCAATGAGAGAATCAAAATTCTGCGGATTGTTCGTACCACTGATGGCATTCTGGCCACCGGTCTTCGAATCGACGAACACCATCAATTTATTGAAATTGGCTTCCAAATTACCCGTAAACATCAGATATAAAAAACCTCCCGTCACTTTCCCATATGCAGCGTTCAATTCCGTAAAATTGTCGCCAAATTGCGTTTGCACGGTTTGCACGGACAACGCCGCGCCGTATTCCCCGTCAAGCGTGCCATCAATCGTCGGCGCCGCCCATACACTACCACTCATCACTAACGCTGCCATGGCAGCCAGACTCGCTAGAAAAAACTTTCTCGAACTCATTGTTATTCTCCCTCTACTGATGCTGAGGCCATTGGCCGTTTCATCGCCCCAATTGTAATACTTAACATGGTTACTAACTGAAAATCCTTAAACGCCGCGGCAACAGGCCGCCAAATCCTAATAGCAATCCACACAAACTTCCCGGTTCGGGAACTACCACGATCGCACTGGCCAAGGCGGCTTGCCCCGCGAGATTCCCCCCGCCGTAGGCCGCTTGCCAAATCGCTAAATCTGCCCCATTAATCACGCCATTAAGGTCGGCGTCTCCCTGGTCATAGCGTGCTCCACTCGCGAGATTCGCATGGCGCTGCCAGGTAAGAAAATCGCGTGCATCCACGTCGCCGTCCACATCAAAGTCGCCGTTCAGCGTGCCGAAAATGTCCGTGATAAGCGTCTGCACGTCGTCCACATCGACGATGCCGTCGACATTCAAATCGGGCCGCCAAGCGCTGCCGCCAAACGCGCTGTACAACTCGGCGACATCCGTCACGTTGGTCGCCGCGTCTTGGTTGATGTCGCCTCTTCGCAACAACACGTCATCATAAGCCGTTAGCACCGCCGCACTGACCATGCTGGTCACCAGTGACGGTCCCAACGCGAAGAGGTCAAGATTATCGACCCGGCCATTTCCATCGAGGTCAGCCGTTGCTTTGAACTGGGCGTTCTGGCTATACAGCACCGTTTCGAATGATCCATTTCCCAGCCCCGCGATGTCGGTGGTCTGAAACACGTTATTAGCGTTTACATCTCCGAAGCCAGCCCCCATCCCGGTCACCGTCCCCAAACCCGAAAACTGCTGCTTACTAATCCGCTGCACGTTAAAACCGTTGACCCCGTCGAACGTCGGTTCAAACGTCACTATCGTCGCCACGTGATTGCCCGTCGTGACGTTGTTGAATCCAAATACGAATGAATCGACGTCGTAATTCCCCGCGTCGCCCTGACCATTGAGCGCCATTTGCAAAACTTGCGCGTTCGTCAGATTGGCGGGCAAATCGAGAAACAGGTGCATGTTGTCGGCCGTGCCATCGACCGATTCCACGATCAAGTCGCGATTCTGCAACGTGTTGGGGCTGGAAGCGAACGGATCGAAACTTACCACCGCCGCCTCGGCCGGCAAACGGTCCACGTAAATCGCCCGCTTAAAATCTGTGAACACCGCCGGGCCACTCGTGCGGTGGCGGAACGCACGGACCGTGACAAAATGCCGACCCTCGGCCAGTTCCGTCGTGTCGATCATTTGCGCGTAGCTGCCGACGCCGTTGTTCGTGAAACCGGGAACGCGCGTGTCGGTAAAATCCTCAAACCCGTAGGCCACGCTCCCCGGCGTCGGGTTGTCGATCCCCGCGACGTTGTTGAGATCCATGCCATCGTTGATGCGCAAGAGGGCCGTATCTCCGTCGGCGGCGAAATCGCGGACCATCATTTCCAACTCAGGGTCGTACAAACTCACGGGCGTCGTGTTGAGCTGCACTTGGAACGAATTCGCGCGGATCACGTCGATGTCGCCCAGCCGTGCCGTGCCATTATTCGCCGCCGTGGGAGTCGCGCCTTCTAATGTGTCGGCCACATTGGTGAGACTGAGACTTCCTTGCGGAGTCGCCAAGCCATAAATCACGTAGCCCCGGCCGTGGCTCACATCATTGGGATTGCTGGTGTCGTTGCCTGGGATGCTGATGTTCACCCGGCCCAAATTATTGACCTTGATCGTTTCCGGAATCTGGTTGGACGGGTCGATCATGGGGTCGGCGGCGTTGCCGGTGAGCTCGACCAGAATTGCACCGGGAGAGAACGCGGTTTGCACGCCGCCGCGTGTTTCGACAAACGTGTCATTGCGGCTGTTCAGCCCCACGATTGCCGAATTCTCGCGCTCGTAAATGTAAATATTGGAAAAGCCGCCGGGCGTAAACGCATTATCCAGCCAGCGTTCGTGAAAATTGCCTCGACCGTGCGTGTTGCGAATCTCAACGAGCTTGGTGATCGTCTCGCCATAAAACCCACCAAGAGCATCGTCCTTGCCGTCGTTCGGAAAATCACGTCCCTCGCCAAATTCCTTGGCATTGAGATACACGTTGGCGTTGCCCGGCCGCAGCAGCGTGTAGGCGTAGGCCACATTCTTCATCACCGGAAAGCCCCCCGGCAGATGATCGTGGCTATCAACGAACGACATGCCCTGGCTGCCGTCCGTGTGCCAAACCTCGGTGCCCCCCGGCCGGTCCTGTGAGTCCTGGCTCGCACCTCGAATATTGTGCCAATTATTACCCAATCCGTTCGCCGTCAGATTGCTCCGCAGCGCGAAGAATAGCGGAAAATCCAGCGCGTCGCGGTTGCCGCGCACCGTGAAATCGTTCTGGGGAATCGCCACGGGGTTTGGCAGGTCATGCTTAATAAACTGCTGCACAAAACCCTGGTTGCCGTCCAGCACTTCGCTAAACGAGTACACCGGCTTGATCGTGCCATCGTGGTTCAAGCGATTGCTCGCGCGGTACACCGCTTGATCCAGCAAAGCGAGCGTATTGGTGGGAAAATGCTTCGCCGCATCAATGCGAAAACCATCCACCCCGATCACCTCGACCATCCACTGCGAATGACGCAACAGCAATTGCTCGGCTTTTTCGACCACGGCGTCACCGGCCATGGGGTCGGCCACATTAAAGTCATACCGCGTGATCAAAAACTCGCCGAGGCCGGGATCGACGTCCAGTTGAATTCCCCCTCCGGCCTGGTCAGGGTAAAACCGGCGATTGTTTGCATTGGGCACATTGGCCAGCCGACCGAAGGCCGCGACCGTACCGGCCGGAATGTTCGCGGGATTACCCACCTCAACGGGATGGCGAATAAACATGTGCGTTTTTTCTTGAGCAATGTCTACAAGCCCTGCCAGCCGGCCGTTGAGATCGCCGCTCGCAAACGAGCTGTGAAAATCGCCGTCGATGTCGCCCGGCAAAGTGATCGCGAAGCCCGGATAGCCCCCCGACTGGGCGAACGTGACGTCGTCAGCCGTCGAGGGGGTTCCCTTGGTGTCGACGGTTCCCAGATCGCTAAAGCCCGCATGATTGAGGATGTGATCGGTATAGACATCGACGTTCGAAGCATGCGCCACTCGGACGAGCGACTTGAGCCCCTCTTCGGTGCCGTACAACGTCTCCTTGCGTGGACGACCCAAATCGAATCGATCGTAAACGTCGTAGCCCACGCTCTGATCCCCCGAGTCGGCCCGCGTCGGTGGCGGCAACCACATCCCGCCATAGCCCGAGTAGAACAAATCGACCTGCCGATCCTCGATGGTTCTCCACTTGGCTTCAAAGATTTGCAGCGTCGCCGGCGCGGAGACGCTCTGGGCCGGTGCCGTCACGGCCCAACCCGCAACGAGCAAGATGCCCATAGCTGCGCACAGCCAAACTGATCGCATTTTCATTGAACTATTCATCAAAGCAGTTCTTCTCATCATTCCGCTTACAAACAACAGTCCGGCCATACCGACCGTTTAAGCCAACGCCTAGCCCCGACCCCGCTTTGCTGGGTCTTGCCAGCCGGCGGGGGGTTGGGAGGTCAATTCGAGATTGATTTCGTTTGAGCCAGGCTCAACAGTGAACGTCAAGCCAGACGTTTCAGGCGAGGCATACCAGCGCGGTGTGATCTCCTCGCCGGGGGGCGGTGGTCCTCCATCTGCCGACCGCGTGGTCGACGACTTTCGCGCCATGACGGCAATCTTGTACTCCCCGGCCGGCAGCCCAGTGACGCTCCCCGTCTGGACCTCGTAGCTGCCCGATTCGTTGACAATCGCGTACGCCAGGGGACCACCTTGAGACGGCACAAACGAGATCGAACCGGTAGGAATGGGATTGCCATCAAGCGTCACGAGGCCAG
Organism: Bythopirellula sp.; assembly: GCA_034439695.1. Lineage (GTDB taxonomy): Bacteria > Planctomycetota > Planctomycetia > Pirellulales > Lacipirellulaceae > Bythopirellula. The sequence goes on along the minus strand of JAWXAV010000012.1, from coordinate 15,758 downwards.
CAACCGACGCATCATAAGGGCCGCCGCAGCCCACGATTCCTGATAGCAGAATAATAAAGTAACCTAATGCAAACCGTTTTCTACTAATCATGTCAAGCAAAACCTCCCACAAGGACTTGCAGAAACTATTGAAGATTGGCCACTTCTCCACCTTCGCGGGTGGAGAGCGCTCGATAACTAACGGTATCAATACCTTCTTGAATAAATTGCACTGAGCCATCGGCCATCACGAATTGCACCCCGCCGGGGTGCAGGCTTTTAAAGCCCCGCACCGTCTTGGAGTTGGTGCCGTCCGTGTACCACGCCGGTGTCTGATTCATCTGCAGGTAGTTCAAGGGAATGCTACAGGTCGCCCAATCGCCGTCGGCGAAATAGGCCGCCGAATGGTAATCCGTCGAAACAACATTTTCGCCAATCATGAAGGTGTTGCTCGTTCCATCCGACACACTCTTCATGTTGAGCGGTTGCCAAAGACTAGTCCGCTGGAAGATGCCGTTGTTTGACATCGTGCTGTGTGTGTCGGGGGAGCCGATGGCCGGGGGAACGGCTTGCGTGCTACACGGAGTGGCATTAGTAGAAAGCAGCGAGTCGCCGATGCATCCTTTGTAGCTCGTCGTAGCTACCACCCGATTCGGCCAATAATATTGCTGATCACTTGGAACGGCGGACGGATCGGAGGGACAAGTGATCACTGGCAATTGAGTTCGAACAGTGTCCTTGAGCGCCTGATGCCCCATGCCCTGTCCTATGTTGGCATTGTAAACATTGAACTTGCCCTTAGAGTTCTCAGCGATCAAATCCTGCATTGCCGCCTGCTCAAGTTGCGGCAAGATGTCAACGATGAAACCTTTGCCGGTCAATTCTACGTCAAGGGCGGGTGGCTGGACATCGACTATTACCTGCGGTGTGCTGGCACAATCCGCGGTCCGTTTCTCATGGCCCCATTGCATGTTGCTTGTGGGATAGTGCTTGCTGACATCGTGAAAGTTCAAGCACGCCAGCCCCAGATTTTTCAAGTTATTTGAGCACTGAATTCTCCGTGCCGCTTCGCGAGCCGCTTGCACCGCCGGTAACAAGAGCGCGACCAACACGCCGATGATCGCAATCACTACCAGCAGCTCGACCAGGGTAAACGCCCGCATGTTACGCTTGTGATAAGTTGTATTCATAACCCATCAATCCTTCTGATAAGCGAAGAGGATGCTGAAAATTGAAAAGTGCAAATTGAGAATTGCAAATCAAAATTTGCAATTTCCAATTCTCAATTTGCAATTCTAATGTTGGCAACCGCCGGTCGTTTGCCAGGCCGGGGAGCTCTGGCAAACGATTCGGCGACTGCCCAACAAACAAGGACACTTAATAGTGGCTAGAGGCAAGATGTTAGAGGCTAGTGTCTAACAACTTACGACTAACGACTAAAAACTTCTTCTTAGCCCCGGCGACCCCGGCCGCAGGCCAAGCCCACCAACGACAAGCCCAACAGGGCCAGCGAAGTGGGTTCGGGAATAATCGTGAAAAACTGCTCGCCCGTGGCATAAGGCACGCCCAAGGGAGTCAGACCGTTTTCCAAGTTGATGGCACCAGAACCAGTAAATCCGCCGGCTCCGTCACCACCCAAGTTACCCTGGGGTGCTGTCAGGCCACCGAGGAACTGATTCGACCAATAGTTGTGGTTCTGGTTGTTCACGCCAGCCATGATGCGAATCGGTCCACCCGCGTAACCCAAGTCGCTCAGCGCGATGCCAAGCTCCAAACCCGTTGTCACGGCCGCAGCGGCCGCTTGGTTGGCAGGGCCAGTACCACCGGCCACGCCAGCAACATTGCTATTGTCGTAGGCCACTAGGATCGGCGCGGCGTTCACACCCGTGCCGGTGCTGCCAATACCCGTCTGGCTGCCACCGAAAATGTCAAAATAACCGCTCGCCGATTGGGTTCCCAAATTGGCGAAGTCGATGTCAAACTTATCGCCACCCGCGTTGCCGCGGCGGACGATAATGTGATAGTCGGCCGTGAAGCCAGAATCAAACACTAAGCCGTCCATCGCATTCGCGCCATCGTTACCCGAGCTGTCAAACACACTCTGACCACCAGCTTTTGAGTCGATGAAGATTTCCAGCTTGTTGAAGTTGCCTTCAATGTTGCCAGTCAACATCAGGTTCAGCAAACCGCCGTTGATCGTGCCGTAGCCGCCGTTCAGTTCACTAAAATTGTCGCCGAATTGCGTTTCCACCGTCTGCAAGGCCGCAGCCGGTCCGTACACACCGTCAAGCGTGCCATCGATAACCTGCGCCGACACGGGAGCGGCCATCACACAAGCAATGGCCAAACAAAGAAGTCGTCTCATTAGTCCACCTCCGGGGTTTTCCCCAAAAACACAAAAAAACAAACAACAATGAAGCTCCGCAAAGTTGAACCGTACACGTGTAACGGTCGCGCCCTACGTCACCCCTCCAATAAATGCCTCTCCAAAGTCACACGTTTCACGAAAAGTCTTTCGCGAGCCACCGGGCTTATCCCGGCGGGACAAGCCCACCGGCTCGCATCGATAAGTTATTGAATCAGTCAAACAAGTTGCCAGGCACGAGCGACGCCAAATTCACGCCGCTGTTGCGAGGAATAATCATCATCCTTGGCTTAGCCTCGGCAATGACATGCCGCTGCAAACCACGCTTGCCACCCCACCGCCCCGTCACCGCCAAAAAATGCGTGCCGACGTGAACCTCGTCGATCTCGTGGATCTTCGCCCCATGGAAACTTGCCATGCTGATCCGGTCAAACGCAAAATTCCCCTTGAGCACCGCATCGACTGAGCAGGCCAGCTCGTCGCGCAGCGATTCGGGATTACGGTACACCTCAACCACGTCGCGGTTCTCGACCCCGAACGTGATCTTCACCACAAACAGATTCTCTTCCGTGTTCTCCTCGCCCAGGTCCGGGAAATTTTTCACGCCGTACACATTATAGTTAGAAGTCACGCCGTAGGCAGTGTTTTCAGCGCCATGGCCGATGGAAAGCACGCGGTTGGCATTTCCATCGCTTCGGTGTAATTCAAAACCATAAAAGTTGTCGCCCGTTGCGGAAACCCGCTGGACAAAACTCACATAGACATGCTTGCCATCGCGGCCGATCAGCCGCACGTCGTCTTGGCTTTCCACCAATCCGGCAGCGTCAAAAATGCTTCCCACCGAGGTCGCCAACGTACGCCGAATGCGGTTCTGCTGAGCCGATTGCACGGCACGATTTCCCACCGGCACGATGCCGCGAGCGGTCAAGCTACCGGTACCGACGCGATTCGAATCAGGCCCGGCTTCGCTGTCGGCAGCAATGCTGAACCATGGCCCCGCCCAACCAAACCCGCCATTCTGCTCGTCAAGCGGACCTTCAGGATAATCAAAACCTTCGTAAGCCAACAAGCCGTCGCGCGGGCCGGTTGTCGGTTCCAAACTTCGCACAAACGCCGCCACATCGGCGGGAAATTCCGCCACGGTCGTCGAGATCGGATTCACCCGTGCCGCTTCCGATGAATTCAACTCCAAACGCCGCAGCGCCCGACCACCGCTATCCAACACGTCGGCTTTCACCACGCCGTTGAACACATGCAGTTCAGACGCCCCCGAGGACTGGGCCATCAAACCAAACTCGGTCCCGACGTCGAACACATCAAGCGCCTTGGTATGCACGCGAAAACCACGCGACTGGGCCGGCACGACCGCCGCCATCCGCCCTTCATGCAACTGCACTTCATGAGGCGCATTCACCACAAATCGCGCGGGGCTTTCCAGCAAAACCGTCGCACCATCCTGGAATGTGACTTCCGCGATACCTTCTTCGAGAGTCAATTCTTGCCCCGCCACCAGTTCGGAACCATATCCGACGCGCTGCGAGGCTTCATCTTTCCATACACTATTTTGCGTTCCCGTCACGCGGGCTACGACTTGATCCGAGGCACCGCCGAGCAAGCGTCTGCCGCTCTGACCGGTGCTAAGAGAATAAGTCAACGCGCTCGAAAACAGCGCAACCCCCGCCAAGGCGACAGCCACCGCCCAAGCTGGCGAGCCGCGCCACTTGGAATCACGGGCCGTACTCAAGCCACTCTGCCCAAACCCACTCCGCGCGTCGGCATTGTGGACAAGCTCCCGTGCGAGCGTCACCAAGCTGTGGTCGACATTACTTTCGAGCAAATCCCGCGATTGATCGGACACTGTTTGATTCGCTAGCGCCGAGCCTTCCGCATCCAAACACGCATCCAACTCCATGTAGTCCATGTAAAGCGCGCGAGCAGTCGCACTCTCGGTAAGCGTCTCTTGCAACCAAGCTTCGTCGGACGAAGCCAACTGGCCGTTCGAGAGATCGCCGAGGACTCGCAGCAGCTTTTGCTTTTGCGGCTGCTTTTGCGGCCAAGTCTCTTGTGATGTGGTCATAGTAATCCTTCCGACACAAGTGTGCGATTGATGCACTCAAACAGCACGCGGCGAATCCGATTCATCGCCTTGTATACCGTATTCTCAGGCCGGCCCAACTTGTGAGCCGTTGCCTTGAAATTCACCTTATGATCTTGATAACACTCTTGCACCAACGACCGATCCGCGTTGGAGAGTTTTGTCAGGCAGCGCCGCAAGGCATCGCGACGATAATCAAACAAATCCACTCGCTCCACGGCCTCGGAGGCCAACAAATCAAACGTGATGTCGACCAGTTGAAAACCAACCTGCTTCTGTTGGCGACGAAACTTGCGAACTTGATTATGGGCAACCACCGCCACCCACTTCACAAAATCGGTCCCCAACTGAAACGTCTCATACTCCCGCCACAGGATGACACACACCTCCTGAAACACTTCCTCAGCCTGTGCGGTGCTGCCCAGCAACGTCACTAGGTAGGAATACAACCAGCGGTCATGCTTGGCGAACAACCGTGCAAAAGCATCACGCCGGCGGTCTTCCGACCCAGTCACGTCTGGCTCGCCCAATGACACGCTGGTCTCCTCCCTAAAACCGCCAGAAAAGTTCGCCCTCAAGCATAGTTAGGCGCGACGGCGGCAAAATTAGTATCAAAAAGTAAGTAAGATTCCCATTATTTTTGGGTATCCGGCACGCTCCAAAACACGTAACTCATTATCAGTCCTTAATTTAACTGCAAAATACCGGACTGCGACAAAAATTCTTTCACGTTCCACAAGCCCAGGGATGGCACTCCCCGGGTCTGCTCTTCTAACCGTGAACTACGGCACGCAATCTGCCCCTAATTCGAATGCGAATTTTGCCTTTTATCTCTCGAATCCCCAAGTTTTGACAGGAGTCTTCTCATGAAAAAGAAAAATCCCGCAGCCCCCGGTCAGCCCCACATCGCCCCAAACACGAACGAAGAGCAGCGCCTTAATACCCCAAACGACATCGACCACAAAGTCGACTGGCAAAAAAAGATGGGCGATGGCGACAAATCGCGCAAACTACGCGGCAACGACGCCAAACGACTCAAAGGCGGCAAAAAGGGCGAATAACAGCCGCTGGCGGCTTAGCGCGGGTAAGTTTCGACTGTTAAGCGAAACACCGCATTAGGGATTCATCGCCAGCGGATCTAAGGAAAGCGCCGCCCGATAGTCAGCCAGTGCCATAAAGAAATCCGCCTGGGAAGTAACGAGCAATAGCTCAGCTTCCGTCACGGACTGTTCGTAGATATTCAACTCGACGAGATCAATGTCGCCCGCTTGAAATTGAATCCTGGCGAGTTCAAGCGTCTCGCGCGCCAAGCGAATGTTGGTCAGTGCGCGATCAATTCGTCCATCTGCTGCCACCATGGCCGAGACTGCGTCTTGCACGGCAGCTTGAATTTTGTTTCTGACAAACTGCTTCTTGACCTCGATTTGCGACAGCTTACCTCTCGCCGCAATGATCTTGCCACGCGATTCTCGTCGTTGCAGGGGAACTTCGCCGTAAAAACCCGCTTCAAGTTCAAACGGTCCCTTGTCGTTGATACTACTGGCTGGCGCGCCGACGTCCTGCGATGCTTTCATCAGCGCATCGAATTTGGGCAGTAGCATGTTTTCCGCGTTTCTCAAATCCACACGGACCTGTCTGGCAACGAAGTCTAACTCTCGCAACACCGGCGAGCTCGCGATGGCTGTCTCGATGTCTAATTCCATCAACTCGGTATTGGGAGTTACGTGCTCTGGAAATGACGACGGCAATTGGCTTTCGATCGGCATGACCGGTTGGCCAGTTACGTCCCGATAAAACAGCGAAAGTTTGATCGCGGCTTGCTGGAGTTTTCTTTCGGCTTCAATGACTTTGGCTTCACGCGCGGCGATCAGTTGTTCATTATTGATCCGAGTGATTTTCTTGAGATCACCTTCGTCAACTCGGGCTACAATTTGCGCGACTCGCGTTTCGGCATTTTCTAATAACTCGCGCTGCGCCGTGAGGGCCTGTCCCGCGGCAATCCATGACCAATAGACTTTCGTGGCTATTTGCACGAATTCCAAAAGTTGGGCTTGAATCGCGGGGTCGACGGCCTGACGCGCAAGATCAGCCTGCATGACGCCCGCCCGCCGTTTGTCGATCGCGCGATTCTGAAGCAAGGGCACTCCCAAACCGAGCGCGAACTCACCCCCTTCATTGGTTTCACGTTCCTTGTACCAAGGTTCGAAATCGCCATCGCCAATTCTGTATCCGCCAAAGACATAACCGCCGCGATACAAGGGTTGCTCCAAGCCAAGTTCATTCCGATAGTTCTTATAAAATCCCTGCGGCTCAGACATGCTAAATCCCGCAAGCTTCGTATCGAACTCACCCCACGCGGCGAGTTGCTTGCCATCAGCAACTTGCTGCTCCATCATGGTCTCCACCAAAAGTGGATAGGAACGCTCAACGGCTAAGAGCACCTCGTCCAGAGCCAAGCGACCACTCGCGGTCTCCTCAAGAGTTTTCGGAATGACTTCTTCTGGAACAGGTAATTCGAGCGGCTCTTGGTAGGCAGCCGTCACCACCTCATTCAACATCGGCACAGCTAGTGTAAGCTGATTTCTGCTTGACTCGCCGTCTGTGGACTGAGAATCTAGCGCTGGCAATGGCAGGGGAGTGACCGGTTCAATATTCGATGACGTCACGATGGCCGCTTGCGGCATGTTGGCCAAGGGCGTGGGACTCTTACAGCCTGTGATCAAATCACAACTGCAAGCAATCACAAACAAGAACAGCCATCCCTGGCATTTCATTTTGGTAACTTGATCTTTTTCATCTCGTCAGCTTGCTTGGATTTGGTCGGTTCTTGGTTGGACACGGTGGGTGGGAACCCATTCAATTGTCGCCACAATTCGTAACCCAGCGCAACCCGATTCAGCATGACCCAACCGTTCGCACGTACTCCTTGACGCAAATAGCGCTCGGCAGGCCAATCCTGCTCGGCTCCTGGCCTGACCAAGATGCGAAATTTTCCAGTGCCATCGTCCGTGGAGTCGATGGTTACCACTTCGCCTCCGAAAGTCCCCACCGCGACCGAAGGCCAGCCGGCGAATTGCACGGCGGGCCAACCTTCAAACTGGAGTCGCACATGATCTCCTTTTTGAACGAGTGGTGTGTCGTTGCCCGAGACCCACAATTCCACCGCGCTTTCCACGGTATCGGGAACTATCGTGAATAGCTCATCCCCTTCCTTCAACATTTGACCTCGCTCAAACACATTCAACCGAAAGAGCGTGCCGTCGCGAGGCGCATAGATCTTCAAGCGATCTAATTCGGAAAGCTTGATATCAACATCACGTTTTTCTTTCTGCACCGCTGCCATTTGACCGAGAGCGTCTTGTTGCATCGCACGCGCGTAATCGACTTTCGTCTGAGCTTCGCGTTCTTTTTGCACGCGCTCGAATTCCTTGGCTTCCCATTCTTGTTTGCTGGCGCTCACCTCGAGTAACGTCGCCTCGAGCTCGGCTTCAGCGACTTCCAGATCCTTTTTGAATTTTTCGATTTCTTTTTCCGATTGAACTCCCTTTTCAAACAATTTTTGTTGTCGTTCATAATTCAATCGTGCCTGCATCAGCTTCGCTTGGTAGGCTGATACGGTCTGCTGTTTTGCGTCAAGCTTGTCTTTGGCTGCCGAAATCAATTCATCGGCCCCCCCCACGGCTGCTTCCTTCGCTGCTTGGAAGTCGAGAACATTTTGGCCATAAACTTCAGACTTCACTTTGGCCGTGGCAAGTTTGGCTTCGAGATCATTAACTGTGCCTTTAAGTTGTTCGACAAGATTGGCGGCATTCGGCTCCATCTCAACGATGAATTCGCCCCGCTTCACCTTGGCACCCTCAACTAAATTTTCACCAAGTCGTAAAACAATCCCCTTGACAGGCGCGGTCACCATTTGCTGCCGCTCTTGAGGCACATAGGCTACAACCTTGCCCGTGCCTTTTGCCGATTGTTGCCATGGCAAAAAAAACATCGCAAAGATGGAAAAGACCAAGAAAAGTAACAGCCCATTCGCCAAACGGCGGGCTATCCGTGAGGATTGCACAAGCCTGAGCGCCGAAAGCCCAGACCCCACCGGCCTCACTGTCGTGCTGATCATTGCATAATCTCCTTTGGTATATCGACTGAATTTATTGCTAGACTTGATAACCACTTAAACGGCCTGCTCCGCGTCCGGCCGACCTTGGCTGCTAGCGAAGCCCAAGGACACAACGCGATCACATCCTGCAATCACTTCTTGCTTGCCAGTGGCCACGAGCAAGGTCCACGGAGAACTATCGCCAGTTAGATTTGCTAGCAAGTTTTTGGCACATTCCTCTGCCAAACCATCGAGAATTCCATCGATCAACAGCAGTCGTGGACGTCCCACGATGGCCCGCGCGATCATGAGCCGTGTGGCTTGACTGGCCGAAAGCGGAGCCCCGCCGGGTTGCAATTCGGTGCTCAAGCCATCCGGAAAACCCAATATTTGGTCGAGCAACCCAACGCTAGCTAAAGCTTCCCGAACATGGCTAGCAGTAAGTTCAGCGCGATTCAAATGAACATTCTCATCGATCTTGCCACGAAAAATCTCTGTTGAACGGCAGACGGCGATTTGCTCGCGCAGCGAATCGGGGCGTAATTCGCGGACGTCGATCCCATCAATTTCAATGTGGCCAGACTTCGGCGAGCGCAATCCGCATATCAAGTCAATCAGCAAGCTTTTGCCCGACCCGGGGGGTCCAACCAAGGCGATCGATTCAGCCGAATCGACATTCAAGGAAAAATTCTTGATGACCATTTCCTGTTCACAGCCGTACGAAACACCACGAAGCACGAGGCTGGCCGCGGAATCTTCAGCCAGATGAAATAGTTTGTCATGTGGTTCAATTGCAAGATCAAACAGTGAGCCAAGCTTATCGACCGACGCGAGCAAATCGTACAAGATCTCCAAGTGCTTACCAAGCTTAGTGAACGAGCCGACGATCATCATCACAATCAGCTCCGCCGCCACTAACTGGCCCAAGGTGAGCTCTCCTTTGATTACCAGCCAGCCTCCCAAACCCAACAACACCGTGGAAGCAACGGCCTGCATGGCGAAGGCAAACACAATTTGTCTCAGCACGATCTTAAAGTGTTTGCGACGCGCATCAAGCCAGTCAATCGCGAGTTGATCCGCGCGGTCCAAAGCAAACTGAGGCCCTGCATGAAACTTAAAGGCCGAGGGACAACGTGTGAGCTCTTCCAGCCAAAAAGCAATCGCATATTTCGTTTTGGATTCCTTGATCGCTGACTTGACGGCTCCTCGCCCTAGCCCCAGCGTGGCAAACGTAAACAGCAACAGCAGGAAGATGTCGTAACCTAACAAAAATGGATGATAAAATCCTAAAATCACCATCCCGACCACCGTCTGAATAACGATCGACACACCATCGACCAACAGGCTGGAAGCAGCCTTTTGCACTGTGACTATGTCAAAAAATCGGTTGACTAGTTCCGGTCCATATTGCTTATCAAACGCCTGCTGTTGCACTCGCGGCAACCGATACGCGAGATCTTCCACGACTCGGATGAAAAGCCGGCGCTGGACGATCTCCACGACATAGGTGATCAAGCCCCGCAGGGCGGCGGCAAACCCCAAACAGGTAAACAACAACAGGGCCAAGATGACAACAGGCTGAAGATAGCGGCCGAAAGCAACCGTATTTACTAACGCTTCGACCGCTATCGGCGTGGCCAGCGATAACACGCCCACGACTGCCGAGAAGACGACCACGACCCACAAATCCCGCGATTCGGGTCGCATAAGTTGCACGAGCCGAGCAAATGGCGTGATCGGCTGGTCATCGGCCGACGTGCCATGCTTATCGTCTCGTCCTTCACCTACCATTGCCGCCCGCCCTATGATCCAGTTGACTTGCATGAGGCTGGAATCCAGCCCCAGCATATTCAGCAATTCTTGCTGAGACTTCCAACCTTCTCCGCTCTCAACGCCGAAGGATCGAACAAACAATTTCTTACCTTGAGACTTGCTGAACACATGCCAGACGACTGTGCCATTAGGCAAATCTTGGCAATAAGCCACCGATATCCCAGCCTCGATAAAAGAAATAATCTTTTCCAACGGTGCCTGCACGCCCTCGACGCGGAGATTCACGCTTTCACCCGCTTCGATCAAGCGGCGTAGCCAGGCCTTGGCGTCGCTGCCCGGAATTGCCCGCACGGTCTCGCTCAGCACCCGTCGCGCAATAATCGAGTCAAAAGCGATTCGCGAATCGAGGGCAAAGGTTTTCATGACTTCCAAGACAGGGGTCACCGCTTGGGGAGCTTCTGTAAGCATAACGGCGGAGTTCATAGATTTTTGCGATGGATTGACAGAGAATAATATGCGATAATAAAAGTGTATCGCCAGAATACCAACTTCTAGCTATAGATTACATCCTAAATATCATAGAAATAATCTATATATCACCTAGTCCTCGTGAGTGCTTGCATGGAATGGCTTAATTATCATCATCTATTTTACTTCTGGACTGCCGCCAAGGAAGGCAGCATCACGAACGCCGCCAAGAAATTGCATCTTGCCCAACCCACCTTAAGCAGCCAGCTCAAACGCCTCGAAAAATCGATCGGTACTCAGCTTTTCAAACGCGCAGGACGTACCATTGAACTCACCGAAATAGGGCAACAGGTTTATAATTACGCCAACGAAATCTTCTTGCTCGGCCATGAATTGACCGACTCGCTCAAAGGTCAATTGTCCGTCGATAAGATACGGCTGAAGGTCGGCGTGCCCGACGCCCTCCCCAAACTGATTGCCTACCAATTACTCAAGCCTGCCTTGGAGCTCAAGAATGAAGTTCGATTGGCTTGCTTCGAGGGCAAACTCGATACCCTGTTGGCCGATCTTGCTTTGCATCGCTTAGACATCGTCTTGGCCGACACGCCCCTTTTGCCGCAACTTAATGTCCGCGCGTTCAACCATCTGTTAGGCGAAAGTGGCGTATCCGTTTACGGAGCCAAGCAGTTGGCCGACGCCTTTCTTGAAAATTTTCCTGCCTCTCTGCATGAAGCTCCCATGCTGCTGCCCACTCAAAACACCACATTGCGCAGAGCCCTGGAACAATGGTTTGATGAACACCAATTGAAGCCTCGGGTCAAGCATGAGTTTGAAGACAGTGCCATCCTCAAAGTTTTTGGCCAAGCGGGCGAGGGATTATTCGTGGCCTCAACCGCCATTGAAAATGAAATCTGCCAACAATATTCCGTGAGCATCGTTGGCCGTATCCCTGCTGTCAAAGAGCGGTTCTATGCCATTTCAATCGAACGCCGCCTGAAACATCCCGCAGTTGTGGCCATTTCACGCGCGGCCCGGAATAAACTTTTCGTTGCTCCCGCTGCCACCAGTCGGTGAACGCCAGCCATCCATTCACAACTCTCAAAATTACGATAGAATCACTGGTAACAAACTCAACATTTCCCAGAGAATATAGCTATGCCCTCCATCCAAGCCTGGGTCGCCACAGCACCTCAACAAAAGCTCGTACGCCAACAAATCGACCTCGGACCACTTGGAGCCGAAGAGGTTGAAGTCGCGGTCGAGCACTGTGGCCTCTGCCATTCCGACGTGTCCGTTTGGAATAATGAGTGGGGCCTCTCCCAATATCCCGCCGTGCTCGGTCACGAAGTCGTTGGCCGAGTGACTGCCGTTGGCTCGGCGGCGAAAGGATTGAAAGTCGGTCAGCGCGTCGGTGTCGGTTGGAATGCCACGAGTTGCTCCTACTGTCAGCAATGCCTTTCGGGTGCTCAACACCTCTGCTCGCAAGTCCAGGCCACCATTGTCGGCCATCATGGTGGCTTCGCCAGCAAGGTTCGTTCGCACTGGGTCTGGGCGATTCCACTCCCTGAAACGATCAACATGGCCGAGTCTGGCCCCCTACTCTGTGGCGGCATCACCGTTTTTAATCCGCTCGCCATGTACGCCAAACCTACGAGCCGCGTCGGCATTGTAGGCATCGGCGGCCTCGGTCACATGGGCCTCAAGTTCGCTACCGCGTATGGCTGCGACGTAACGGCCTTCACCTCCAGCGAAAATAAGTTTGACGAAGCTCGCGGCTTCGGCGCGCACCATGTCGTCTCGAGCCGCGATTCGGCCGCGATTCAAAAATTGGCCGGTACTTTCGACCTCTTGATCGTCACGGTGAATGTCAGTCTCGATTGGGAAGCGTTGATCGCGTCACTCGCTCCCAACGGCCGATTGCACGTCGTCGGCGCGGTGCTGGAACCGATCCCCGTCGCGGCGTTCGCGCTCATCATGGGTCAAAAAAGCGTCTCCGGCTCGCCCACCGGTTCGCCGGTCGAGATGGCTACGATGCTCGACTTCGCAGCCCGCCACAACATCACTCCCCAAACCGAGCATTATCCGATGAGCCAAATTAACGAAGCTTTCGAGCGCCTCGAAGCCGGCAAGGCCCGCTACCGTATTGTCCTCGACGCGGACTTTTAGCGACATGCCTCCCAGTTCTCGAATAGACTCAGTCGATACCACTGCGTCCCTCGACGATTCAGGCACAAAACTTCCCAAATTGTAACTCGACCACAATCGCCCTCCGTTCACCAGCGACAGTTTGGGATATGACAAACGCTTCCACGGCACCTACCTCGTCGTCTAAATCTGTGGACTATTTCTGCACGGACGATTTACATGCCAATCTGGCCAGCCAAACAGCGCGCGGTGGCCGCTACACCGTGGCGAGTTTGAGCTTTAACTTCTTGGTGACGGCAGTGAGTACCATCTGGCTCACTCGCGAATTGATGCCAGCGGATTTTGGTTTGTACGGCATGGTACTGCCTCTCGTCAATTTCGCCAGCATGTTTGTCGATCTGGGTCTCTCGCGTGCGGTCGTGCAGAAGCCGCAGATTACTCACGAACAAGTGTCGACGTTGTTCTGGATCAACCTCGCAATTTCAGCGTTGCTTAGCCTGCTGATGGCCGCAGCGACTCCGCTGGTGGTCGCATTCTATCGCGAGCCACAACTGGCGACACTCAATCTGGCGATGTCGGGGCTGTTTATTATCACTGGCTTGACTCTCCAACATCGGGCTTTACTCCAGCGTCGCATGGAGTTCGGCAAAATCAATGCGGTTGCCGCCATCGCACCGCTCACCGCGGCCGTTGTGGCGATAACGATTGCCTTGATGGGCGGGCGCTATTGGGCGCTGGTCGCCTTGCTTACGGTTTCGCATCTCACCACGTGCCTCGGCATGTGGATCGCTTGTCGTTGGCGGCCCGGACTCCCGCGACGAGGCACCGGAGTTCGCGAAATGCTGACCTTTGGGGGGCATGTAACCGGCTTTCAGTTTATTAACTATTTTGCTCGTAACGCCGATAACGTGATGCTCGGTTACGTCTGGGGCAAGGTGCCATTAGGTATTTATACACGTGCCTACAGTCTGATGATGCTGCCCGTGGGGAAGCTGATGACGCCCCTCGATCAGGTGTTGGTCCCGACTCTTTCGCGCCTGGTCGATAACCCCGAAAGATACCGTCTGTTTTATCGCAGCGCGCTGACCTTGGTGGCGACGGTTTGTACGTTCTCGGCCGTGGCGTTTATTCTGATCTCTCCAGAACTGATCCCCTTGGTTTTGGGAGAAAAGTGGCGCGAGATTGTGCCGCTCTTTCTCGCACTCAGCCCCGCCGTCCTGGTGGCCTGCACAAACTCAGCCAGTTCCTGGCTCTACTTGAGCTTTGGCCATGTCAATCGGCAGTCCTTGGCGGGTGCGATCAATGCGACGTTTATGGTGGCGGCAATGCTCATCGGCTTGCCTTACGGACCGCTGGGGATGGCCATCGCGGTGAGCATTTCTCGCGTCACGGCCAAATTGCCCTATGTAGCCTACAGTTGCCAAGGTACTGCAATAACGATCAAAGATTACGTGAGTGCGATCTTCTGGCCGACCTGGGTTCCCGTGATTTCCGCGCTAGGAGCGTTCTTCGGTTCGCTGTTACTCGCGCAGCTTTATCTTTTTCCCAAACAAAGCTTTTCGGCACCCTGGGAAGCACTTCCCATTTCGCCATCGCAGGCTCTGCTCATCATTTCAGTAAAACTGACTCTTTGGATCGCACTCCTTGGCCTTACAGTCGTGTTGATACCGGCGGCGAGATCGGCAGTGGTCGTGGAACCACTCAAATTATTACGGAGATTGGTTAACAAAAAGAACTAACGACGGCAAGCAAACTTTTATTAAGAATCGGCTATCTTATATGACCTTATGGAATCAGGCTGCGGGGCATGTTACGATAGAAGAAAGAGTTCTTTCAGCGTTTCGTTCGAGCGGTGGAATACCTGACGGTCTTCATCGATAACATGCGAGGTTTGTAAGGATGCGCTGTTGATGAGTTTTTATCCTTTACCACGCTCAGGAATGATCGATGTCCTTGCGCCATAATGCTGTTGAGGCCCTCCATGCGTTACTGGGGCCAAAAGCAACCGACAAGATTCGGCAACTCTATCGTCGCTGGCGACACTCGTCGGGAACCCTTACTTGGGCGACCAAGAGCTACGAAGTTTGGTTGATTTTGCAGACCGAGCTTTATCTTGTCCAACCACGTTTCATGGTGGAATTCGGCAGCGGGCGCAGTACAAACTATTTGGCCGAATACGCTTTCAAACAGGGCGCGCGGCTCATTTCCATCGAAGAACACGCCGTCTATACAAAAAAAGCCAATCGTGTGCTCAGCGACTCCTTCCTGCCCGACAATCTTGTGCATCACATTCCCGTTCGTGAGGATTGGTATGACCCACAGCAGGTAGAAATACTCTTGCAACCCTTCGCCGGGAAAATCGATTTCTTGTTTCTTGATGGACCATCCAATGTCGGTCCCGGCGAGCGGAGTTCGCAGGCTTTCGCTGCCTACCTCTTGCCCAAGCTCGCGGGCCTGCAACTGGCCGTGGTTGACGACGTGCATCGGCCAGAGTGCGATGCCATCGCGCGGCTGTTAGCCGATACGTTCGGCATGACGAGGCACGATGTCGCTTACGGCAAGGCGAACTTGATTGCTTTTCTGCACACATCAACCGTTGCAGCCAAATTAGAACCGCTCCCCGATTTTCTACGCCAATTTATGGTGCAAGTGAATCCCCACGATCTTTCTGTCGCTCAACCTGGAGACATCAGCACACAGGTTCTCAGTGAATTCTCCGCTACTTAATCGCCAGAAAGCCTGAGAATGTCCCTCCGTTAGTTGAAAAGCCGGTTCCAC
This sequence comes from Bythopirellula sp., assembly GCA_034439695.1. Taxonomy (GTDB): domain Bacteria; phylum Planctomycetota; class Planctomycetia; order Pirellulales; family Lacipirellulaceae; genus Bythopirellula. The sequence continues at coordinate 59 of JAWXAV010000012.1, read as the reverse complement.
CGACGTTCACAATATCACGCGGACTTCTGCTCGGCGTCAATGGTCTTCGTATCGAGCAC